>NZ_JBHXSK010000015.1:68980-134403 GCF_042716195.1 Streptomyces sp. NPDC058683
TCCCCACCCGGCCCCACCCCCCCCGGGTCCCCCCTTTTTTTTTTCCGCCTCGGGCGGGGTGGGGCGGGCCGCCCTCCACCCCACGCGGGGGGCTACCTCTGCCTGATCCGCAGGAAGGTGACGGAGTTCGCCGGGAAGGTGTACGTGAACCGGTCGGCGACTCCGGTGAAGGTGGACGTGACCGGGGCGACCGCGGTGGACGTCTCGGTGTTCACCGCGTCCGGCGCGGCCGCGAGCGTGGTCACCTTCGCCTTCCTCGACACCTCGGCGCCCCCGAGGTCGATGGCCGTACGGGCCGCCGCCGACTGGGCGTTGACGACCTTGACGATCAGGTCGCCGGTCTTCTTGTCCCTGGTGACGACCTGCCGGAACGGCTCGGCCGGCCTGTCGTCGGTGAAGCTGCCCCACTCCTGCCCGTCGAGGGAGAGGGTGACCTGCCGCCCCCGCACCTTGATGCCGACGTCGTAGGTCCGGCCGGTCTGCACCGACCCCGGCTTGGCGATCAGCGTCGACTTGCCGCCGCCCACGGCCTGCTCGACCGCGGTCTGGGTGTTGTTCCAGCCGCCGATGTTCCACCAGTAGTAGGTGCCGGTGTCCTTGACCCCGAAGGCGACGAGGAAGCCCTCCTTGCCGGATTTCTTGGTGGCCTTCACGTGCAGGTCGTAGTCGTGCCAGGAGGGGTCGCCGGCGGAGACCATGGTGTTCTCGGCGGTGTCCGAGGTCTCGACGTACTGCCCGTCCTGGACGGCCCAGCTGCCGGTGCCGGTGTGGGTCCACTGCGCCGCGTCACCGGAGAAGTCGTCGCTGAGCAGGGTGTTCCCGTCGGCGTCCGTCACCTTCACGTCGTCGTAGGCGGCGCTGGTGTTCCAGGTCGACAGGCCGACGGCGCCGCTGATCGGGGCGAGCAGGGAGGGGGTGCCGGTGGCCGTGGAGGGGACGACCCGGTCGCCGACGTTGTTCATGAAGAGCTTCTGGACCTCGTAGTCGGCCGAGCCCCAGGAGGCGTGGTTGTTGAACCACACCATGTCCGGGCGCCACTGCACGTAGTCCTCGTTGGCGAACAGCGGCGCGTAGGAGGCGAGCTTGACGACGTCCGCGTTGCGTTCGAGGCCGGTCATGTAGGCGGCTTCGGCGAGGCCGTTCTTGAAGGTGTTGCCGCCGGATGCGTACTCGCCGAGGAAGACCTTGGGTCCGCTCCGGTCGTAGGAGTCGTAGCGGTCGTTGTTCTGCAGGAACCACTGCGGGCTGTTGTAGTAGTGCTCGTCGACCATGTCGACCTTGGCGTCCTTGTTGAGCTGCCAGACCGTGTCGAAGGTGGTGCCGGAGTCGTCCGGGCCGGCGTTGGAGATGACCTGCATGTACGGGTACGCGGCCTGGACGGCGGCCCGGAACCGCGTGAAGCGGGCGAAGAAATCGGTCGGCAGGTTCTCCTCGTTGCCGACCTCGATGTGGGTGAGGTGGAAGGGCTTGGGGTGGCCCATCTCGGCGCGTTTCCGGCCCCACTCGCTGGTCACCGGCCCGTTGGCGAACTCGATGAGGTCGAGGGTGTCCTGGATGTGCCGCTTCAGCAGCGCCTCGTCGTCGACGGCCTTGTTCTGGCCGCAGCCGGTGACCAGGGCGGGGACGACGGGCAGCGGCATGGCGCCGATGTCCTCGGCGAAGCGGAAGTACTCGTAGTAGCCGAGGCCGTACGACTGGTTGTAGCCCCAGAAGTTGGCGTTGGTGGCGCGGGTCTCGACCGGGCCGATCGTGTCCTTCCACTGGTAGGACCGCTTGCGCTGGTAGCCGGAGGCCGCGCTGTAGTCCTGCATCGAGCCGGTGTTGACCAGGCAGCCGCCGGGGAAGCGGACGAAGCCCGGGTGCAGGGCGGCGATCTTCTCGGCGAGGTCCTTGCGCAGGCCGTTGGGCTCGTGCCGGTAGGTGTCGCGCGGGAAGAGGGAGACCATGTCGACCGCGGCCGCGTCCGGGGCGGCCACGGTGAGGCGGCCGGCGGAGCTGGTGCGGGTGGCGGTGAAGGTCGCCCTGTACCGGGCCCAGCCGTTCTTCCTGACGGCCACCCGGCGGGCGGTGGCGAGCGTGCCGCCGGAGTCCGCGAGGCTGACGGTGAGGGTCGTACGGCCCTCGGCGCGGGCCCAGACCGAGAAGTCGTACCTCTTGCCGTCCTCGACCCGGATCCCGGTGTTGTAGCCGGAGTTGGTGACGGCCGAACCGGCGGACAGGGCGAGGTAGTGGCGGTTGCGGTCGTCGAGGCGGCCGGAGTCGTCGACGACCTGGGCGGTGCCGGTGACCGTCCAGGCGGTGAGCGGGGTGTACGACTTGTTGTCGTCGGTCGTGTACTCGAAGGACCGGTTCTGGACCAGTTCCGCGTAGAGGCCGCCGTCGGCGGCGCGGTTGATGTCCTCGAAGAAGACGCCGTACATCGTCCTGTCGATCTCGGCGCCCCGGGCCGCGGGGTCGACGGTGATCGCGTAGTCGGTGACGTCCTCGGCGTGTGCGGGGGCCGGGACCAGGCCGGCGGCGAGCAGGAAAGCGCTTGCTCCAAGGCCGAGTCTCAGCCGGGTGCGGTTGGTGCGTGACATGGATACTCCGCGGCTCGTGAAGGAGTTGACCTGGATCGACCAGGCGGAACCAGGTTCATTCAGGTTCGAAATATCGGACAGCGGTCAGCACTTCGAACGGAAAGATAGGTACGGGGCATGAGCGCGTCAATGGGGCGGACGTCGGCCGGCTCCGGAACGGGCGACACGGCGGGCGTAGGGTCGGGGGATGCAGACCCTGCTGCCGTACCTGATCCTGGTCGCCGGACTGGCCGTCACCCTCACGGCTTTCACCTGGCTCGCGGGGTACATCCGGCGGCGGGGCACGGCGGGTGGCGGGCTGAGCGGGGCGCTGGCCGCGTACGAGGAGGCGTTCCGGGCGACCGGCCACGCCTCGCACCACGAGATCCGGCAGCAGGCCGAGCGCAAGGCGCCGACCGGCTCTCCCCGACCGAAGAAGCCATGACCGAAACGATGACCGAAGGCATGACCGTGGATGATTTCTGGCCGGTGGCGGATGTGCTCGCGCATCTGGCCGGGCGGTGGCGTGTCGAGCGGAGCGTGCGGGATCTGGCGAGCGGTGACGAAGGGTGGTTCGAGGGGGCCACGGTGTTCCGCGCACTGGACGGGGGCGGGCTGCTGCACGCGGAGTCGGGGACGTTCACCTGGCAGGGGGTGGCGCGGCCGGCCGAGCGGACGCTCAGGTTCCTGCCGGGGCCGCGGCCCGGGACGGCCGACGTGCGGTTCGCCGACGGGCGCCCCTTCCACGACCTGGACCTGACCTCGGGGCGGTATGTCGCCGACCACCCGTGCGCGGCCGACCTCTACCGGGGCGAGTTCACCGTCCGGGACACCGACCGGTGGCGCACGGTGTGGCGGGTCGGCGGCCCGGCGAAGGACCTGGTCCTGACCACCGACTACGTGCGCGAGGCCTGAGACCGGACGAGCGGATCGGACGTCGGCCCACCCCGTCACATGGGCCCGGCCGGCCACGCGGCGCCGCACCCCGGCCGACCGCAACCCCGGCCGACCGCGCGGTGCGGCCCTCCCGGCGGAGCGCTCAGATGCGTGAGGCCTGCGCCGGCGACACGTCGAACCGCAGGTTCCAGCGGCCTCCGTGGCCCGTCACCGTGGTCGTGGACAGCGGGCGTACGTCGATGTTCCAGTAGGTCGACGGCGGCGCCTTGAGGGCGTAGACGAGTGCGGCGCGGATCACCGAGGGCTCGGCGACGGCGACGATCCTGCCGCCGTCGTCCACCGGGCGGGTGTCGAGCCAGCCGCCGACCCGGGAGATGAACGACAGCAGCGACTCGCCGCCGTGCGGGGTGGCGCGCGGGTCGGAGAGCCAGGCGTCCACCTGGTCCGGCTCCCTGGCCATCGCCTCCCCCAGCGTCAGCCCGCGCCAGCGGCCCATGTCGCAGTCGCGCAGGGCGAGCTGGACCAGCGGGGCGTACCCCAGACCCTCGCCGGTCGCGCGGCTGCGCGGAGTCGGCGAACAGTAGCGCAGCTCGGCCGCCGCGAGCGGTAGCAGGTCGGCGGCGACGCGCTGCACCTCGTCCCAGCCCGCCTGGTCCAGGGGGCGGGCGTCCTCGAAGCGCTCGGCGAGCAGCGGTGAGCTGCGTGCGGCCGCGACGAACGTGACCCGAAGTGACATGCGGCGATGGTGTGACGCTTAAGTGCGCAGGTCAAGGGCTCTTGGTACGTGAATTACGCGAGGTGGGGGAAACGTTACCCAAAGGTCAGGAGGAGTCCGACAAGTCAACCGGAATGTCACTTCGGCGCCTCGTAGTAGAGCGCCATCCACTGGTCCGGGTGTTCGAGCGGGGCAAATCCGAGCTTCCCGTAGACCCCGTGGGCGTCGTGCGTGGCGAGCAGCACACGCCGGATTCCGTACGGCCGCAGGTGCTCGCGGATCGCCCCGACCATCGCCGTGCCGACGCCCTTGCCGCGCACCGACGGGTCGACGTACACGTCGGCGAGCCAGGCGAACAGCGCATGGTCGGTGACCACGCGCGCGTACGCCACCTGCTCCCCGGTGACCGTGTCGTACACCCCGAAGTTGAGGGAGCCCGTCATCGCCCGCCGCTGCTGCTCCAGCGGGCGGCCGGTCGCCCAGTAGGCGTCGGTGGACAGCCAGCGGTGGACGCGTTCGACGTCCACCCGGTCGGTCTCGGCGGAGAACTCGTAGCCCTCGGGGAGGCTGGGTGCGTCGCTCATGGGGGGATCCTCGCCGGTCGGCGGCGCCGGCGTCGACCGGATTTCAGGGTCCGTCAGGGTCCGGGGCGCAGTACCTCGTCGCAGGCCGTCCGCAACCGTCGTACGCCCTCCAGGAGCTCCCCCGTCCCGGCGACCGCCGCGAAGCTCAGGCGGACGTGGGCGGCCGGGGGTTCGGCGCTGAAGTAGGGGCGGCCGGGGGTGACGGCGACGCCCGCGCGCAGGCCGGCGGCGGTCAGGGTCCCGTCGTCGACGCCGTCGGGGAGGCGGAGCCAGAGGTGGTAGCCGCCGGAGGGGATGTGCGGGAGGGCGAGTTCGGGG
The DNA here is from genome assembly GCF_042716195.1 of Streptomyces sp. NPDC058683. Lineage (NCBI taxonomy): Bacteria > Bacillati > Actinomycetota > Actinomycetes > Kitasatosporales > Streptomycetaceae > Streptomyces > Streptomyces sp. NPDC058683. The sequence goes on from NZ_JBHXSK010000015.1 coordinate 74,053, forward strand.
AGGTGGTGGGCGAGGGCGCCGGTGAGGGCGTCCCGGCGGGTCTTCAACGCGGCCGACAGGGCACGCAGATGGCGGGGCCAGGCCGGGGAACCGACGAGTTCGAGGGCGGCCTCCTGGAGGGGGCGGGGGACGAAGAAGGTGTCGACGATCTGGATGGCGCGCAGGCGTTCGAAGACCGGGCCGCGGGCGGCGAGCGCGGCCACCCGGAAGCTCGGCGAGGTGGCCTTGGTCAGCGAGCCGACGTGGACCACGACTCCGTCGGGGTCGTCGGCGGCGAGCGGGCGGGGCAGCGGGCCCGCGTCGGTGTGGACCAGCCGTCGTACGAAGTCGTCCTCGATCACGAACGCGCCGACCTCACGGGCGATGCGCACCACCTCGGCGCGGCGGTCGGGGGCGAGGACGGCGCCGGTCGGGTTCTGGAAGAGTGGCTGGCAGACGAAGACCCGGGCACCGGTGGCGCGGAACGCGTCGGCGAGGAGGGCGGGCCGCACCCCGTCGGGGTCGACCGGGACCGGGACCGGGCGCAGTCCCGCGGCCCGGGCGATGGCGAGCATGCCGGGGTAGGTGGGGGACTCGACGAGGACCGGGGCGCCGGGCGGGGCGAGCGCGCGCAGGGCGGTGGCGAGGGCGGACTGGCCGCCGTTCGCGATCAGCACCTCGGCGGCGGTGACCGCGCCGCCGATGTCCCGCGCGAACCATTCGCGCAGCTCGGGCAGCCCGTCGAGGGGCGGCCGGGCCCAGGCGCCGGGCCGGCGGCCGGCCCGCGCCAGGGCCGCCGCCATCGCGCGCTCGGGTTCCAGGGAGGCATGGAGGTAGCCGCCGCTGAGTTCCAGCACGCCGGGCGGCGGGGCGGCGAGGCAGACGGTGACCCCGGACGCGTCGACCGTGCGCGGTACGACGTCGAGGGCGCCGTCGGCGCTGAGCGCCACCTCCTGCCAGGAGGTGTCCCCGGTGGGCACGGCCGTGGCACGCGGCCTGGCCTTGAAGGCGCCGGCGCCTGGCCGGGTGACGACCAGCCCCTCCGCGACCAGCTGGGCCAGCGCCCGTGAGACGGTCACCGGGCTCACCCGGAACCGCTCGACGAGCGCCCGGCTGGACGGGAGCTTTCCTCCCGGGGAGTAGCGGTCGAGATCCCGTCGCAGCTGTTCTGCCAGTTCGAGGACACTGCTACGCTCATGCATGAGAGTACAGAGTAGCGCTACCGAGCCGAGTTCGATAGCGGTCGGCACTCCCCCGGCCGCCCCCGCCTCCCACCGCGCCGGCACCCTGCAGGCCGCACTCGGTGTCGTCGCCTTCTCCCTCACCTTCCCGGCCACCGCCTGGGGCCTGGAGGGCTTCGGGCCCTGGGCGCTGGTGGCGGTGCGCAGTGTCCTCGCGGCGGCCCTGGCAGGCGGCTGCCTGCTGTTCCTCCGGGTACGACTGCCCGAGCGCCGGCACTGGGCGGGGCTGGCGGTCGTCGCGGCCGGAGTCGTGCTCGGCTTCCCGATGCTGACCACGCTCGCCCTGGAGACCTCCACCACCTCGCACGCGGCCGTCGTGGTGGGCCTGCTCCCGCTGACCACCGCCCTCTTCTCGGCCCTGCGCACGGGCGTGCGCCCCTCCCGCACCTTCTGGGCGGCGGCCCTCGCCGGCGCGGCGGCCGTGCTGGCGTTCACCGTCGCCCAGAGCGGCGGGGCGCTCACGACCGCCGACGGCTACCTCTTCGCGGCGCTCGTGGTGTGCGCGGCCGGCTACACCGAGGGCGGCCGGCTGGCCCGGATGATGCCGGGCTGGCAGGTCATCGGCTGGGCGCTGGTGTGCTGTCTGCCGCTGACCGTGCCGGCCGCGGTGGTCGCGCTGTCGTACGAACCGGTCGTCTGGAACGCGCACGGCGTGGCCGGTGTGCTGTGGGTGGCGGTGGGCTCGCAGTTCCTCGGCCTGGTGGTCTGGTACCGGGGCATGGCCGCCGTCGGCATTCCGAAGGCCAGCCAGTTGCAGTTGGCGCAGCCGCTGCTCACACTGGTGTGGTCGGTGCTGCTGCTGGGCGAGCACCTCACCGCGGCCGCTCCACTCACGGCCGCCGCCGTGCTCGTGTGCATCGCCGTCACCCAACGATCGCGATCGTGAGGAGGCCCTGGAGATGCGTGCATCCGAGGGCGACCAGCTTGTCCAGCACGGCAGGGTGGTCGGACAGCACGACCAGGTCTCGGAAGTCGTCCAGGTCCTGGGCCCCGAGGGCACTCCGCCCTACCGGGTCCGCTTCGAGGACGGCCACGAGGCCATCATGTCTCCCGGTCCCGACTGCCAGGTCAGGCACCAGGAGACCCACCACCACCAACCATAGGCGCGGCGACGGGGTCGCCGGCCGCGCGCCGGTCAGCTAGGCGGGAGCGCCGGCTGCCGGTAGTGGTCGGCGACCACCCGTGACAGTGCCCCGACCGGATCGGCGGCCACGTCCTGGGCCGCGAAGTACACATGCCCGCCGACCTGCGTGTACCGGTCGGCCAGGGTGAGATGCCGGGACAGCTCGGCCGGGTCCTGCCAGGCCGAGGGCGCGCCGGCGGCCCCGGCCCGGTACAGCGCCTCACCGATGTAGAGCCGGGTCGCGGAACCCTTGGCCACCCCCGCCCACCAGTCGACGACCTTGGCGTAGTCGGCGGCCGCGTTGCCGATCTGCCAGTACACCTGCGGGACGACGTAGTCGATCCAGTTCTTCTGCACCCACTTCCGGGTGTCCGCGTACAGGTCGTCGTACGTCTCCACGCCCGCCTTGGTGTCCGAGCCCCGGGAGTCGGTGGTGGCGTTGCGCCACACCGCGAACGGGCTGATCCCGAACCGGGTGCCGGGCCGGAGCTTCTTGATCCCGGCGGCGGTCTCGGTCACCAGTTTGTCGATGTTGTCCCGGCGCCAGGCCGCCCGGGAGGAGAAGTCGCCGCCGTGGGTGTCGTAGGCGTCGTCGTCGTCGAAGGTCTGGCCGGCCACCGGGTACGGGTAGAAGTAGTCGTCGAAGTGGACGGCGTCCACGGGGTACTTGGCGACCGCGTCCAGGATCGCCTCCTCCACGAAGGCGCGCACGGCCGGGATGCCCGGGTTGTAGTAGAGCTTGCCGCCGTACGGCACCATCCAGTCCGGGTGCTTGCGGGCGGGGTGCGAGGCGACCAGCTTGCCCGGGTCGGTGTGGTTGGCGATCCGGTAGGGGTTGAACCAGGCGTGCAGGTCCAGGCCCCGGGCGTGCGCCTCTTCGACAGCCGCGGCGAGCGGGTCCCAGCCGGGGTTCTTGCCCTGGGTGCCGGTGAGGTACTGGGACCAGGGCTCGTGGGACGAGGGCCAGAACGCGTCGGCGGTGGGCCGCACCTGGAACATCACCGTGTTGAGCCGGTAGTCGACCGCCTTGTCGAAGAGGGCGGTCAGCTCCTTGCGCTGGGCGGAGGCCGACAGCCCGGTCCGCGAGGGCCAGTCGCGGTTGGAGACGGTCGCCAGCCACATGCCCCGCATCTCGGTGGCCGCGCGCCGGGGCCGGGCCGCGGCCGCCACCCCCGATGCCGTCACCCCCGGTGCCGCCAGCGCCAGCGTCGACAGCGTCGCCACCGCAAACGCCCTGCGAGACACTTGTGCCATCGTGACACCCTCTAACTCTCCGGATCCGTACGGTCACGGATCGCCTCCGCGCCACAGGATGCCCGCACCCGCACGATCGATCATCGATACTTACGGGTAACGTGCACGAACGGAGCAGGCACCGGATCCGGAGGTCCTGCCGGCCGCCCGTAGATCAGCGAAGGGGACGATGTGACCGACATCGAGAAGGTCGGAGTCGTGGGCTGCGGCCAGATGGGAGCGGGCATCGCCGAGGTGTGCGCCCGCTCCGGTCTGGACGTGAAGGTCGCCGAGACCACCGGCGAAGCCCTGGAGATCGGCCGTACCCGGCTGTTCAACTCCCTGGCCAAGGCCGCCGAGCGCGGCAAGATCAGCGAGGAGGAGCGGGACGCCACGCTGGCGCGGCTGAGCTTCACCACGGACCTCGGCGAGTTCGCCGACCGCGACCTGGTGGTCGAGGCCGTCGTCGAGAACGAGCAGGTGAAGACGGAGATCTTCCAGGTGCTCGACCAGGTGGTGACCCGCCCCGACGCGATCCTGGCCTCCAACACCTCCTCGATCCCGCTGGTGAAGCTGGCGGTCGCGACCTCCCGTCCCGACCACGTGATCGGCATCCACTTCTTCAACCCGGCCCCGGTGCAGAAGCTGATCGAGCTGATCCCGGCGCTCACCACCTCCGAGGGCACCATCAGCCGCGCCCAGGTCTTCGCCGAGAAGGTGCTCGGCAAGCACGCGATCCGCGCCCAGGACCGCTCCGGCTTCGTGGTCAACGCGCTGCTGGTGCCGTATCTGCTCTCCTCCATCCGGATGTTCGAGTCCGGCATCGCGAGCCGCGAGGACATCGACAACGGCATGGAGATGGGCTGCGCCCACCCGATGGGCCCGCTGAAGCTGTCCGACCTGATCGGCCTGGACACCATCGTCTCCATCGCCAACAGCATGTACGCCGAGTACAAGGAGCCGCTGTACGCCGCTCCCCCGCTGCTCCAGCGCATGGTCGAGGCGGGCCGGCTGGGCCGGAAGACCGGTTCGGGCTTCTACACCTACGGCTGAGCACACCCCCGCTGACTACAGGGAGCGATGCTCCACGGGCCCGGCACCGTCATCGGTGCCGGGCCCGTGTGTTTCACACACCGTGTGCGCCCCGGGCACGCATATGCCCTTCGCACACTCTCCCCACGCGCTCACCAGGCGAGTTCACTCTTCATGCGCATGCAAAGGGATGCGGAACGACATCTTCGACTACGCAAAGGAGTGGACCCGTGGCCACCGAACCAGAGCATCCCGTGGTCCAAGGAGAACTCGCAGAGTTACGTCGCCGCCTCGATGTGGCCTACGCCCAGGTCGAGGGCGGGCTGAACCTGCTCAGCCACCGCACCAAGGAGACGGCCAAGGAACTGGACGACCTGAACACCCGCCTCGCCCTGCTGGAGAACGCCCGCTGGCCCCTGCCCTCGATCGCCGCGCTCACCGCACTGGGCGCCCTCGTCGTCACCGTCTGGCAGGCACTGGCCCACTAGTCGCCGGCAAGGCGCATGTGGTGCAGCAGGAGTAACGCGGCCGCCATGTTGGCGGCCGGGACCTCCCCACGGGCGATCATGTCCGGGACGAGCTTGAGGGGGACCCACTCCCGGCGGTCCGACTCGAAGTCGTCCACGGGGTGTCCGACGTACTCGCCCTCGTCGGACCAGTAGATGTGGTGCCGGGCGTCGGTGAGGCCGTTGGACGGCTCCACGGTCATGAGGTGGTGCAGGGTTCCCGGCCGCCAGCCGGTCTCCTCCTCCAGTTCCCTGGCGGCCGCGACGGCGATGTCCTCCCCGTCCTCGACCACCCCGGCCGGGAGTTCCCACCCCCAGCTGTCGGTGATGAAGCGATGGCGCCACAGGAGCAGGACCTCACCCGCCTCGTTGACCACCGTCGCCACGGCCACGGGCCGCAGCCGTATCAGGAAGTGGTCGAGATGCCGGCCGTCCGGCAGCTCGACATCTGCGAGATTGACGCTGAACCAGCGGTTTTCATACACAGTTTGTTCGTTCAGTTTCGTCCACTGCACGGTTCTGCCACCTTCCGCCGAGTAAGTGGCAATATCGCAGCAGGGACTCCTCAGGCCTACCGTGCGCCTCGCTCGACGGGGGTGTGGTCTACAGCGGTACGCGCAGTGCGCTGTCGATGAGCTCGGCGGCCTCGGCCGTTCCGGCCGAACCGCTGCGCACCAGGTGCTCGCGCACCGCGCGGAGTCTGTCACGCAGCCGCTGGGACTCCATTCCGCGGGCCTGTTCGGCCATCTGCACGGCCGTGGCCACCGCGTTGTCCGCGTTTCCCTGGCGCAGTTCGATGGTGCTGAGCATGGCCAGCCGGTGCACCCGGCCCCGGTCGTGGGCCGGGTTGTCGACGGCGGCCGCGGCATGCTCCCGGGCGGCGGCGAGTTCGCCGAGACTGAGCAGGGCCTCGGCCACCTGCACGTTGACCAGGCCGGGTTGGACATAGCCGGTCTCGTCGGGTTCATAGCCCCGCCGGATGCGTTCGGCGGCCGCCTCCGCCCGCCGGATGCAGGACAGCGCGCTCGTGCCGTCGCCGAGGTGGGCGTACGCCTTGGACTGCATCGCGTAGAGGTCGGAGGCGAGCGCCGGGGTGATGTGCTTGCCGGCGGCGCGCAGCGCGGCCTCCGCGAACGCGACGGCCTGCCGGAACTCCCGCATGAACAGGGCCTGGTTGACAAGGAGTGCGATGACGTAGGCGCCGAGCCCCCGGTCGCCGCTCGCCTTCGCCAGGCGAAGGGCCTGGTGGAAGTAACGCTGCGCGAGGCCGTGGGCGTCGGAGTCGTAGGCGCAGATCCCCACGATGGCGACCAACCCGCCGGTCGCCCGGTGCAGTTGACGCCCCGTGGCGTCCGTGTAGCTGCCGCGCAGCAGCGGTGCCGCCTCGGCGTTGAGGAAGCCGACGACCCGGGTGCGGGTCGCCATGCCGCCGGCCTTGCGGTACATCTGCTCGTAGTGGGCGCGGGCGGCCCGCAGCATCTCCAGGTCGGCCGGGGTGACCCGGTGCCGGCCGCCGCGCGAGACGTCCACGTCCTCAGGGGGGTTCTCCCACTCCCACACCGGCATCACGGCAGGCGTGCCGGTGACGGCGGGGGCGCCGAGTATGTGCGGGCGCTGCTGTTCGTCGGACCGCCACAGGGCGGTGGCCCGTTCGACGAACCCGGAGAGCGAGGTGGTGTGCGGGACGCTGGGCTCGCCGGGCACACCGAGGCCGATGTCGTCGAGGGTGACCGTGCGGTGCAGCCGGGCGGCGAGTACCTCGCAGATCAGGTCGGGCACCTGGCCGCGCGGCCGCTGGCCCTTCAACCAGCGGGCCACGGCGGTGTGTTCGTAGCGGAGCGAGAGTGCACGGGCGCGGCCCGCCTGGTTGACGTGGGCGGCGAGACCGGCGTGCGAGATCCCCGCCTCGTCCAGGATCGCGTCGAGCAGAGAGTTGGGCTGCATGGATGCCCCCCGAGTGGCCTGGTGTCGTCAGCGTAGTGCGTGGGTGTTCACACGGGGTGTGAACGGAGTGCGCGAATCCGCAGCGTACGCGCACTGTTGCGGAGCGTGTCGGACCGGTTGACTGAACTGCCTCGCAAGAGGCCGGCCGGGCCGCCGGCTCCCCCCTCGTACAGTGCGGTGGCCTGGCCGTCGGCTCGGCGGAACGACTAAAGAAGGGGCCGTTGTAGGTAGTTCGTCGGCTGCGGGTCGTATGTGGCTGATCGCGCAGTTCCCCGCGCCCCCGAGGTAAGCCGGTGCTGACGCTCGTTGCGAAGGACCAGGAGCGCGATGTCGTCGGTCGGGCGGCCGTTGGTGTGACGGAGCAGGGCGGTGAAGACCGCGCGGAGGATGGTCTGGGGCGAGACCAGGCGGTCTCGCCCCGCTTTAGTGAGCGCTTCCGGCAGGGAGAAGAAGTGGCCCTGCGGGCTTCTCGCGTCCTCCGCCCCGTCCGTGTAGAGGACGAGCGACTCGCCGTCGAGCAACTGGCCGCAGTCAGTGGCGGCCAGGTCCGTCGGCAGCGGGAAAGGCCCGAGGGGCGGTAGCGGATCGGCCCGTGACAGGGGCTCTACTCGCGCACCGCTCAGCAGGTACGGCCATGGGTGGCCGCAGTTGATCGCCCGGAGCTCGCCGTCTCCCGCGATCTCCAGGAGCAGTACGGTGACGAACTCCTCGGCGACCGGGTTGTCCGGGTCCAGGCCGCTGGCGGGGTGTTCCGCCCTGGCTCGTTCTCGTAGGTGTCTGGCCAGGGCGCGGTCCAGCCGGCCGAGGACGCGGCCCAGTTCGGGCTCGTCGTGGGCGGCCTCGCGGAAGCTGCCGAGGACGGCGGCGACGGTGCCGATGGCGGCGAGTCCGTGGCCGCGTACGTCGCCCATCACGACCCGTACGCCGTGCTCGGTGGCGACGGCCTCGTAGAGGTCGCCTCCGATGGAGGCGCCCCGGTCGGCGGAGAGCTGGGCGGCGGCGATGTTCAGCCCGGCGAGCCGGGGCGGCAGAGGCCGCAGCAGCACGCTCTGCGCGGCGCCGGCGACCTTGCGGGCCTGCCGTAGCTCCCTGAGCAGGGCCCGCCGGACATGGATTATCAGCCCGGTGCCGACCGCGAAGAACACGGCACTGGTGACGATGCGCGCGCCGAGCCCGTTCTGCTCGGCCAGCGGGCATCCGAACTTGTACGAGACCGCGACGGCCCCCCACACCGTGGGCAACCCCAGGGTGAGCGCACAGCGCGAGCGCCGAGAGCTGGTCCGGGGCCGCCTTCTGTGGGGAACCCCAGCCTTGATGCGGATCATGCCGATGGCCCCCAAGTAGGCCCTGACAGAACAGACGGACCGACCCCGAAAGGCCGGTCCGATTCTGTCGACGGCATGCCCCGAAAGGGCCATGTCCGGGTTGGATCTCACCCAAATGAGTGACCAATAACAGGACACCCGCATTTATGCAGGTGGCAGCACCCGCCAACGCCCTGATGGACGCGCCCCTCAAGGGGCACTGGGGGTACCCCCGGCCGAAGGCTGGGGGAGGAACTGCGCGACCAGCCACACACAACCCGCAGCCGACCGACGACAGTCCCCCTACGGCGGCTAGCCTCGCAGCACCGCTCCCGTACGCTCACCGGCAAGGGCGATGGCCGCATCCCGCGCGGCCGACGCCTCGTCCACGGTCAGCGTCCGGTCACCCGCCCGGAACCGCAGCGCGTACGCCAGCGACTTCTTCCCGTCGCCGAGCTGCTCGTCGTTGACATACACGTCGAACAGCCGGATGCCTTCGAGCAGTTCACCCGCGCCGTCGCGCAGTGCGGCCTCGACCTCGGCGGCCGGTACCGGCTTGTCCACCACGAGGGCGACATCCTGCGTGGCCACCGGGAACGCCGAGATGCTCGGCGCCTGCGGCGTGCCGTCGCCGGCCTGCTCCAGCGCGTCCAGGTTCAGCTCCATCGCACAGGTGCGCGCGGGCAGGCCCAGCGCCTTGAGCACCCGCGGGTGCAGCTCACCGGCGTGGCCCACGACCCGCTCGGTGCCGTCGGCGACGACCACCAGCTCGGCGCACCGGCCGGGGTGCCACGGCCCGTACTGGCCGGACCGCACGATCAGCTCGGCGCCGGCCTCACGGGCGACCGCGCGCCCCGCCTCGACCGCGTCGGCCCAGTCGGCCGGACGGCCCTTGCCCCACCAGCCGGCCTGCTCGCGGGCGCCCGCGAGGACGGCGGCCACGTGCCGGGGCTGCTCGGGCAGCACGGCGTTCAGCGCGGCGAGTTCCTCGTCGGTCGGGCGGCGGTCGACCGGCGGATGACCGGCGACGCGCTGCTCCTCGCGCGGCAGGAAGACCAGGCCGGTCTCGAACAGCGCCAGGTCGTGGGCGCCCCGCCCGTCGTTGCGGCGCAGTGCCCCGAGCAGACCCGGCAGCAGCGAGGTGCGCAGCGCGGGCTCCTCGTCGTTGAGCGGGTTGGTCAGCCGGACGGCACGGCGGGCCGGGTCGTCGGCGGCCAGGCCCAGCTGGTCGAAGACCTGCTCGCTGACGAACGGGTAGTTCGGCGCCTCGACGTAACCGGCGCCGGCCAGCGCGCGGCCCACCCGGCGGTGCAGCCGCTGACGGTAGGTCAGACCCCGGCCGGACGGCGGCTTGGGCAGCGTGGAGGGCAGGTTCTCGTAGCCCTCCAGACGGATGACCTCTTCGGCCAGGTCGTTCTGTTCGAGCAGGTCGGGCCGCCAGGACGGCACGGTGACGAGCAGTTCGTCCTGCCCGTAGACGTCGCAGCCGACCTCCTGGAGGCGGCGGACGACGATCTCCCGGCCGTACTCGACACCCGCGACCTTGTCGGGGTGGTCCGCCGCGACCGTGATGGTGTGCGGCGCGGACGGCGCGATGGCCTCGGTGACGCCGGCCTCGGCGGTGCCGCCGGCGAGCAGCACCAGCAGGTCGACCGTGCGCTGCGCGGCTGCGGCCGCGGCCTGCGGGTCGACCCCGCGCTCGAAGCGGCGGGAGGCCTCGGAGGACAGCTTGTGACGGCGGGCCGTGCGGGCGATCGCGACGGCGTCGAAGTGGGCCGCCTCGATGACCACGTCGGAGGTGGCGTTCTCGGTGTCCTCGTGGTCGGCGATCTCGGTGTTGGCGCCGCCCATGACGCCCGCGAGGCCGATCGGGCCGCGGTCGTCGGTGATCACCAGGTCCTCGGCGTGCAGCTTCCGCTCGACGCCGTCGAGGGTGACGATCTTCTCGCCCTCGGCCGCGCGGCGGACGCCGATGGTGCCCTGGACCAGGTTGCGGTCGTAGGCGTGCAGCGGCTGGCCGAGCTCCATCATCACGTAGTTGGTGACGTCGACGGCGAGCGAGATCGGGCGCATGCCGACCTTCTGGAGCCGACGCTGGAGCCAGATCGGGGAGCGGGCCTCGGGGCTCAGCCCGGTGACGGTGCGCGCGGTGAAGCGGTCGCAGCCGAGCGGGTCGGAGACCTGGACCGGGTAGCCGAAGGCGTTCGGTCCGGGCACGTCCAGGAGCGCGGGGTCGCGCAGCGGCAGGCCGTAGGCGATGGCGGTCTCGCGGGCCACGCCGCGGATGGACAGGCAGTCGCCGCGGTTGGCGGTGACGGCGATGTCCAGGACCTCGTCGACCAGTTCGAGGAGCTCGATGGCGTCCTTGCCGACCTCGGTCTCCGGCGGCAGCACGATGATGCCGTGGGTGCCGTCGGAGCCCATGCCCAGCTCGTCGCTGGAGCAGATCATGCCGTGGGAGGTCTTGCCGTACGTCTCGCGGGCGGCGATCGCGAACCCGCCGGGCAGGACCGCGCCCGGCAGCACGACGACGACCTTGTCGCCGACGGCGAAGTTACGGGCGCCGCAGACGATCTCCTGCGGCTCCCCGGTGCCGTTGGCGGTGCCGACGTCGACCGTGCAGAAGCGGATCGGCTTCTTGAAGCCCTCCAGCTCCTCGATCGTCAGCACCCGGCCGACGACCAGCGGGCCCTTGAGGCCGTCGCCGAGCTGCTCGACGGTCTCGACCTCCAGACCGGCCGAAATCAGCTGGGCCTGCACATCGCGGCCGGTCTCGGTGGCCGGCAGGTCGACGTACTCCCGCAGCCAGGAAAGCGGGACCCGCATCAGATCTCCATCCCGAACGGCCGGGTGAACCGGACGTCACCCTCGACCATGTCTCGCATGTCCTCGACGTTGTGGCGGAACATCAGCATCCGCTCGATGCCGAACCCGAAGGCGAAGCCGCTGTACTTCTCCGGGTCGACGCCGCAGGCGATGAGCACCCGCGGGTTGACCATGCCGCAGCCGCCCAGCTCGATCCAGCCCTCGGAGGAGCAGGTACGGCAGGGGCGGTCGGGGTTGCCGACGGACTCGCCCTTGCAGACGTAGCACAGCATGTCCATCTCGGCGCTGGGCTCGGTGAAGGGGAAGAAGTTCGGCCGCAGCCGGGTCTCCATGCCCTCGCCGAACAGCGACTGGACCATGTGGTCCAGGGTGCCCTTGAGGTCGGACATGGTCAGGCCCTCGTCGACGGCGAGCAGCTCCACCTGGTGGAAGACCGGGGTGTGGGTGGCGTCCAGCTCGTCGGTGCGGTAGACGCGGCCCGGACAGATCACGTAGACCGGCGGCTCGCGGTCGAGCAGCGAGCGGATCTGGACCGGCGAGGTGTGGGTGCGCAGTACGGCACCGGACTCGGTGCCGCCGTTGGGGCCCTGCACGAAGAAGGTGTCCGCCTCGCCGCGCGCCGGGTGGTCCGGGCCGATGTTGAGGGCGTCGAAGTTGAACCACTCGGCCTCGACCTGCGGGCCCTCGGCGACCTCGTAGCCCATGGCCACGAAGATGTCCTCGATACGCTCCGAGAACGTGGTCAGCGGGTGCCGGGCACCGGCCGGGACGCGGTCGTAGGGCAGCGTGACGTCCACCGCCTCCTCGACCAGCACCCGGGCGTCACGCTCGGCCTCCAGTTCCTCCTGGCGGCCGGCGAGGGCCTTGTTCACGGCGCCGCGGGCCTGGCCGACCAGCTTTCCGGCGGCGGCCTTGGCGTGCGGGGGCAGGGCGCCGATCTCGCGGTTGGCGAGCGCCAGCGGGGAGGTGCCCCCGGTGTGGGCGACCTTGGCCTCCTGGAGCGCGTCGAGGGAGTCCGCGGCGGCGAAGGCGGCGAGCGCCTCGTCCCGCATGCGCTCGATCTCTTCCGGTTTCAACGCCTCGACCTCGACAGGGTCGTACGACTTATTGGGTGCCGACATCTCTTCCCGTACTTCCGATTGGCTGGCGGTGGTCCCCGAGACCGTTGGTGGGCCGTGTGAAGGACACAAAGGTGCCAAAGGCCGAGTCTAACGGGGTGGAGGAATGCGAAGCGCCCGCGGGCGGCTCAGGCGGTCTCCGTGATCACGGACGGTGTCTGTGATCTCAGGTGAGATACGCCGGTGCGCTCACGGGCAACGTAAATCGGAACTCGGCGCCGCCGCTCGCGGCGCGTCCGACGGTGATGGTGCCGCCGTGGGCCTCGACGATGCCCTTGACGATGTACAGCCCGAGGCCGGTGCCACCGCGCTTGCTGCCCCGCCAGAAGCGGGTGAAGACGCGGTTCATGGACTCCTCCGGGATGCCTGGTCCCTCGTCGCTCACGGTGACCGACGTGGCCGTGTTGTCTGGGTCTTCCCCTTCGCGTGGGGACGCCGAGGGCGTGACGTCAATGGTGACGGTTCCCTCGCCGTGCCGCACGGCATTTTCGATGAGGTTGCTGAGGACCTGGTCGACCTTGTCGGGGTCCGCCCACAGCGCGGGCAGCGGCTGCTCGATGCGGAGCAGGAAGCGGTCGGCGGGCTGCCCGGCGGCGACGTACGCCTGGATGTGCCGCCCGACGGCCGCGCCTATGTCGACGGGCTGCCGGCGCAGTTCAAGGCGTCCGCTGTCGATCCTGGAGATGTCCAGCAGCTCGGCGATGAGCCGGGTGACCCGGTCGGCGTCCGCGTCGACCGTCTCCAGCATCAGCCGCTTCTGGTCGTCGGTGAACCGTTCCCATTTGGCGAGCAGGGTGGCGGTGAACCCCTTGACGGAGGTCAGCGGGGAGCGCAGCTCATGGGCGACGGTGGCGATCAGCTCGGCGTGACTGCGTTCGGTACGGCGGCGGGCCTCGGTGTCCCGCAGGGACACCACGACCCGGCGGACCGGCCCGGTGGGCTCGGACCGCACGTAGGTGGCGGACACCAGCACCTCCCGGCCGCCGGGGAGCAGGAGGTTCCGCTCCGGCTGGCCGACCCGGATGGCGAGGCCGCCGTAGGGATCGGTGAGCTGCCACCAGCGCCTGCCCTCCAGGTCCTCTAACGGCAGGGCCTTCTCCAGCCGCTGCCCGAGGGCGTCGGCGGGGGCGGTGGCGGTGATCCGGGCGGCGGCGGCGTTGAAGCGGACGACGATGCCGTGCTCGTCGGCGACCACCAGGCCGTCGGGCAGTTCGTCGGGGTCGATGCCGAGCCCGGTGAGGTCGCCGTGCCGGGGTGCGGGTACGCGTCCGGTGCCGCGGCCGCCCGGCGCGTTGCTGGTGCCGACACTCATCCCCGTACTCCACCTCTCAGACGGCGCAGCAGGCCCCCGAGCTGGTCACCCTACTAGCTCTCGGTGACGGAACGGCACCCTCCGGAGGCACGCTGTGCACGGGCCGTTGCGTAGAGACATACGGCGGCGGCGGTGGCGAGGTTCAGGCTTTCGGCTTTCCCGTGGATCGGAACGCGTACGACGGCGTCCGCCAGCGCGCGGGTCTCCTCCGGGAGCCCCCAGGCCTCGTTCCCGAACACCCAGGCCGTGGGCCCGCCCATGGTGCCCTTGTCGAGCTCGTCGTCGAGGTCGTCGGTCCCGGCGCCGTCGGCGGCGAGGATCCGCACGCCGACGCCCTTCAGCCCGGCGACGGCCTGCTCGACGGGCACGCCGACGGCGACGGGCAGATGGAAGTGCGACCCGACGGAGGCGCGCACGGCCTTGGGGTTGTACAGGTCGACGGAGGCATCGGTCAGTACGACGGCCTCGGCACCGGCGGCGTCGGCACACCGCAGCACGGTCCCGGCGTTGCCGGGGTCGCGGACGTTGGCGAGGACGGCGACGAGCTTGGGGCGGGCGGCGAGGATGTCCTCGAACGGGGTGTCCAGGAACCGGCAGACACCGACCAGCCCCTGCGGGGTGACGGTGGTGGAGATGTCGGCGATGACCTCTTCGGAGGCGAGGTGGATCCGGGCGCCGACGTCACGGGCCGCCCCGACGATGTCCGCGTACCGCTCCGCGGCCTCGACGGTCGCGAACAGCTCGACGAGTGTCGGCAGATCACCGACCCGATGCCCCGCCGCCTCCCGCACGGCCTGCGGCCCCTCGGCGAGGAACAGCCGGTCCTTCCCCCGGAAGTTCCGCTTCTCAAGCCGCCGGGCGGCGGCGACACGCGCGGAACGGGGGGAGATCAGCTCGGGGCTGGGCATGTGCTGGTCACTTTCAAAGAGACGCATCGAGAAGCGCCCCCGAAGGGGCGCGGGGAACTGCGCGACCAGCCCCCACCAGGCCGCGGCCAAACACAAAGCCGTGGACCCCAACAACAGGACCCGCAAGCCCTAAAGCCTGCGGGTCCTCAAGTCACGTCGGCCAGGGCCAGCGCCAGCGTCACGCGGCCTTCGGCGCGTTGACGTCCGCCGGCAGCGCCTTCTGCGCGACCTCGACGAGCGCGGCGAACGCGCCGGCGTCGTTGACCGCCAGCTCGGCCAGGATCTTGCGGTCGACCTCGACGTTCGCGGCCTTCAGACCCTGGATGAAGCGGTTGTACGTGATGCCGTTGGCGCGGGCAGCGGCGTTGATGCGCTGGATCCACAGCTGACGGAAGTCGCCCTTGCGCTTCTTGCGGTCGTTGTAGTTGTAGACCAGCGAGTGGGTGACCTGCTCCTTGGCCTTGCGGTACAGGCGCGAACGCTGACCGCGGTAGCCGGAGGCCGCCTCGAGGATCGCCCGGCGCTTCTTGTGGGCGTTGACTGCCCGCTTGACGCGTGCCACTTGTTAACTCCTTGTAGCGGGGCCGCGGTTGGACTCACGCGGCCCGGAAACGACTGGGTCCCGGATCTGACTTCAGGGCGCCGGCCGGCGCCCGCGCGTCACTTGCCGAGAAGCTTCTTGATCTTCGCGGTGTCGCCCGGGGCCATCTGCGCGGTGCCGGTGAGGCGGCGCGTCACGCGGGACGACTTGTGCTCGAGCAGGTGGCGCTTGCCGGCGCGCTCACGCAGGACCTTGCCGGAGCCGGTCACCTTGAAGCGCTTGCTGGCACCGCTGTGCGTCTTGTTCTTCGGCATAGCGCCGTTATCTCCTCGTCGATGGCGCTCCGGTGCCCGGTCGCGAAACCGGGCACAGTGGAACGTCGCTCTTGTATCGGTTACATCCTGAGGCTTTCGCCCCTGGGTGCTGACCTGGGGCGGTTGCCCCGGGATCACGCCTCGGCAGGCTCCTCGGCGGGCGCCTCGGCCTCGATCTCGGCGTCGGCATCCAGCTCGGCGGCGTTCTGCGACTTGCCGGGGTTGGCCTTCGCTTCGGCCTTGCGGGCTTCCTGCGCCTGCCGGGCCTCGGCCATCGCCTCGGTCTTCTTCTTGTGCGGACCGAGAACCATGATCATGTTCCGGCCGTCCTGCTTCGGGTTCGACTCCACGAAACCGAGGTCCTGGACGTCCTCCGCGAGACGCTGCAGCAGTCGGTAGCCCAGCTCGGGCCGGGACTGCTCGCGACCACGGAACATGATCGTGATCTTGACCTTGTCGCCCTGCTTGAGGAACCGTACGACGTGACCCTTCTTGGTGTCATAGTCGTGCGGGTCGATCTTCGGCCGGAGCTTCATTTCCTTGATGACCGTGTGCGCCTGGTTCTTGCGCGCCTCACGGGCCTTCATGGCCGACTCGTACTTGAACTTGCCGTAGTCCATGAGCTTGCAGACCGGCGGGCGTGCGCTCGCCGCCACCTCGACCAGGTCGAGGTCGTACTCCTGCGCAAGCTCCAGTGCCTTGGCCAGGGGGACGATGCCCACCTGCTCGCCACTGGGACCGACAAGTCGCACCTCGGGAACGCGAATCCGGTCGTTGATGCGGGGCTCGGTGCTGATGGATCCTCCTCGGTAGCACCACGCGACGGTCTGGCGGACAGCCGCGTAACGTCTCTTCTCGTAAGACCTAACCGCACCGAAGCACAAAAAATGCCCCGGACGATCACAGGCAGGGCTCCTCGAACTACCGGAGCACCGCCGCGGGGATCGCGGGGCGCACTATCGGACGGAACGCCGTCGCCATAGCGGCGAAGCGACCGTCTGACCGGTGACCCGCCGCCCGGCAGGGCGGTCAGGTGGGAGTTCGAAGCCTCCACTTGTGGGCCGGGTCGGTGAGCCGTGAGGCATACCTGTTCGGCCGGTCGTCACACAAGGTTAGCAGCAAAGCCGAGAGAGGACCAATTGGGGCGTCCTGGGGCCTGGTCGGAGCCCTGCGCCCGCTGCGCCTATCGTGTGCGTCATGAGTGAAACGCCCCTTCCTGGCACCGGTGACGCCGGTCAGCCCGACTTCGACGAGATGACCCGCGACATCGCCGAGGTCCCCGCGGTCGAGGTGATCGTGACGGTCGCCGTCAACCTGATGAGCGCCGCGGCCGTGAAGCTCGGCCTCACCGAGGAGGGCGACAAGTACAAGGACCTGGACGAGGCCCGCAAGCTGGTCACCGCCCTCGCCGGGCTGCTCGACGCGTCCGCGACCGAGATCAGCTCCTTCCACGCGGCCCCGCTACGGGACGGCCTGAAGTCGCTCCAACTGGCCTTCCGCGAGGCCTCGATCGTCCCCGACGAGCCCGGACAGGGCCCCGGCGAGAAGTACACCGGCCCGGTCTACGGCTGACGGTCAGTTCCGCACGTACAAGGGCTCGCCCGGCGGCACGGCCCCGGCCGGCAGCAGCGCCAGGTCCAGGCCGCGGACCAGGCGGGCCCGCAGTGTCTCGTCGGCTGCGAGCCGCCCGGCGAGAGCCTGGGCGGTCTCGGCGGGCGGTGCGGCCGGGTCGAGGACCAGGGCGAGGGTGCCGTCGGCCTGACCCGGCCCGAGGTGGGCCCGGCGTACGGCGGGCTCGGCGGCCACCACCGTACGGACGGCCTCGATCACGGCCGGGTCGGCGAGCGGATCGACCGTGGTCCGCCCCTCCGCGAGCGCGAGCAGCGCCGGTCCGGTCAGTTCGAACGGCACCGGCCCCGCCAGGTCCAGCACCACGGTGTCCGCCTTCTCGTGCACGGCGGCCTGGAGCGCCTGGTGCAGGGGTACGGCGACGGGCCGCGCCGCCGGGTCCCAGCGGGCCAGCGACTCGGTGGAGGTGAAGGCGGGCAGGGCGGTGCGGTGACCGGCCTTCAGGGTCGGCACGGCCATGTCGCTGGTCTTCTCGCGGCGCAGCCCGTTCCCGTCCTCCTCCACCTCGCCGAGGACGGCCACCACCGGGACGAGCAGCCGGGCGCCCTTCAGCGCCGCCAGGACGGGTCCCACCGCCGTGCGGTCCTCGGCCCAGGCGGCCAGCGCGGCGGCCAGCCGGGGGTCGGCGGAGCCGTCGTCGGCGGAGTAGCCGGAGTCGGGAATGTTCTTGTTCGCCACGGTCCCCGACCCTATCGGGGGGATGCTGCTGCGGTTGTGCGGCCCCCGAAACCGGATCGACACGGCTTTCACGGAATTCTCAGATATCCCTGATCTGCTTCTAACGTCCGGCAAACGGATCGCACAGTCCCCGCCCCGAGCATCGCGGGCATGGAGTCCCCCAGAGCCACCCCAGGATCGCGGCGGACCCGCCGCCGTGCCCGGCCCAGGCGCCGGGCTCTTCTCTACATCTCCCTCGCCGCGGTCGCCGTCCTCGGCGTCACCGCGGCGGGGACCGTGTACGTGAAGGCGCACGCCCGCGACGGCGGCGCCGTATCCTCGGCTGCGTCGCCGAAGCCCTCTTCCCCTGCTTCCAGTTCCTCTTCATCGGCCTCGGCGAGCGGGGAGGCATCGGTGGAACCCGTGACGGAGCCGGCGGTGGACCGGGACGCGCTGCTGGGCACGGCGATGGAGACGGTGACCGTGCCGTCCGGGGCGAAGGTGTCGGCGGCCGTCCTCGATCTGGACTCGGGTGACAGCGCGGTCTACGGCGACGCCGC
Source organism: Streptomyces sp. NPDC058683 (assembly GCF_042716195.1). NCBI lineage: Bacteria > Bacillati > Actinomycetota > Actinomycetes > Kitasatosporales > Streptomycetaceae > Streptomyces > Streptomyces sp. NPDC058683. Next base: position 92,280 of record NZ_JBHXSK010000015.1, read on the forward strand.
GTTCGACACCGCGAGCATCGTCAAGGTCGACATCCTGGCGACGCTGCTGCTCCAGGCGCAGGACGCGGGGCGGCATCTGACGGCGACGGAGAAGGCGTACGCCACGAAGATGATCGAGAACAGCGACAACACGTCCGCGTCGGAGCTGTGGGACGTCATCGGCAAGGCGGCGGGCCTGGACGCGGCGAACAAGCGCTTCGGGCTGACGGACACCGAGGGCGGCGACGGGGCGTTGTGGGGGTTGACCCAGACCACGGCGGCGGACCAGCTCACCCTGCTCCAGCAGGTGTTCGGGGACGACTCGCAGCTGAGCGAGGCCTCGCGGTCGTATCTCCAGGGCCTGATGAAGACGATCGAGTCCGACCAGCGGTGGGGGGTTTCGGCCGCCGCCGACGGTTCGGAGTTCGCGCTGAAGAACGGGTGGCTGGCGCGGAGTACGACCAAGCTGTGGGATGTCAACAGCATCGGGCGGGTGACGGTGGGCGGGACCGACTATCTGGTCGCGGTGCTGTCCAACGGGACGGTGAGCCAGGCGAAGGGGATCTCGCTGGTGGAGGCGGCGGCTAAAGCGGCGGTGGGGTCCTTGGCGGAGTCTTCTTCGGCTTCGCCGTAGGGGGAGGCTTCAGCGGTTCGTGGGCGGCTGCGGGCCGGTGGGGGGCTGGTCGCGCCCACGCGGCGGAGCCGCACATCGGCACAGCCCCGCGCCCCTGAGGGGGCGCTTGTCCTGAGGGCGTTTCAAAGTCCGGGGGGATCAGATCGTCCTGCGGCGGTTGCGCCACAGCACTCCCGCCGCCACCAGCAGCACGCCGCCCGCGCCGCCGGCCAGGGGGGCCGCCCAGTCCGTCGCGCTCGTCGTCTCTTTCGCCGTGTCCGGGCCCGGGCCGAAGTACTTCTTGCCGTACGACGCCGAAGTCAGGCTCCGCGTCTTCAGCTTGGCCGCGTCCTTGATCGCCGCCGCCGGGTCGATCATGCCGAAGCCCCGGGAGTCGTCACGGCCGCCGGACGGGGCGTCGCGGGCCGTGTCCTCCAGGAGCTTCTTGATCTGGGCCGGGGTGAGGCCGGGACGGGCGGCCTTGATCAGGGCGACGGCGCCCGACACGAAGGCGGAGGCGGCACTGGTGCCCCACCCCTCGTAGTACTTGTGGTCCGGGTCGGCGATGACGATGTCGACGCCGGGCGCACTGACCGTGGCGTACCAGCGGCGGGTGGAGAAGGCGGCGCGGGTGCCGAACTTGTCCACCGCGGTGGCGGCGATGACGCCCGGGTAGGCGGCCGGATAGGAGATGTGGTCACCCTTGTCGCCGCCGTTGCCGGCCGAGGCGACGACCACGACGTCCTTCTTCAGGGCGTACTGGATGGCCTCGTCCTCGCTGGGCTCGGGGTGCGCGGAGTCGGAGTCGTCGCCGAGGGAGAGATTGATGACGTCGGCGCCGTGGTCGGCGGCCCAGCGGATGCCCTCGGCGAGGGCGTTGCCCCGGGTGGAGCGGGCCTTGCCGCGGGCGCTGTCGCCGTCTTCGAGGATGACCCGGACGGGCAGGATCTTGGCTTCCGGGGCGACCCCCATCACGCCCTCGTCGTTGCCGATCCCGTGGCCGTGACCGGCGATGATGCCGGCCATGGCGGTGCCGTGCCGGGCCCAGGTGCGCTCACCGGGCCTGGCGCCGAAGCCGATCATGTCCTTGGCGGTGAGGACGTTGCCGACCAGGTCGGGGTGGTCGGCCTCGACACCGGTGTCCAGGACGGCGACGGTGACGCCCTTGCCCTTGGTGGTCCCCCAGGCCTCGTCGAGGTGCAGGGCGGACAGGCCCCACTGCTGGGCGCGGATGCTGTCGGCGTAGGCGGTCGTGGACGGCAGGAGGGCGAGCGAGCCGGCCAGCAGCAGGCTCACCGCGGCCCCGGTTGCGCGGCGCTTCATGAGGGCTTCTCCGTTGCCGGGCCTGCGGTGGTCTGCCGCAGTCGCCGTTCGATGCGGTCGGCCAGGCCCTGGGCCTCGTTGCCGAGGCCGGCCTGGGCCGCGGCCGTGGTGGCGCCGGACGCCTCCGCGTCGGCGGCGGACTGCGGGGTGTCGACGGTACGGCCGTCGGCCCAGCCGGAGACGGCGTAGGCGACGACCGGGGCGTCAGTGAGCACGGAGATCGTCCAGGAGGCGCGCTGGTGTCGGCCGAACCGCTCGGCGGCGGTGCCCTTCGCGGCGTACGGGAGGGGCATCAGGTCGGTACGGCGGTCCAGGTGCTCGTCCTTGAACCGCTTGGCGAGGGCGGTCATCGCGGCCGGGTCGGCCTTGGTGAACAGCAGCCCCACGGTCGTCACATAGCTCTGGGTGGCGTCGGTGTAGGTGGCCCGGATCAGGCGCTGGCAGCCGACGGGGGCGAGCGCCTTGCGCAGCAGCGGGTCGAAGGCGTCGGCACAGCCGGTGGCGGGGGCGACGGCGATCCGTGTCCAGGCGCGGTCGGCTCCGCCGGGGCCGGCGCCGGTGCCCAGCACGGTGGGCGGGAAGAGTTCGTCGACGGGCACGTTGTGCCAGATGCCGGCGGCCGCGCTGAAGCTGCTCGCCGCTGCCACGTCGCTGTCGTCGTCGACGATCCAGCTTCCGGTCACCGCACCGCCGATGAGGCCCAGGCCGAGCACCATGCAGGCGGCGGCAGCGGCGGTACGGGGCGCCACCCGACTGACCAACGACCGCCCCCAGCCCCGCTCGTCGTACCCTTCGGGCTCGCCGAACGTGACAACGGGCCGGTTGCTGCCGGGAGTTCCCGCGGCGGCGGTCCAGGACATCGCGGGGTCCGGCAACGGGCCGGGGCCCTGCGGCGAGGAGGCGGTGTCATGGGACGGCGGGGCCACGCCGGGGTCCGGGGGTGCCGTGGGCCGGGGCGGGAGCGGCGGGGTGGCCGGCTTGGGGGGCTTCGCCGGGCGGGGCGGCGGGGCCGCCGTCGGAGGCGTCGCGGGGCGCGGCGGGGCCGTCGGCATCGGGAACGTCCGCATGTGCGGGCTCCAGGCGGTCCCCGACTCCGGCGCACCGAAGGAGGCCGGGTAGTCACTGCGCGCCCGCTCGGGCCGCCTGGCCCCCGGCACGCCGGAGGAGCCCCGGACCGTCTCGCCGGCGGCCGCCGACCCGGCGGCACCGGTCCGCCCGTCCGACGACACCTCCGGTTCCTCCGCGGCACGGACAGGGCGAAGCGAGGCGGTCGACTCCGCGGCGGACTCGGGACGCCGCTCCGACAGCCCGGGCCCGTACGGCGGCCGGGACTGCGCACCGCGACCGCCCTCCCTTGCGGGAGACGCCGGCCGTTCGTTGCGGCGATCCTCTCCGGGCGTCACCGACGATTCGGTCCGGCGGACCCCCGGGCCCGGAAACACGGGCGGCACACTCCGGCCGCTCTCCCACCCGGAGGCACCGGACGGTGTGACGCCGCCGCCCTCCCGCCCCGGAGACACGAACGATTCGGGCCGGCGGTCCTCACGACCGGCCGACACGGACGGCCCGGAGCGACCGCCCTCCCACCCGGAAGCCGCGGTCGGTGTGACGCCGCCGGTCTCCCGGCCGGGGGACGCGGGCCGGCCGGTCTGTCCGGCGGGGGTGGCGGGCCGGCCGGTCTGTCCGGCGGGGGTGGCGGGCGGTGTGGTGCGGGCGGTTTCCCGGGGGGAGGTGGTGGGTGGGGTGTCCGGGAAGCGGGCCGAGGCGGGGGGTGGGGGCGCGGTGGGCGGGCTCTGCGGGGGGCGGAGGTCGGGGTAGCGGGGGCGTGTGATGCGTTCGGCGGACGTCGGGCGGGCGCCCGTCCTGTCCCCCGCACCCTGCTCGCCCTGCGCCACCGCACCGCCCCGACTCGTCCGGTCCTCACGACTCTGCTGCACGCCGGGCCGTCCCGGCAGCTGGTCCTGCCCGGTGGTGTCGGCCCTACCAGTGGATACGTCGGACCCGTGCGACCAGTTCACTCGGTTCGGCCGGTCGAAGAACCCCGGGCCGCCGGTCCGGCCGTTCGCGTCGGCGGTACCCGGCGCCGCATCCTGGCCGGCCGCCCCGTCGGCCCCGCCGTCGGCGGTCGGCGCGGGATCGGGCGAAGGGCGTCGCGGGATCGGGGCGTGCCGCGCTTCCGTGCTCATGCGCCCCCCGTTTCCTCGTGCCCGGGCCAACTCCGCGTACGGGCCGGCGTGCTCCCCGGCGCGAAAGACGTCCGCCCCCGGGCACGCATACCCGCACGCGCGGATCCGCATCCCGGCGCGGGTCAGGCGGCCGGGGTCGTTCCGCCGTACGTGCGCGTCACTCTACGGGTTGTCCGAGGGCGAACGGGAACCAGTCCACGACCGCGGGGTATCTGCCCGTATCGTCCCCCTACCCTGCGGTAATCCTGTCTGGCAGGCTGCGTTCATGACTGCGCGCGCCGCCGACCGGGCCCGTTACGACCGGGCCACCGCCCATCTGGACGCCCCTCTCGCGATCGTCGATCTGGAGGCCTTCGACGCCAACGCGGACGATCTCGTGCGCCGGGCCGGCGGCAAGCCGGTACGGGTCGCGAGCAAGTCCGTACGCTGCCGGCACCTGCTGGAACGGGTCCTCGCGAAGGACGGTTTCGCCGGGATCATGTCCTTCACGCTCGCGGAGTCGCTGTGGCTCGCGCGCTCGGGGTTCGAGGACATCCTGCTGGCCTATCCGTCCGCCGACCGGGCCCGGTTCGCCGAGCTGGCCGCCGACCCCAAGCTGGCCGCCGCCGTGACGGTGATGATCGACGACCCCTCACACCTCGACCTGATCGACACGGCCCGCGCCGGCGGGAACGAAGTGGTGCGGGTCTGCCTGGAGTTGGACACCTCGCTGAAGCTGCTCGGGGGCCGGGTGCGGGTCGGGGCCCGGCGTTCGCCGCTGTACTCCCCCGCCCAGCTCGCCGACCTGGCGCGGACCGTGGCCGGGCGGCCGGGCTTCAAGCTGGTCGGGATCATGGCGTACGAGGGGCACATCGCCGGGGTCGGGGACCGTGTCGCCGGCCGGCCGCTGCGCTCCCGAGCGGTCCGGCTGATGCAGGCCACCGCCCGCCGTGAGCTGGCCGAGCGGCGCGCCGCGGTGGTGCGGGCGGTCCGGGCGGTGACGCCGGACCTGGAGTTCGTCAACGGCGGCGGCACGGGCAGTGTGCAGACCACGGCGGCGGAGGACGCGGTCACCGAGATAGCGGCCGGGTCGGGCCTGTACGTGCCCCGGCTCTTCGACAACTACACGTCGTTCACCGGCCGGCCGGCCGCCCTGTTCGCCATGCCGGTGGTCCGGCGGCCCGGTGTCGGGGTCGTCACCGTCCTCGGCGGCGGCTACCCGGCCTCGGGCGCCGCGGGCCCCGACCGGCTGCCGGTGCCGTACCTCCCGCAGGGGCTGTCGTACGACCCTCAGGAGGGCCCCGGCGAGGTGCAGACCCCGCTGCTCGGCTCCGCGGCGGACGACCTGCTGATCGGCGACAAGGTGTGGTTCCGGCACGCCAAGGCGGGCGAGCTGTGCGAGCGGTTCGCGGAGCTGCAGCTGGTCGAGGGCGACCGGGTGACGGCGACGGTGCCGACGTACCGCGGGGAAGGTCACACCTTCCTCTAACCCTCCGGCTTCCGGTCCACCGGACGGATGCCGCTGGTGATCTCGTCCATGTCGGACAGCGGTGGTCCGTCCGGGCCGGCGTCGAAGACGAACCGGACGACGACCGGGGCCGGGATGCCGGTGCGGGAGGGGAAGGCGAGGGACTGGACGTAGCCGCCGGGTCCCTCGGCCGTCCTGACCCGCCAGCGCACCAGGTATCCGTCGCCGCCGGCGACCGCGACCCGCCCGGCCTTGACGACCTGGTGGGACCGGATGCCGCCGAAGGGCCGCCGGCCGCCGGAATCGTGGCCGTAGGCCGTCTCCGCCGCGTCCGGTACGTCCCGTTCGGCGACGGTCCGCGCGGAGCTGCCGTCGGCGCTGCCCGCCGTACGGCTGATGACCTCGCCGTGCCGGCACCGGCCGGTGTCGGCCGGGCAGTCGTAGGTGCCGTCGGTGGTCATCACGACGTCGTCCTGGGCGAGGTACGAGGGGCTGGTCCAGCCGGTCGGGACCGGCAGGGTGATGCCGTTGAGCTGGTCGACGACCAGGGGCGGGGGCGGCGGGCCGGTGGGGGCGGTGTTGATCGCGGTGTCCGTGCCGGCGTGCAGCCCGTCGGTGCGGAGCACGGTGGCGCCGCCGACGATCGCCGTCGCCAGGACCGCCCCGGCGGATATCAGCGCGACCGCCTTGGCGCGTCCGGACGCCCCGGCCGCCGTCGGGGTCGGCGGCGCGGGGAGGCCGGACGGGGTGCGCCGGTGCGCGGTCCAGGTTCTGCCGTCCCACCAGCGCTCCAGGTGCGGGGCCTGTGGGTCGGAGTACCAGCCGGGCGGCGGCGTCATGCTCACTCCCGCACTGTAGAGCGGGAGTTGAGGCGGCTCCTACAGGGGTGTGACGTACGCCCCGGAGATCCCGCCGTCCACCAGGAAGTCGCTGGCGTTGACGAACGAGGAGTCGTCGCTGGCCAGGAAGGCGACGGCGGCGGCGATCTCCTCGGCCTCGGCGAACCGGCCCAGCGGGATGTGGACGAGGCGGCGGGCGGCCCGCTCGGGGTCCTTGGCGAACAGCTCCTGCAGAAGCGGGGTGTTGACCGGTCCCGGGCAGAGGGCGTTGACGCGGATGCCCTCGCGGGCGAACTGGACGCCCAGTTCGCGGGACATGGCCAGAACTCCCCCCTTGGACGCGGTGTACGAGATCTGTGAGGTCGCCGCGCCCATCCGCGCCACGAAGGACGCGGTGTTGATGATGGAGCCCTTGCCCTGGCGCCGCATGTAGGGGATGGCGGCCTTGCAGCACAGGTAGACGGAGGTGAGGTTGACCTCCTGGACGCGCTTCCAGGCCTCCAGGCCGGTCTCCAGGATGGAGTCGTCGTCGGGCGGCGAGATGCCGGCGTTGTTGAAGGCGATGTCGACGCTGCCGTAGGTGTCGAAGGCCGTCTTGAAGAGGGCCTCGACCTGTTCGGCGTCGGTGACGTCGACCTTCACGAAGAGTCCGCCGACCTCCTCGGCGGCGGCCTTGCCGCGGGTGTCGTCGACGTCGCCGCAGACGACGTGCGCGCCCTCGGAGGCGAGCCGCCGTACGGTGGCGAGGCCGATGCCGCTGCCGGCTCCGGTGATGACGGCGGTGCGGCCGACAAGTCGGCGGCAGACGATGTCAGGGGTCTCAGCGGTCACTGTGCGGGGCCCTCCGTGCTGATGAAGACGTTCTTGGTCTCGGTGAAGGCGGTGAGCGCGTCCGGGCCGAGCTCGCGGCCGATCCCCGACTGCTTGTAGCCGCCGAAGGGGGTCCAGTAACGGACGCTGGAGTGGGAGTTGACGGACAGGTTGCCGGCCTTGACGGCCTGGGAGACGCGCAGTGCGCGGCCGACGTCACGGGTCCAGAGGGAGCCGGAGAGGCCGTAGTCGGTGTCGTTGGCGATGCGGATCGCGTCGGCCTCGTCGTCGAAGGGGATGACGGCGGCGACGGGTCCGAAGACCTCCTCGACGGCCACGCGCGCGTGCGGGTCGACGCCGGTCAGGACGGTCGGCGGGAACCAGAAGCCGGGGCCCTCGGGGGCCTTGCCCCGGATGCCGGGCGCGTCGGTGTCGACGTAGGAACGGACGCGGTCCAGCTGGGACCTGGAGATCAGCGGGCCCATGTCGGTCTTCTCGTCGGCCGGGTCGCCGACGGTGACGGACTCGATCGCGGGGGCGAGGAGTTCCAGGAAACGGTCGTGGACCTGCCGTTGGACGAGGATGCGGGTGCGGGCGCAGCAGTCCTGCCCGGAGTTGTCCAGGAAGGACATGGGGGCGGCGGCCGCGGCGGCCTCGATGTCGGCGTCGGCGAAGACGATGTTGGGGCTCTTGCCGCCGAGTTCGAGGGTCACGCGCTTCACCTGGTCGGCGCAGAGCGCCATGATGCGCTTGCCGACGCGGGTGGAGCCGGTGAACACGATCTTGGCGACGCCGGGGTGGCGGACCAGGGCCTCGCCCGCGATGTCGCCCCGGCCGGGCAGCACCTGGAAGAGGTGCTCGGGCAGCCCAGCCGCCAGGGCGAGTTCGGCGAGGCGGAGCGCGGTGAGGGGGGTGGTCTCGGCGGGTTTCAGGAGCACCGCGTTGCCAGCCGCGAGGGCGGGGGCGGTCCCCCAGGCCGCGATCGGCATGGGGAAGTTCCAGGGGGCGATCACGCCGACGACCCCGAGGGGTTCGAGGAGGGTGATGTCGAGGCCGCCGGGGACCGGGATCTGGCGCCCGGTCAGCCGCTCCACTCCGCCGGCCGCGTAGTCGAGCAGGTCCCGGACGTTGCCCGCCTCCCAGCGGGCGTTGCCGACGGTGTGCCCGGCTTCGCGGACCTCCAGCCGGGCGAGCTCCTCACGGTGGTCGTCGACGACGACGGCGAACCGGCGCAGCAGCCGGGCCCGGTCGGCGGGCGCGAGCGCGGCCCACCGCCGCTGGGCCTCGGCGGCCCGTCGTACGGCGGTGTCCACGTCCTGCTCCACGGCCCCCGGGACGGTCGCGATCACCTCCTCCGTGGCCGGGTTGAGGACGTCGAGTTCGTACTGGTGTGACAAGTGGTGCCTCACATGCGTTCGAAGGAGCGGCGCAGCTCCCAGTCGGTCACCGCGGCGTCGAAGGCGGCCAGCTCGACGCGGGCCATGTTGCGGTAGTGCGCGACGACCTCGTCGCCGAAGGCGGCCCGGGCGATGGGGCTGTTCTCCCAGAGCTCGGCGGCCTCCCGGAGCGTGGTCGGGACGTGCGCGAAGTCGGCGGTGTAGGCGTTGCCGGGGCAGGGTTCGGGGAGTTCGAGCTTCTGCTCGATGCCGTACAGCCCGGCCGCGACCAGTCCGGCGACGGCGAGGTGCGGGTTGACGTCGCCGCCGGGCAGCCGGTTCTCGAAGCGCAGTGAGCGGCCGTGGCCGACGACTCTCAGCGAGCAGGTGCGGTTGTCGTGGCCCCAGGCGACCGCGGTCGGGGCGAAGGAGCCCGGCTGGAACCGCTTGTAGCTGTTGATGTTGGGCGCGTAGAGGAGCGAGAAGTCACGGAGGGCGGCGAGCTGTCCGGCGAGGAAGTGCCGCATGACCTCGGACATGCCGTCCTGGGCGGCGAAGACGCCTGCGCCGTCCGCGTCCGTCAACGACAGGTGGATGTGGCAGGAGTTGCCCTCCCGCTCGTTGTACTTGGCCATGAAGGTGAGGGAGACGCCCTCCTGGGCGGCGATCTCCTTGGCGCCGGTCTTGTAGACGGCGTGCTGGTCGCAGGTGACCAGGGCCTCGTCGTAGCGGAACGCGATCTCGTGCTGGCCCGGGTTGCACTCGCCCTTGGCGGACTCGACGGTGAGGCCGGCGGCGGCCATCTCGTTGCGGATCCGGCGCAGCAGCGGCTCGATCCGTCCGGTCCCCAGCACCGAGTAGTCGATGTTGTACTGGTTGGCCGGGGTCAGCCCGCGGTAGTTGGCGTCCCAGGCGGCCTCGTACGTGTCCTTGAACACGATGAACTCCAGCTCCGTACCGACCTGTGCGGTGTAGCCGAGTTCGGCGAGGCGCTCCAGCTGGCGGCGGAGGATCTGCCGGGGCGCGGCGACGACCGGGGAACCGTCGTTCCAGGCGAGGTCGGCGATGAGCATGGCGGTGCCCGCGTTCCAGGGCACCCGGCGGAGGGTGGCGAGGTCGGGGTGCATGGCGAAGTCGCCGTAGCCGCGGTCCCAGGAGGACATGGCGTAGCCCTCGACCGTGTTCATCTCGGTGTCGACGGCGAGCAGGTAGTTGCAGCCCTCGGTGCCGTGGCGCAGGACCTCGTCGAGGAAGAAGCGGGCGGCGAACCGCTTTCCCTGCAGGCGCCCTTGCATGTCGGGGAAGGCCAGGACGACAGTGTCGATCTCACCGCTCGCGACGAGGGTGTGCAGTTCCTCGACGCTGAGCGGGGGTGTGCGGTCTGCCACGGGAGGACTCCTTGGGCTTCATCGCGCTGCTGCGGCCGGGCCGGGAGCTCTAAGGTATTGCTGAGAACCATTGCTTGGGAAGGGGGTACGGCCATATGTCGCTGGATGCGGACGGCGCCCTCGACGACCCGTTGACGCCGGTGCTGCGACCGGTACGGGCGGGCAACGGCTTCGAGGAGGCGCTGGAGCAGATCCTCCAGGTCGTCCGGCTGGGCCTGGTCCCGGGCGGCGAGCGGCTGCCCGCCGAGCGGGAGCTGGCGGAGCGGCTGGGGATAAGCCGGGTGACGCTGCGCGAGGTACTGAAGGTGCTCCAGGACCAGGGTCTGGTGGAGTCCCGGCGCGGGCGGTACGGCGGCACGTTCGTGCTGCCGCGCACCGACGCGGGCGGCGAGGACGAGCTGCGGCGCCGGATCGCCGAGGTCGACATCGAGGACGTGCTGCGCTTCCGCGAGGTCCTCGAGGTGGGCGCGGCCGGGCTGTGCGCGGCACACGGGCTGTCGGACGACCAGGCGGACCGTCTGCGCGACGCCCTGGCCCGCACCCACGAGGCACCGCTCACGGACTACCGCCGCCTGGACACCCTGCTCCACCTCACGATCGCCGAACTGTGCGGCTCGCCGTCCCTGACCGCCCAGTACGCGGCCGTACGGGCGACCGTCAACGACCTGCTCGACTGCATCCCGCTCCTGGTCCGCAACCTGGAGCACTCGCAGCGCCAGCACATCGCCCTGGTGGAGGCGGTCCTGGACGGGGACGCGGACGGCGCCCGGGAGATGATGCGGGAGCACTGCGCGGGGACGGCCGCTCTGCTCCGGGGCTTTCTGGCGTAACGGCCGGTCGCCGTGCCATAAAGGTGTGGACGCACACCTTTGGAAGCACACCTTTGAGGGAGGGGCCATGGCCGGACGGCCGCTGATCGGCGTGAGCACATATCTGGAGGCCGGGACGCGCTGGGGCGTCTGGGAGCTGGAGGCGGCCCTGCTGCCGGCCGGCTACCCACGGCTGGTCCAGCGGGCGGGCGGCCTGGCCGCGCTGCTGCCACCGGACGACCCGGGGCACGCGGCGGCGACGGTGGCCCGCCTGGACGGCCTGGTGATCGCGGGCGGCCCGGACGTGGAGCCGGTCCGCTACGGCGCCGAACCCGGCCCCCGCACCGGCCGCCCCGCCCGCGCCCGGGACGCCTGGGAGCTGTCCCTGATCGACGCGGCACTGACGGCGGGCACCCCGCTGCTCGGGATCTGCCGGGGCATGCAGCTCCTGAACGTCGCCCTCGGCGGCACCCTCGTCCAGCACATAGACGGCCACGCGGAGGCGCCGGGCGTCTTCGGCAGCCACGAGGTGAAGCCCGTTCCCGGCACGCGGTACGCCGACACCGTCCCGGAGGAGACGGCCGTCCCCACCTTCCACCACCAGGCGGTGGACCGTCTCGGCGACGGCCTGCTGGCCTCGGCCCACGCCGCCGACGGAACGATCGAGGCGATCGAGCTCCCCGCCGAGCGCGGCTGGGTCCTCGGCGTGCAGTGGCATCCGGAGATGGGCGAGGACCTGCGCGTGATGCGGGCACTGATCACCGCCGCGACCTGACCCGGGCCGGCGCCGCGTCGCCCGTGTTTCCAGACCCGCTCCTCTTCACCTAACCGAGTCGGGTGGTGGGTGCGCGGAGGTCCCTCACCCCCGGGTCAGGGAAAGCAGTTCGCGGGCCGGGCCGGTCGGGCGGTGGCCCGTCGGCCAGACCGCTCGCAGGTCGCGCCGTAGCGCGATGCCCTCCACCGGGATGCTCACCAGCCGCCGCATCGCCAGTTCCTCGCCCACCGCCAGTTCGCTCAGGACGGCCGGGCCCGCGCCGCTGACCGCCGACGCCTTCACCGCCGTCGTCGACGACAGCTCGATCAGCGGGCGGGCCAGACCGCCCAGCGCCGCGTCGAGGACCTGGCGGGTGCCGGAGCCGCGTTCGCGCAGGATCAGGGGGGTCGTCGCCAGCTCCTCGGCCGCCAGCGGGCGCCGGCGGCGGGCCCACGGGTGCGCGGGGGCCGTCACCACGATCAGGCGGTCGTGGGCTATCACCGTCGAGTCCAGGCCCTGCGGAACGGTCAGCCCCTCCACGAAGCCCAGGTCCGCCTCGTCCGCGAGCAGCCGTTCGGCCACCGCCGCCGAGTTGCCCGCGAGCAGGGACACCGCCGTGTCGGGGCGCTGCGCGCGCAGCGCGAGCAGCCAGCCGGGGAGGAGGTACTCGGCGATGGTCATGCTCGCCGCGACCCGCAGGCGCGAGTCCCGTCGGTCCCGCAGCGCCTGCGCTCCCGCGTCGAAGGCCTCCGCCGCCTCCACCACCCGCCGCGCCCAGTCGGTCACCAGCGCCCCCGCGTCGGTGAGCCGCGAGCCGCGCGGTGAGCGGTCGACGAGGGCCACCCCCAGCTGCCGTTCCATCGAGCGGATCCGGCTGCTGGCCGCCGGCTGGGTGATGCCGACCTCCCGGGCCGCCGCCCCGAGGCTGCCCAGCCGCGCCACCGCCAGGAGCAGCTCCAGCGCACCGAGATCCGGCACGCGGTGCGCCAGCGCGCCGCCTGCCGCCCGGTCCCCCGTCTCACCCGTCTCGCCCGTCTTGCTCATAAGACCAGCTTATGCCCCCATAGACACGGACTCCCTGGTCGCGGCCCCGCGTCGGAGGGACGGTGGGTTCATGGTCACCGCAGTCCGGAATCTCGGCCCCAACTGGTACGCCTCCGTCATGGGCACCGCAGCCCTCGCCCTCGGCGGCGCCGCGCTCGGCGTCGACGGCCTGCACGAGGTGTTCGTCGCTGTCTGGGCACTGTCCCTGCTGCAACTCGTGGTCCTGCTCGTGGCGCGGGCCCTGCACTGGACCCACCATTCCGACCAGGCCCGCGCCCACCTTCGCGACCCCGCCGTGGCTCCCTTCTACGGCTGCCTCGCCATGGCCCTGCTCGCGGTCGGCGGCGGTGCCCTCACCCTCGGGCGGGACTGGATCGGCGAGCCCGCGGCCGTGGCCCTGGACGCCGTGCTGTTCGTCGCCGGTACGGCCGTGGGGCTCGCGGCCGCCGTCGCCGTGCCGTACCTGCTGGCCGTACGGCACCGGGTCCAGCCCGCTCAGGCCACCCCGGTGTGGCTGCTGCCACTGGTCGCGCCCATGGTGTCGGCCGCGCTCGGACCGCGGCTGGTCCCGTATCTGCCGCCCGGGCAGCCGCGCGAGACCCTGCTCTACGGCTGCTTCGCGCTCTTCGGGCTGAGCCTGCTGGCCACGCTGCTGATGCTGACGCTCGTCTTCGCCCGGCTGGTCACCGGCGGTCCGCTGCCCCTCGCGCTCACCCCCACGATCTTCCTGGTGCTGGGCCCGCTCGGGCAGTCCACCACGGCGGTCGGTGCCTTCGCGGACGTCGCCCCCGGGGTGGTACCGGCCCCGTACGCCGCCGGTTTCGGCCTCCTCGCCGTGCTCTACGGCGTTCCGATCATGGGGTTCGCGCTGCTGTGGCTGGCGCTGGCGGTCGCGCATGTGGTGCGGGCGCGGCGGCATGGGATGCGGTTCACCATGACGTGGTGGGCCTTCACCTTCCCGGTGGGGACGTGCGTCACGGGCGCCGCCGCGCTGGGCCGGCACACCGGGCTCGCGGTGTACGACTGGCTGGCGGTGGGTCTGTACGCCCTCCTCGTCGCCGGCTGGCTCGCGGCCGCCGCCGGCACCGTACGCGGGCTGCTCAGCGGCGAACTGCTCGCAGGGCCCCGTCCAGCAGCCGTGGCGCCTCGGTCAGTGACGGGCCGTACCACGTCAGGTGCCGTCCGCTGACCAGCGCGCAGGGCAGGCCGGGGAAGGCCTCCGGGCCGTCGCCCGCGGTGAAGCGGTAGGGCTCGTCCGGGAGGACGACCAGGTCGGGCCGCGCGTCGTTCAGTTCCCCGACCGGGACGCGGGGGTAACGCTCGGGGTGGGCGGCGTACAGATTCTCGATCCCGAGCCGCTTGAGGACGTCCCCCGCGAAGGTGTCCCTGCCGAGGATCATCCACGGCCGCCGCCAGATCGGGACGACCGCGGTCCTGCGAGGCTCGGGCACCGGCGCCGACCAGGCCTCCTCGGCCTCGTCCAGCCAGCGCGGGCGGGTACGCGCCCCGCACGCGGTCAGCACTCGGGCCAGCTCCCCGAAGGCCTGCGGTACCTCCCGTACCTCCGTGACCAGCACCTCCACGCCGGCCGTCCGCAGGGCGTCGAGGTCGGGAGCGCGGTTCTCCTCCTCGTTAGCGATCACCAGGTCGGGGGCGAGGGCAAGGATCCGGTCGAGCCCGGGGTTCTTGGTACCGCCGACACGGGTGACGTCGAGGTCGGCCGGATGGGTGCACCAGTCGGTGGCACCGACGAGGACTTCGGGGAGCGTTTCCGCGACCGCCTCGGTGAGCGAGGGGACCAGGGAGACCACGCGCATCAGCGGGGGCGGTCCTGGACCGCCTCGATGTGTTCCGCCACCGCGACCACGATCACCCTGGTGTCCGGGACCGTCGCCCGCCAGCGGTGCCGGACCCCGCCGGTGAGGTAGAGGGTGTCGCCGCGGCCGAGGCGGTAGGCGCGGCCCTCGGCCTCGATCTCCACCGCGCCGTCGGCGACGTACATCAACTCGTCGTTGCGGTGCTGGAATTCGCGGCCGGCGTCGTGGTCGCCGGTGAACTCCGAGGCGTGCAGTTGATGGTGGCCGCGCACCAGGGAGCGCACCTTGCGGGCGAAGTCCGGCTCGGTGGCGTCGGCGCGTACGACGTCCACGCTGCACGCCGGGTCGGCGGCGGCGAGGAGTTCGACGGCCGTGGTGCGCAGGGCGTCGGCGAGCTTCTCCAGGGAGGTGCGGCTGGGCCGGGCCCTGTCGTTCTCGATCTGGCTCAGGAAGGGCACCGACAGGCCGCTGCGTTCGGCCACGGCGGCGAGGGTGAGCTCCAGCGCGCGGCGGCGCCGCCGGACTGCCGCGCCCACCCGCACGGGCTGCTGGTCTTTGTGGTCGCCCATCGCTCCGGCTCCCTCCTTCGCTCGTCGTTCCTGTCTTCCGGGTGCCCCGCTTCGGCCGGGCCCCTCTGTTGGGTTCTCTGCACCCTACGCATGTTCGGCAAACCGTTTCAGGCGGGCGTCACATCCCCGTCACGTCGGGTGAGCGCGACCCTCACAGTTCGCGCCAGTAGACGAGCTCGCCGGACTCGCCGGGCGCGGACCCCTCCTTCGGGACGAAGACGCTGACCAGGAGGGCCGGACGGCCGTCGGGGTCGGTGAGCAGCGTGGCCGACGGATTGGCGAAGGCGCGGCTGCCGCCGGGGGTGCGCAGGCCGAGCCGGTCGGCCCGCCCGGAAGCGGGGTCGTAGGCGTAGACCGACCAGCTGCCGAAGTCGTCGCGCAGGCGCTGGCCCTCGATCAGGACGAGGGAGCGCCCCACCAGTTCAATGCGTGAGCGGTCCCCGATGTTCCCGGCGGTGCCCCAGGCCAGGAGAGCCAGGTCGAGACGCTGATCCGGGCGGGCCCGCCAGACGGTGAAGTCCCTTAGCGTGGCCCGGAGTTGGCGGTCGGTGGCACAGTCTGCGCGGTAGTGGCCGGTCAGTTCCACGGTGTCGCCGTGGACCGCGGTGATGTCCGGAGTGCCCTCGGCACAGCGGGACAGGGTGCGCGGCGCGTCGAACGCGCGGTCGGCCGTTCCGGTCAGCAGCGTGGTGAGGCTTGGGTAGTGCCGTAGCGCTATGTGGTTGGCCGGATCCTTTTCGTAGGCGAGGACCCATCCGCCGGTGCCGTCGGCGTGCAGGGAGGGCTGGCTGGTGCCCGGCCCGAAGTCGTGGCGGCGGGTCCAGGTGCGCAGGTCGGTGGAGGTGGCGACGGCCGTGTGGAAGCGGCCGTCGGCGAGGGTGGTGTGGTAGACGGCGAGGTAGCCGCCGTACGCCCCGGGTATCGGGGTGATGTCGGCGGTGTCCATGGTCCGGCCGGTGTCGTCCCGGGCGTCGAAGACCGCGCCGTCCGCCCGTGTCACGTCCCCGGCGAGCGCCTCGAACCGGGCGGTGGCGACCGACGCCGGGTCCGGGTTCGCCTCGGAGAGCTGCGGCACGGCCACGGCGGCCGTCAGCAACAGCAGGAGAGGCAGAAGCCGGCGGATCACGGGCTGCTCACAGGAACGGGCGGGACCGGGGCGTCAGAGTACGGTCCCCGGCCCCGCCCGAAGCAGCCCGAAGGAGGTGGGCTTCGCCACACGGACGGTGCGGCTTGGAACGGCCCCCTCCCTCTCGCTCACTTAGGGATCGGCGCCCACTGGTCGACGAGTCCCGGGTTGCGCTTCAGCCAGGCCCGCACCGCGTCCTGTTCCTTGCCCTGGCCGGCCTTCTGGATCCCGGCCTCCAGGCCGGTGAGCTGTTGCTCCGTCATCGAGAAGTCCTTGAGCCACTTGCCGATCTCGGGGTTGTCCCCGGCGAATCCCTTGCGGGACAGGGTGTGCACGCCGTCACCGGAACCCCAGGCGCCCTGGGGGTCCTTCAGCTTCTTGAGGTGGTAGTCGCTGTAGGCCCAGTGCGGGGACCACAGGGTGACCAGGATCGGCTGCTGCTTGGCGTAGGCCCGCTTGAGCTCGGCGAGCATGGCGGGCGTGGAGCCGTCGACGACCTGGTAGCTGCCGTCGAGGCCGTACGCCTTGAGGACCTTGGACTTGAGCAGGCCCATCATGCCGGCGCTGGGCTCGATGCCGACGACCTTCCCGCCGAACTCCGAGGCGTGGTTCTTCAGGTCGGCCAGGGAGTTCACGTCCTTCACGTAGGAGGGGACGGTCAGCTCCAGGGAGGTGGGGCCGTACCACGAGCCGAGGTCGTCGAGCTGCTTGCCGTACTTCTTCCAGTACTCGGCGTGCGTGGTGGGCAGCCAGGAGTCGGTCTCGAAGTCCAGCTGGCCGGTGGCGAGGCCGGTGTAGAGGGGGCCGGCCGCGTACTGGCTGGTGGTGACCTTGTATCCGCGCTCCTCCAGGAGTTCCTTCCACAGGAAGGTGGAGGCGATGCCCTCGTCCCAGGGGATGTAGCCGATCTTGATCTCCTTGCCCTGGCCGATGTTCGTGGCGGAGGCCCGGGTGCTGTCGGACGAGGAGCCGAAGATGCCCAGACCGCTCGCGACCAGGGCGAGGACGACCACACCGACGACGGCGACCGCCGGGCGGGGGCGGTAGGTCCAGGGGGTGGGGCGGACCTTGGCGGCGGCGCGGCGGCCCAGCGGGGACAGCTGGGTGCCGAGCGCGCTGGTCATGCGGTCGAGGTAGATGGCGAGGACGACGATGCCGACGCCCGCCTCGAAGCCGAAGCCGATGTCGAGCTGGCCGATGGCCTCGTTGACGGCGCCGCCGAGGCCGCCGGTGCCGACCATGCCGGCGATGACGACCATCGACAGGCCCAGCATGATCACCTGGTTGACGCCGGCCATGATGGTCGGCAGCGCGAGCGGCAGCTGGACCCGCAGCAGGGTGTCGCGGGGTGTGGTGCCGAACGCCTCGGCGGCCTCGACCAGTTCGGCGTCCACCTGGCGGATGCCCAGCTCGGTCATGCGGACGCCGGGGGCGAGCGCGAAGATCAGGGTGGCGATCACGCCGGCGGCGGTGCCCAGGCCGAAGAAGAGGATCGCCGGGATGAGCAGGACCATCGACGGCATGGTCTGCAGCAGGTCCAGGACCGGTCGTACGGTGGCGCTGACCGCCCGGGAGCGGGCCGCCCAGATGCCCAGCGGCACCGAGATGACCAGCGCGATCACCGTGGCGACCAGGACCAGCGCCAGGGTGGACATCGCGCGGTCCCACAGGTCGAGGGAGTCCACCAGGGCGAAGCCGGCGAAGGCCAGGACGCCCGCGGTCAGTCCGCGCAGCCACCAGGCCAGGACCGCGAAGATGCCTGCCAGCAGCAGGGGTGCGGGGGCGGTGAGGACGCCATCGATGCCGTCGTACATGCCCTCGACGACCGCGCGGATCGCGTCGAAGAGCCAGGACATGTGCGCGACCAGCCAGTTCACACCGGAGTCGACCCAGTCGCCGAGATGCAGCCTAGGCACGGGCGGTCACCTTCTCTCCGCCGTCGCAGACGACGGGTTCGCCCATGTCCTCCGCGAGGAACCCGACCAGACGCGCTCGCGGTACGACGCCCACGACAGCGTTGTCCCGGTCCAGGACGGCGACCGGGTGGGCCAACCGGGCGCTGAGCGCGCACAGTTCGGTGAACGGGGTGTCCGGGGTCGCGGTGGCGCAGCCGCAGTTCGCCTCGTCGCCGGTCACGTCGGTGTCCATGACGGCGGCGGCGGTCAGCACCCTGGAGCGGTCGACGTCCTGGGTGAAGGAGGCGACGTAGTCGTCGGCGGGGCGCAGCAGGATGTCCTCGGCGGTGCCGGTCTGGACGATGCGCCCGTCGCGCATCACGGCGATGCGGTCGCCCAGGCGCATGGCCTCGTTGAGGTCGTGGGTGATGAAGACGATCGTCTTCTTCAGCGTCTTCTGCAGTTCCAGCAGCTGGTCCTGCATGTCGCGGCGGATCAGCGGGTCCAGGGCGCTGAACGACTCGTCCATGAGGAGCAGATCGGCGTCGGTGGCCAGGGCGCGGGCCAGGCCGACGCGCTGCTGCATGCCGCCGGACAGCTCGTCGGGCCAGGAGTCCTCCCAGCCGGCCAGTCCGCACAGGGCGAGCGCCTCGTCGGCGCGGCGAGCGCGCTCGGCGCGGGGCACGCCCTGCACGGCCAGGCCGTAGGCGGCGTTGTCGCGGACGCTGCGGTGCGGGAAGAGCGCGAAGTGCTGGAAGACCATGCTGATCTTCTTCGAGCGCAGTTCGCGCAGTTCGCGGTCGGTGAGCGCGGTGAGGTCCTGGCCGTCGAAGCGGACCTGTCCCGCGGTCGGTTCCAGCAGGCCGTTGAGCATGCGCAGCAGGGTGGACTTGCCGGAGCCGGACAGGCCCATCACGACGAAGATCTCGCCGGGGTCGACCCGGAAGGAGGCGTCGATCACGGCGGCGGTGGCGCCGTCGGCCCGCAGCTCCTCCCGGCCGGCTCCGTGGCGGAGCCGTTCCACGGCGGTATCCGGTCGTCTGCCGAAGACTTTGTACAGGTGCTCGGTCTCTAGCCTGGGTGACACGCGAACCTCTCTCGGGGGCACCAAGCCTTGGAAACGCAGGCCCCGGCGCCTCGGGGACATGGGACAGAAGCCGCGCCTGCCCGGGTCCACGCAGGTCAAACGCAGCAGTGGGCCAGGTCACGAGGTCTCCACAAGCCGTACCCCGGCACGGGGACCCCGTGACCGTCCGTGCCGTACGGCCGCGGAGCGCCCCGTCGCTGTCGGTGCCGTACGGCATGATGCGAGGCGTGACCGCACGACTGATGCTTCTCGACACCGCCTCGCTGTACTTCCGCGCCTACTTCGGCGTCCCGGACTCCGTGAAGGCTCCGGACGGCACGCCGGTGAACGCCGTGCGCGGGCTGCTGGACTTCATCGACCGGCTGGTCAAGGACCACCGTCCGGACCGGCTGGTGGCCTGCATGGACGCCGACTGGCGGCCGCAGTGGCGGGTCGACCTCATCCCCTCCTACAAGGCCCACCGGGTCGCCGAGGAGCGCGCGACGGGACCGGACCAGGAGGAGGTGCCGGACACCCTCTCCCCGCAGGTGCCGGTCATCGAGGAGGTGCTGGACGCGCTCGGCATCGCCCGGGTCGGTGTCGCGGGCTACGAGGCGGACGACGTGATCGGCACGTTCACCGCACGCGCCGACGGCCCGGTCGACATCGTCACCGGCGACCGTGACCTCTACCAGCTGGTGGACGACGGGCGCGGGGTGCGGGTGCTGTACCCGCTCAAGGGGGTCGGCACGCTGCAGATGACGGACGAGGCGTGGCTGCGCGAGAAGTACGGGGTGGACGGCGCCGGGTACGCGGATCTGGCGCTGCTGCGCGGCGACCCGAGCGACGGCCTGCCGGGGGTGCCGGGCATCGGCGAGAAGACGGCCGCCAAGCTGCTCGCCGAGTTCGGCGATCTGGCCGGGATCATGGCCGCCGTCGACGACCCGAAGGCCAGGCTCACACCGTCGCAGCGCAAGCGGCTGGACGAGGCCCGGCCCTATGTGGCCGTGGCGCCGACGGTGGTCCGGGTCGCCGGGGACGTGCCGCTGCCGGACGTCGACACCGTCCTGCCGAAGGCCCCGCGCGATCCCGCCCGGCTGGACGCGTTGTCGGCTCGCTGGGGGCTGGGCGGCTCGCTGCACCGGCTGCTGCTGACACTCGGCGGGTGAGTGTCAGAGAATTGTTCTGGCAAAACCCGCTCATCAAGTGTTCATGGAAGAGGTGTTAACTACGAAGGAGATGCTAACTTAGGTAAACCTAACCAGTGGAGCAGGGAGGTCGGTCATGGCAGAGCGCCCGGGACGTAAGCCGCGTAAGCCCCATTCCGCCCAGGTGGTGCGCACCGAACGGCTGACCCCGCATATGCAGCGCGTCGTTCTCGGCGGCGGCGGACTGGCCGGCTTCGCCGCGGACACCTGCACCGATCATTACGTGAAACTTCTTTTCGGGCCGGAAGGCGTCACCTATCCGGAGCCCTTCGACGTGGAGCGGATCCGCGCCGAGTTCCCACGCGAGCACTGGCCGGTGACCCGGACCTACACGGTGCGTTCCTGGGACGCCGAACACCGCGAGCTGAGCCTGGACTTCGTCGTGCACGGCGACGAGGGCCTGGCCGGACCCTGGGCGTGCCGTGTCCAGCCCGGCGAGACCGTGCGTTTCATGGGTCCCGGCGGCGCCTACGCCCCGGCCGCGGAGGCCGACTGGCATCTGCTCGCCGGCGACGAGAGCGCGCTGCCCGCGATCGCCCGCTCCCTGGAGTCCCTGCCCGCCGGGGCGAAGGCCTTCGCCTTCATCGAGATCTCCGGCCCCGAGGAGGAGCAGAAGATCGACTCCGATGTGGAGGTGGTCTGGCTGCACCGGGGCGCCCGGCCCGTGGGCGAGGCCCTGGTCGCGGCCGTACGGGGGATGGAGTTCCCGGAGGGCCGGGCACACGCCTTCGTCCACGGCGAGGCGAGCTTCGTGAAGGACCTGCGGGCGCTGCTGCGCGTCGAGCGCCAGATGCCGCGCGAGGACCTGTCGATCTCCGGCTACTGGCGCCTCGGCCACAACGAGGACGGCTGGCAGGCCTCCAAGCGCGACTGGAACGCCCGTATCGAGGCGGAGCAGGAGGGCGGCAGGGCCGCCGCCTGAGACCGCGAGGCCACGCGACCGCACGGCGGTCGAGCCGTGCACCGTTGAGACCGGCGGCACCCGCGGGTGCCGCCGGTCCCGTGTCGGTCACACCGAGCGCTGGTACGACCGGAACGTCCCTATCGACAGCCACACGGCCGCGACCGCCAGCGCCAGCAGCGCGCCGCCGCGGCCCAGCACCGCACCCCAGTCGGGATCCGCGGACATGGCCGAACGCCCGGCCACCATCGCCCAGTTGAGCGGGTTGAAGTCGGCTGTGTGCCGCATCCAGCCGGGCATCTGGGACGGCGCCATGAAGGCGCTGGACAGGAAGGTCAGCGGCAGCAGCAGGAAGGTGTTGATCCCGATGATCGACTCCCGCTCCCGCACCAGCATGCCGAGCGCGTTGGACAGTGCCCCGAAGACGGTGCCGAGCAGTACGGCGGCCACCACCAGGACCGCGATCCCCCCGATCCCGCCCGGGTAGTCGGCGCCGCCCAGCAGGCCGAGCAGCACGATGATCAGCGACTGGCCGGCGGTGACCAGGCCGTTGTTCACCACGTTGCCGTTCATCAGCGCGGCCCGGCTGACCGGTGTGGTCAGGAAGCGGTTCAGGGTGCCGCGCTGGATCTCCTCCAGGGTGCCCATGCCCGCCCACATGTTGGAGCTGAGGGCGCTCATCACGACCACGCCCGGCACCAGGTAGTCGAGGTAGCTGGTGGTGCCGAAGCCGCCCAGCTCGACGACCTTCTTGAAGAGGTTGCCGAACAGGAACAGCCAGATCACCGGCTGGATCAGGGTGATGACGGCGTACGCCGGCTGGCGGGCGAAGACCAGCAGCTGGCGCTGGGTCATGTACCAGGTCTGGGACAGGGCGTTGCTCATCGGGCACCTCCGGCCAGGGCGAGCGCGTCGGTGGTGTCGGCCTCGGCGTAACGGCGGCCCGCGTAGCGCAGATAGACGTCGTCGAGGGAGGGACGGGCGACGGTCGCGGCCAGCACGGTCACCCCGGCCCGCTCCAGCGCGGCGAGCAGCGCGGGCATGGCGGCGGCCCCGTCGTCGGCGCGGGCGCTGATCCGGCGGCCGTCGAACAGCGCCTCGTGCACGCCGGCCAGTCCGGTCAGGGCGCCCGTGAGCAGGGTGCGGCCGGCCTCGCCGGGTGCCTCGCGCAGCTCCACATGGACGGCGTCGCCGCGCAGTTCGCCCTTGAGGGAGTCGGGGGTGCCCTCGACCACGACCCGGCCGCGGTCGACGATCGCGATCCGCTCGGCGAGCCGGTCGGCCTCTTCCAGGTAGTGGGTGGTGAGCAGGATGGTCAGGCCCTCCTGACCGGCCAGCCGGCCGATCTCGTCCCACATCGCGGTGCGGGCCTCGGGGTCGAGGCCGGTGGTGGGCTCGTCGAGGAAGAGCACCTCGGGACGGTGGACCAGGCCGAGGGCCACGTCGAGGCGGCGCCGCATTCCGCCGGAGTAGCCCTTGACCGGGCGGCCGGCGGCCTCGGTGAGGGTGAAGCGGTCCAGCAGCTCGTCGACCCGGCGGTTCAGCCCGGCCCCGCGCAGGCCGTAGAGCCTGCCCTGGAGTTGGAGGTTCTCGCGGCCGGTGGCGACCGGGTCGGCGCCGGAGTTCTGGGCGACCACGCCGATCGCCCGGCGCACCCGGTCCGGATGGCGCAGTACGTCGTGGCCGGCCACGGTGGCGGTGCCCGAGGCGGGGCGGGCCAGAGTGGTGAGGATCTTGACCGTGGTGGACTTGCCCGCGCCGTTGGGCCCGAGGAGCCCGAAGACGGTGCCGGGTTCGACGGTGACGTCCATGCCGTTCAGCGCGGTGACGTCACCGGGGTAGGTCTTGATCAGCTGGCGCGCCTGCACTGCGGGCGCACGGGTGTTCATGACAGGGCTCTCCTGAATGAGCGGATGACAGATGACAGGGGATGACAACTGATCCGCCTGAGGAGTGCCGGGCTATCCTGGGTGTGCCGCACCTCGATCGCCCGGATCTGCCTCACGGCGGGTTCAGCTCGGGGTTCGAGACCCCGGCGGAGCTGCTGCAACAGCTCTGCCGGGGTCTGTTTCTGTTACGGGTCCACCTCCGTGAACTCCGGCGGGATCTCGCCGGTCTCATGGAACCGGCGCCAGCCCTCGACGCCCGGCAGCGAACCGTCCCGTATCTCCCGCACGAAGCCGCGGACCCATGCGGTCTGCGCCTCCAGCATGTGCAGGTGGTACTCGACCTCGACGACGAACAGCCGGGGCAGTGTCTCGTGCAGCTTCTCCAGCACGGCCCGGCCGCCGGCGACCTCCACCTCCAGGGAGCTCAGCCGCTCCTCCAGCAGGCGCGCGACCTCGTCGGGCGGCAGGGCGCCCAGCAGCGAGAGCGCCGTCTCGAAGATCGGGTACTCCTTCACCGGGACGGCCACCAGGTCGGACAGCCAGTGGATCATCTCCTCGCGCCCGGCGTCGGTGATGCCGTAGACCGTGCGCTCCGGGCGGTTGCCCTGCCGCTCCACGTCGGCCACCTCGACGAAGCCGTGCTTCTCCAGGTTCTGCATGACCGTGTAGAGCGAGCCGTAGTTGATCCGGGTGCTGGTGTCCTTGCCCTGACGGCGCATGGTCTGGGCGATCTCGTACGGATGCATCGGCTTCTGCCAGAGGGTCGTCAGCACGACGAGCGCCAGAGGATTGCTGAGCTTGCGCCGCTTCACCGCCATGCCGACCACCTCGTCTCCGAATATCCGTGAGCGAACATATCGCGTCTCCACAACGAACGTCAACACACACGATGTATCGCGTCTGGAGCGGTTCCGCAAGGGCGTGAGGACTTGGGCCCGCCCCGGACATGCCGGTGTGACGCCGTCGAAACAGCGCGTCCCTAATTTCTGTCGCCCGACAGGAAATCCGCCTGACAGGCAGGTATCGCCGTGACGACCACCGACGACCGCTCCCTGAAGGAGTCCGACGACCACTCCCTGGAGGAGTTCGGCTACCGCCAGGAGCTGCACCGCAGCCTCGGCCGGTACGCCTCGTTCGCCGCCGGGTTCTCCTTCATCTCCGTACTGACGACCGTCTTCCAGTTCTTCGCCTTCGGGTACGCGTTCGGCGGCCCGGTCTTCTTCTGGGCCTGGCCGGCCGTGCTGATCGGCCAGTTGCTGGTGGCCGCCTGCTTCGCCGAACTCGCCGGGCGCTATCCGATCTCGGGCGCGATCTACCAGTGGTCCTCACGCCTGTCGAACCCGTCGTTCGGCTGGTTCGCCGGCTGGATCATGGTGATCGGGCAGATCGTGGTGGTCGCGGCGGCGGCGCTGGCCCTGCAGATGGTGCTGCCCGCGCTCTGGTCCGGCTTCCAGCTCATCGGCACGGACGCGGCACCGACCTCGGCCGACGGAGCCGCCAACGCGGCCGTCCTGGGTGTCGTCCTGCTGGTCCTGACCACCCTCGTGAACATCATGGACAACCGTGTGATGTCCGTCGTCAACCGGGTCGGGGTGACCGCCGAGATCATCGGCGCGGTCCTGATCATCGTGCTGCTGCTCACCCACTCCGAGCGCTCCCCCGGCATCACGTTCCACACCGGGACGGCCGCCGAGGGCGGCCTGCTGGGCGCCCTGCTGGTCGGTTCGTTCACGGCCGCCTACGTGATGATCGGCTTCGACAGCGCGGGCGAGATGAGCGAGGAGACGCACCAGCCGCGGCGGACGGCGCCGCGCACGATCCTCACGGCGTTGGGGGCGGCGGGGCTGCTGGGCGGGCTGGTCGTCCTCGGCGGTCTGCTGGCCGCGCCGAGCCTGACCGACGGGCGACTGGGAGTGGACGGACTGAGTTACGTCCTGACCAGCAGTCTCGGCGACGGGGTGGGGCGGGTGCTGCTGGCCGACGTGGTGGTGGCCATCGCGGTGGCGACGCTGGCGATCCAGACGGCGGCCTCGCGCATGCTGTTCTCCATGGCGCGTGACGGGCAGCTGCCGTTCGCCGGCCGGCTGGCGCGGGTGAATCCCCGTACGGGCATGCCGGGGGCGCCGGCCGTGGTGGTGGGGGTGCTGGCCGGTGCGCTGCTGCTGCTCAACTTCGCGTCGCCGGACGCGTTCCTGGCGATCGGGACGACGTGCATCGTGATGCTGTATCTGGCGTATGCGATGGTCACCGGGCCGCTGCTGGTGCGGCGGCTGCGGGGGGAGTTCCGTGTCGAGGGGACGGACGAGACCGGGGCGCCGTTGTTCTCGCTGGGGAGGTGGGGGGTGCCGGTCAACGCGGTCGCGCTGCTGTACGGGCTGGTGATGAGCGTGAATCTGGCGTGGCCTCGGGAGGCGGTGTACGACCCGAGTGGGGGCCACTGGTACTTCCGGTGGTTCACCGTGCTGTTCTTGACGGTGACGGTGGCGGTGGGTGCGGTCTGGCGGCTCACCCGGGCGGAGTCCCGAGCGGCGGTCGCTGTGCCGGAGGCTGTGGCGTAGTTGGTCGGGTGCGGGTGCGTGGGGGCTGGTCGCGCCCACGCGGCGGAGCCGCATATCGACACAGCCCCGCGCCCCTAAAGAAGGCATGTCACGCTTACCCTTAGCTGCAATGAGACGTAAGCCCCGCATCCCGCCCTCCCCCCTTCCCCAGCACAAAGGGGTGGACCCCGTTCGGGTGCGGTTGCCCGTCTCCGACGAGTGGGCCACCGTCGGTGAGTACCTCGTGGCCCGGCTTTCCGGAGCCGCGCCCGGCATGGTCGCGGAGATGCTGGACTCAGGGCTCGTCGTGGGCGTCGACGGACAACCGATCGCCGCCCACACGCCCTACGCCCCCGGCCTCCGCCTCTGGTTCCATCGCGACCTGCCCGCCGAAGTCCCCGTCCCCTTCGCCCTCGAAGTCGTCCACCGCGATGCCCATCTCGTCGTCGCCGACAAACCGCACTTCCTCGCCACCACCCCACGCGGCAGTCACGTCACCGAGACCGTCCTCGCCCGGCTGCGGCGGGAGCTGGGGATCCCCGCGCTGGGAGCCGCGCACCGGCTGGACCGGCTCACCGCCGGGCTCGTGCTGTTCACGGTACGGCCCGAGGACCGGGGCGCCTACCAGACGCTGTTCAGCGCACGGCGGGTGCGCAAGGAGTACGAGGCGATCGCGCCGTACGACCCCTCGCTCACCGTTCCCCTGACCGTACGCAGCCGGATCCTCAAGGAGCGCGGGGTACTGGCGGCGCGGGAGATCGAGGGGGAGCCCAACGCGGAGACCCTCGTCGAACTGGTCGAACGCAGAGGAGACCTGGGCCGGTACCGGCTCACCCCGCACACCGGGCAGACCCATCAGCTGCGCGTCCACATGAGCGCGTTGGGCGTGCCGATTCTCGGGGATCCGCTGTATCCCGAGGTGACCGGCCCCGTGCCGGCCGGTGACTTCCGGCGTCCGCTGCAACTGCTGGCGCGGAGGCTGGAGTTCACCGATCCGGTCACGGGGGTCGAGCACCGGCTGTGCAGCGGGCGGACGCTGCGGGCCTGGGAGTCGTACGAGGACTGGGCCGGTCTCTAGGCCGGTCAGTGGCCGAGCCACCAGCGGCGCAGCCGGGGCCAGATGCCGCGCGGCCTGGCCGCCGGTTCGGGCGTGAGCGACGGCGCGGGCGACGGCGCAGCCGGGACCACGGGTTCCGGCCGGGATGCCGTCGGCTGGGGCTCGGAGGCCGGTGCCGGTACTGCCGGGCGGGTGACGCCGACCTGCCAGTCGGTGCGCTGTGGCGGGACCAGCGCGGGGCTCGGCATGAGGGTCACGTCCTGCTTGGGCTTCGGATCGAAGCGCACCGGCAGTTCCACCAGGTGCCGGGACGCGATCGACGCGCGCCAGCGCAGCTCCTCCTCGTCGCAGTCGAGCTGGATGTCGGACAGCCGGGTCAGCAGCTGGTCGACCCCGACGTCCGCGATGGCACGGCCGATGTCCTGGCCGGGGCACTCGTGCGGGCCGCCGCCGAAGGCGAGGTGGGAGCGGTTGCCCTGCATGTTGGCGTTCAGGTCGGGGCGGACCCGCGGGTCGACGTTGCCCGGCGCGGGCGCGTACAGCAGTCCGTCGCCCTTGCGGATGCGCTGGCCGCCGAGCTCGGTGTCCTGCTTGGCGAAGTAGGCGAAGACCGTGCTGAACGGCGGTTCGTCCCACAGGGACTGCTCGATCGCCTCCGGCACCGTCATCTGGCCGCCGTTGAGCTGGGCGCGGAAGCCTGGCTCGGTGAGGACCATGCGCAGCGCGTTGGCGAGGAGGTTGGCGGTGGTCTCGTAGGCGGCGTAGAGAACGACCCGCAGGTGCTGGGCGACCTCGTCGTCGTTGAGTCCGGCCGGGTGGTTGACGAGGTGGCTGGTGAAGTCGTCCTCGGGGCGGGCCCGGCGGCGGGCGGTGAGCCGGGTCAGGCAGCCCATGACGTACTCGTTGCTGGCGATCGCGGTCTCGGTGCCCTTGAGCGCGTCCCGGGTGGCCTCCACGATCCGCTCGTTGTACTCCTCGGGCATGCCGAGCAGTTCGCACATGACCGCCATCGGCAGGTGCTCGGAGTACTGGGAGACCAGTTCGGCGCGGCCTCTCTCGCAGAACTCGTTGACCAGCAGCTGGGTGTAGCGGCCGATGAGACGGCGGATGCTGCGGTGGTCGATGGTGGTCATGGCGCCCTGGACCGCCGCCCGCAGCCGCAGGTGTTCGTCGCCCTCGGCGTGCGAGCAGATGGGCTGCCAGGCGATGTGCGGCATGAGCGGGTGGTCGGGCTTGACCATGCCCTCCCGCAGCGGGGTCCAGATGCGGCTGTCGCGGGTGTAGACGGCGGGGGTGCGGACCATCTGGAGGTTCTCGGTGAGTCCGAGGACCGCCCAGATCGGTACGTCGTCGTGGAGCAGGACGGGGGCCACCGCGCCGTGTTCCTCGCGCAGTTTCTCGTACAGCTCGCCCAGGTGGTCGGCGTCGGCGCCGTACAGCCGTTGCAGTCCGCCGGGTCCGCGGTCGTGCGCCGGGCAGCCGGGGGGCGGGGCCGGGTCCGTGCTGGCGCCGGCCGGGGAGGGGGATTCAGGCGTCACAGTGATCGCTCCGGTGGGGGTGTCAGGTGAGCGCGCCGGACATGGCGAGCGAGTGCAGGAAGCGCACCAGGGTCATCAGGACGTCCCGGCTGGAGGCCCGGCGGCGGGCGTCGCACTCCACGATGGGGATCTCGGGGGACAGGTCCAGCGCGGTGCGCAGTTCCTCGATGGGGTAACGGGGCCCGTCCGGGAAGGAGTTGACGGCGACGACGAACGGCACCCCGCGTTCCTCCAGGCGGCCCATCACGTCGAAGCTGACTTCCAGGCGCCGGGTGTCGATGAGCACGACCGCACCGAGCGCGCCTTCGAACAGGCCGTTCCACAGGAACCAGAACCGCTCCTGGCCGGGGGTGCCGAAGAGGTAGAGGACCAGCTGGTCGGTGATGCTGATGCGGCCGAAGTCCATGGCCACGGTGGTGGCGGTCTTCGAGTCGGAGCCGTAGTTGTCGTCGACCCCGATGCCGGCCTGGGTCATGGTCTCCTCGGTGGTCAGCGGTCTGATCTCGCTGACGGAACCGACCATGGTGGTCTTGCCGACTCCGAAACCGCCCACGATCACGATCTTCACCGCGGCCTGGGCGGTGTGCGGCAGCTGATCCTCGGTGCGGGGGCCGGGGATCGTTTCAGAGCTTTTGAAGTCCATGCATCACCGCTTCGAGAAGTGAACGGTCGGGGAGCGCCTGGCGGACGATCGGGGCTCGCGCCTGCACCAGTTCGGCCGTGATCAGCTCGGTGATCAGTGCCGTCATCGCACTGAACGGCAGATTGAGGTAGGCCGAGAGCTCGGCCACGGACAGCGGGGCGAGACAGAGCCGGAGCAGCGCCGCCTGCTCCGGTGTGACCGAGGGCGGTGGGTCGGCGCGCGCCACGATTAAGGTGACCAGGTCGAGTTCGGCCCGTGCGCCATCGGTGCCGCTGATGACGTAGAGCCGCTCGGGGTTCTTGTTGTCGCCGTCCTCGTCGCCGTTCTCGGGGGCCGGCGGCGTGGGCGGGAGCAGCGGCGGCTGGTGTTCCGGCCTGGGCTGACGCCGTTTGCGTTGCGGAGGAGTCATACGGTCTGCCCGTTCCGCCGGGGCGGACTGGTGAGATGGGCGCCGATGCGGACGACGAGGTCGCGCATCATCTCGCTCATCCGGCCGGGTTCGCAGGTCACGTCGGCGAGCACCGCGAGGTAGGCGTTGGCGCCGGCCGACATGAGGTAGAAGTAGCCCCGGTCGATCTCGATGAGGACGAGGTTCATGTCGCCGTTGCTGATCGGGAGTTCCTGGGCGACGGCGGTGGCCAGGCTCTGTACTCCGGCGCAGGCCGCGGCGAGCCGGTCGGCGGCGTCGGGGTCGCCGCCGTGCCGGGCGATGCGCAGTCCGTCGGCGGACAGCACGACGATCATCTCGACGCCTGGTACGCCGTCCGCGAGTTGCTTGAGCATCCAGTCGAAGTTGCCTCGCTGCTGGATCACTTGAGGTCCCCCTCGTCGTCGGCTTCGGGGCCGGCCTGGTCGTTGATCAGGTGCAGGTACTTGGTCGGGTTCCGGGTGAAGTCGGTGGGGTGGACACCCGGGTTGTTCTTCTTGAGCCCCTCCCAGAAGGCCTCGACCCAGAGGCCGGGTTCGCGGCGCTCCGGCTCCGGCTGCTCGGGCTCGGCTTCCTTGTGCTGCGACCAGATGGTCGGGGTGCCCTCGCGCTCGGCGCGCTCGATGGCGGCCTGTTCGGCGAGCCGCTGGCTGAGCGGGGTCTTCATCCGGCTGCGCCGCTGGGGCAGTCCGCCCGCGGTCCACTCGGTGACCTCGGGGACGTCGTCCTCCATGGAGATCCCGGCGGGGATGCGGGGGCTGGTGGGCCGGCGCTTCTTGGGAGGCCGCTTGGGGCCTTCGAGGGCGCCGAGTTCGGGCTTCGGGATGCCGGTGGCGCCGATGCCGTGCGCGATGCCGGGGGCCGGGTCGGTGGTCATCATGTCGCTGGGCACGATGAGGACGGCCCGGACACCGCCGTACGCCGAGGCGCGCAGCGAGACGTCCATGTCGTACGTGGTGCACAGGCGGCCCACGACGGAGAGGCCCAGGCGCGGGTTCTCGCCGAGGACCTGGATGTCCTTGCCCTGCTTGGCCTTCTCCAGCATGCCCTCGATCCGGCCGCGGGCCTCCTCGTTGAGGCTGACGCCGGCGTCCTCGATCTCGATGCACACGCCGGACTGCACCTCGACGGCGGTGACGTGCACCTTCGTGGAGGGCGGCGAGTAGCGGGTGGCGTTGTCGAGGAGTTCGGCGGCCGCGTGGATGAGCGGTTCGACCGAGGTGCCCTTGATGTTGACCTGGCAGATGGAGTGCAGCTCGATGCGCCGGTACTCCAGGATCCGGGACATGGCGCCGCGCAGCACGCTGTAGAGGGCGACGGGGTTGGGCCACTGACGGCCGGGACGGCCGCCGCCGAGGACGGAGACCGAGTCGGCGAGGCGTCCGATCAGCGCGGTGCCGTGGTCGATGCGCAGCAGGTCGTCGAAGACCTCGGGGTTGCGGCCGTGGTCCTCCTCCATCTCCCGCAGTTCGTGTGCCTGCTGGTGGACGATGGCCTGGACGCGCCGGGCGACGCTGACGAACGAGCGCTCCAGGGAGTCGCGCTGGAGGTCTTCCTCGTCGACGATGTCGAGCATGGTGCGGATCAGCCGGCGCTGCGACTCGGGTGCGTGGCGCAGCCGGGGGTCGAGATCGAAGACCTGGCGAATCACCTCTTTGGGGGACTCGCCGGCCTTCAGCCGGTAGAGCGCGGTCGGGAACACCTCTTTGCCGAGGCGCTCGATCTCCTGGTCGCTCGTGGTCAGGCGCTGTTCCAGATACGCGCTGTGACGGGCGTGCTCGGCCCTGGCGTTCTGGAGCCTACGGCCGCGGCGTACCGCTTCCGCCGCCGTCGCGAGCACCAGCAGCATGCCGACGGCCCCGCACACGCCGACGGCGGTCCGGGCGGGCTCCGCCACCAGGAGGACGGCTGTGGCGGTTGCCGCGGCCATCAGTATGGCGGGCAGCAACAGCACCCGCGCCAGGGAAAGTTCACGGCCATTGGGAGGCGATTGCACACTCACCATGTATGCCTTCTGAGACGAATCGGCTGGGTGTCGGGGGAGTTCGTGGGGGGAAGGTTCATGGAGCAGTCAGGATCTTCCGTATGATTGGGAACAGGCGCACGAATTCACCTCAACTCGGTGCGCCGCGGGCGAGCTTAGTCCGACCGGATCAACGCCGTGTCATATTCGGCAAGCACCTGAAAACGCCCAAACGACTGGAGTACCCTCGGTCGTTTTGTACGAACGGCATGTGTTCGCACACGTTGCGTGACGGCGTACACGCGTACGAAGGTGACTCACCGTGACGGGTGAAACAGGCCTCCGAACCGAAACCTCCGCCGGGTCCGGACACCCCGATCCGCGGCGCGGCCGCCCGGTTCAGACCCCCGCGATCCGCAGTGCGGCGTCGGCCGTGGCGCGGGCGAACTCGTCGACGGGGCGTTCCGGCTCGGAGCGGTGGATCAGGATGACGCCCTCGATCAGTCCGAAGACAAGATCGGTCCGCAGCTCCAGCTCCCCCTTGGCGAGCCCCCCGCCGGCGGCCGTCGCGGCGATCAGCTGCCGGTAGGCGTCCTTGAGTTCGGCCCGCACGGCGTGGAACCCGGCGAACCGCTCGGTGTGCACCTCGGGCAGCAGGTACAGCGCGCCCAGGTTGTGCGGCCCGGTGCACAGCAGCTCCACGTCGGCCCGGCACAGCGCCCGCAGCCGCTCCTCGGCCGGGGTCGCGTCGTCGGCGAGCAGCTCACGCGCACAGTCCAGCGACGGCGTGACGGTGGACTCAAGCAGCTCGGCGAGGAGTTCCTCCTTGCCGGAGACGTAGTGGTACATCGACGCCTGCCGCATGCCCGCCCGCTCGGCGACGGCCCGGGTGGTGGTGGCCGCGTAGCCGCGGGTGGTGAACAACTCGGCCGCGGCCACGAGCAGTTCGGCCCGCGGGTCCAGGCCGCTGTCCGGCCGCTGCGCCGCCCGCGGCCGGCCGACCCGGCGGCCACTGCTCGTCCCCATGCGTTCGATCCTCGCACACGGCACCGTACGACGATCACCACGCGGCCCGGCGGCCGGGCCGCGCTCCCCCGGTGAGCCCTCGGTAACCGGGCCGGAACGCCGCGGCAACGCCCCCGACCCGGCCCGCACCTAATTTCTGTCGGGCGACAGAAATCTCCCCCAGTCCCACCCGAGCCCACGAAGCCGGAGGTCAGCGATGGCGACAGCGACCACGTACGGAGCCCGGGCGCATGCCCGCGCCCAGGAGGGCACCCGCGCCGAGGCCATGCCCGTCGTACCGGCCGCCGACTGGCCGGACCCGCCCTGCGAGGCGGGCCACCTGGTGTGGGCGGAGACGGTCGCGGGCGGCAACTACACGCATCGCGTCCTGGCCCGCGGCACCGAGCTGCGCCTGACCGACCCGCACGGCGACGCCTGCGCGCACCTTCTGCTGTACGTCGCCGACCGCCCCTGGGAGCGGCTGAACGTCGCCGACACGGTCAAGGTCCAGTGGAACGCCTACCTCCGCGAGGGCGTGCTGCTCCTCTCCGACCAGGGCCGGGTCCTGGCCTCCGTCGTCGCCGACACCTCCGGCCGGCACGACGCGCTGTGCGGCACCTCCACCCTGGTCCGCAACACCGGCCGCTACGGCGACGGCACCCCGCAGTCGCCCTCCCCCGCCGGCCGCGAGCTGTTCAAGCTGGCGGCGGCGAAGAACGGCCTGGAACCGCGCGACCTGCCGCCGTCCCTGTCGTTCTTCCAGGGCGTGGAGGTGCGCGACGACGGCACGCTGGACTTCACCGGCTCGGCCGGTCCCGGCGGCAGCGTGACGCTCCGCGCCGAGCAGGACCTGACCGTACTGATCGCGAACGTCCCGCACCCGGCCGACCCCCGCCCCGACTACGTCAGCACCCCGCTGGAGGTCCTGGCCTGGCGGGCCGCCCCGACCCCGCCCGGCGACCCGCTCTGGGACGCCACCCCCGAGGGCCGCCGCGCCTTCCTGAACACCGCCGAATTCCTCGCCGCGAGGGGGCTCGCATGACCACGGGGACCGTCGTCCCGGCCCGCGCCGCCTGGTCCGCCGTCATCCGCGACGGCGAGACCCTGACCATCACCGACCTGCACGGCAACCAGGCCGTCGACTTCCTCGTCTACGACGCCCACGACACGGCGGTCCGCTACAGCGCCCCCGACACCGTCCACGCCCAGGGCTCCCTCTTCCTCACCACCGGCAGCGTGCTGCTCTCCAACGAGCACACCCCGCTCATGACCGTGCTCGCCGACGAGGTCGGCCGGCACGACACGGTCGGCGGCGCCTGCTCCAAGGAGTCCAACACCCTGCGCTACGGCCACCACACCTGGTCGCAGCACGCCTGCGTGGACAACTTCCTCGCGGAGGGCGCCAAACACGGCCTCGGCAAGCGCGACCTGGTCTCCAACATCAACTGGTACATGAACGTGCCGGTCGAGCAGGACGGCACCCTCGGCATCGTCGACGGCCTCTCGGCCCCGGGCCTGAAACTGACGCTGCGCGCCGAACGGGACGTCCTCGTCCTGGTCTCCAACTGCCCGCAGATCAACAACCCGTGCAACGGCTTCGAACCGACAGCGGTGGAGATGACGATCGGGGCCGCCGGATGAGCTTCGACACCCTGCTGATCGCCAACCGGGGCGAGATTGCCGTCCGTATCATCCGCACCGCCCGTGAACTGGGCCTGCGCACGGTCGCCGTCTACTCCGACCCCGACCGCTCGGCGCCCCATGTCCGCCTCGCCGACGAGGCGGTACGGCTCGGCCCGGCCCCGGCGAAGGAGTCGTACCTCGACGCCGACCTGGTTCTGAAGGCCGCCAAGGACACCGGCGCGGGCGCGATCCACCCCGGGTACGGCTTCCTGTCCGAGGACGCCGCTTTCGCCCGGCGCTGCGAGGAGGCCGGGATCGTGTTCGTCGGCCCGGCCCCGGAGCAGCTGGAGCTGTTCGGCGCGAAGCACACGGCACGGGCGGCCGCCGAGGCTGCGGGAGTGCCGCTCGCACCGGGGACCGGGCTCCTCTCCGGCCTGGCCGAGGCCCTGCGCGAGGCGTCCGCCATCGGCTATCCCGTGATGCTCAAGGCCACCGGCGGCGGTGGCGGCATCGGTATGTCGGCATGTCGATCGGCCGCCGAACTGACCGACGCCTGGGACCGCGTCCAGCGCGTGGCCGCCGCCTCCTTCTCCTCCGCCGGGGTCTTCCTGGAACGCCTGGTCGAGCACGCCCGCCATGTCGAGGTCCAGGTCTTCGGCGACGGCGCGGGCAAGGTCGTCACCTTCGGCGACCGGGACTGCTCCCTCCAGCGCCGCAACCAGAAGGTCGTCGAGGAAGCCCCGGCCCCCGGCCTGCCGCCGCACGTGCGCGCACAACTCGCCTCCTCCGCACGCGACCTGTGCGCGGCCGTCGGCTACCGCTCCGCGGGCACGGTCGAGTTCGTGTATGACGCGTCCCGCGAGGAGGCCTACTTCCTGGAGGTCAACACCCGGCTCCAGGTGGAACATCCGGTCACCGAGGAGATCTACGGCGTCGACCTGGTCGCCTGGATGCTGCGCCTGGCGCGGGGCGAGTCCGACGTCGTCCGGGATCCGGGCGCACCGCGCGGCCACGCCGTCGAGGCCCGCGTCTACGCCGAGGACCCCTCCCGCGACCACCGGCCCAGCGCCGGCCTGCTGACCCGGGTGGAGTTCCCGCCCGGAGTGCGCGTCGACGGCTGGGTGGAGACCGGCACCGAGGTGACGACGTCGTACGACCCGATGCTCGCGAAAGTGATCGCCCACGGCCCCGACCGCGACCGGGCGCTGCGCGCCCTCGACGAGGCGCTGGCCCGCACCCGTGTCGACGGCATCGAGACCAACCTGGGTCTGGTGCGCGCCGCGCTCACCGAACCCGCCTTCCGGGCCGCCGCCCACTCGACGGCGACCCTCGCCACGGTCACCGACCCGACCCCCCGGATCGAGGTCGTCGCCGCCGGCACGCTCACCACGGTCCAGGACTGGCCGGGCCGCACCGGCTACTGGCAGGTGGGGGTGCCGCCGTGCGGCCCGATGGACGACCGCTCCTTCCGGCTCGGCAACCGCGCGCTGGGCAACCAGGAGGGCGCCCCCGGCCTCGAATGCACCCTCCAGGGCCCGTCCCTGCGCTTCACCCACCCCACGACCGTCTGCGTGACCGGCGCCCCGGCCCCGGTGACCCTGGACGGCGCCCCGGTCGCGCAGTGGGAGCCGGTGACGGTACCGGCGGGCGGGCTGCTGGAGATCGGCGCCCCTTCCGCACACGGCCTGCGCACCTACGTGCTCTTCGCGGGCGGCGGCCTGGACGTGCCCGCCTTCCTCGGCAGCGCGAGCACCTTCACGCTGGGCCGGTTCGGCGGCCACGGCGGCCGGGCGCTGCGCACGGGTGACGTCCTGCACGGCGGCGCCGTGACGGACGGCGTGCCCGTCGCCGAGCGCCCGCCCTTCACCGCCGTCTGGCACATCGGGGCCGTCGAAGGCCCCCATGCCGCCCCGGAGTTCTTCACCGAGGACGACATCCGGGACTTCTACGCGGCCGACTGGAAGGTGCACTTCAACTCGGCGCGCACCGGAGTCCGGCTGGTCGGTCCCAAGCCGCGCTGGGCCCGTACCGACGGCGGCGAGGCGGGCCTGCACCCGTCCAACATCCACGACACCCCGTACTCGGTCGGCGCCGTCGACTACACCGGCGACATGCCGGTCCTGCTCGGCCCCGACGGCCCCTCCCTCGGCGGGTTCGTGTGCCCGGCGACCGTCCTGAGCGGCGAACGCTGGAAGCTGGGCCAGCTCCGGCCCGGCGACACGGTCCGCTTCGCCCCGGTCGACGTGACGGGCGCGCCCCGCCCGGAGATCGTCGACGGCGGTGTCCTGGCCCGCGACGGGGACGTGACCTACCGGCGCAGCGGCGACGACAACCTGCTGGTCGAGTTCGGCCCGATGCAGCTGGACCTGGCCCTGCGGATGCGTGTCCACGCGCTGATGGAGGCGGTGACGGCGGCGGACCTGCACGGGGTCAGGGACCTCACCCCGGGGATCCGCTCGCTCCAGATCCAGACCGACCCGAGGCTGCTCACCCAGGCCGAACTCCTCACCACCGTCAGGGAGATCGTCCTGGGGCTGCCGCCCACCGGCGAACTGGTGGTGCCGTCCCGCACGGTCCACCTCCCCCTCTCCTGGGACGACCCGGCGACCCATGAGGCGATCGCCCGTTACATGGCGGGCGTCCGCGACGACGCCCCCTGGTGCCCGTGGAACATCGAGTTCATCCGCCGGATCAACGGCCTGGACTCGGTCGAGGACGTCTATCGCACGGTCTTCGACGCCGAGTACCTGGTGCTGGGCCTGGGCGACGTGTACCTGGGCGCTCCGGTCGCCACCCCGCTGGACCCGCGCCACCGCCTGGTCACCACGAAGTACAACCCGGCCCGCACCTGGACCGCCGAGAACTCCGTCGGCATCGGCGGCGCCTACCTGTGCATCTACGGCATGGAGGGCCCGGGCGGTTACCAGTTCGTGGGCCGTACCACCCAGGTGTGGTCGGGCTGGCAGCAGCGCGGGGCGTTCCGGCCGGGCTCGCCGTGGCTGCTGCGCTTCTTCGACCGGATCAGGTGGTATCCGGTGTCCGCGGACGAACTCCTCGACCTGCGGGCCGACATCGTCTCCGGCAGGTTCGTGCCGCGCATCGAGGAGGGGACGTTCTCCCTGACGTCGTACCAGGAGTTCCTCTCCGAACACGCGGATGCCATAGGGGACTTCAGGACCCGCCAGCGGCTCGCCTTCGCCGCGGAGCGCGACGCCTGGGAGGCGGCCGGCGAGTTCGCCAGGGCTCAGGCGGCGACGGCACCCGTGTCCCCCGCACCGGCCGAGGTGTCCGTCCCGCCGGGCGGCCGTCTGATAGAGGCCGAATTCGCGGCCTCCGTATGGCAGCTGAACGTGACCCCCGGCGACGAGGTGACCAGCGGCCAGGCCCTCCTCGCCCTGGAGGCGATGAAGATGGAGTCCAGGGTGCACGCACCGATGGCCGGCGTGGTGACGGAGATCCTGGCGAGGCCGGGCGACCAGGTGGAGGCGGGGACGGCACTGCTGGTCCTGGCGCCGACCGCGAACTGACCGACAGGAGCAAGAGAGCATGTCCAGCACCGTCTCCCGTGTCCGTGCCGCCTACGCGCGCATCGAAGCGGTCGACCGCCCCGAGATCTGGATCGACCTGCGCCCGCGGGAGGAGGCCGAGGCGG
Organism: Streptomyces sp. NPDC058683; assembly: GCF_042716195.1. Taxonomy (NCBI): domain Bacteria; kingdom Bacillati; phylum Actinomycetota; class Actinomycetes; order Kitasatosporales; family Streptomycetaceae; genus Streptomyces; species Streptomyces sp. NPDC058683. The sequence continues at coordinate 129,764 of NZ_JBHXSK010000015.1, forward strand.
AGGCCCGAGCGATCGACGCGCGGGTGGCCGCGGGCGAGCGCCTCCCGCTCGCCGGGCGCCTGTTCGCCGCCAAGGGCAACATCGACGTACAGGGACTGCCGACGACGGCGGGCTGCCCGGCGTACGCCTACGAGCCGGAGGCCGACGCCCCGGTGGTGGCCCGTCTGCGCGCGGCCGGCGCACTGGTCCTCGGCACGACCAACCTGGACCAGTTCGCGACGGGCCTGGTCGGCACCCGCTCCCCGTACGGCGCGGTCCGCAACGCCGTCGATCCGACCCGGATCAGCGGCGGCTCCAGCTCGGGTTCGGCGGTGGCAGTGGCCCTCGGGATCGTCGACTTCGCGCTCGGCACCGACACGGCGGGCTCGGGCCGGATCCCGGCGGCCTTCAACGGCATCGTCGGCCTGAAACCCACCCGGGGCCTGGTACCCACCGCCGGGGTGGTCCCGGCCTGCGCCTCCCTCGACTGCGTGACGGTGTTCGCCCGCACACTCCCGGAGGCCGAGCAGGCGCTGTCGTACCTGGCGGCCCCGCCGGACCGCCCGCTCCCGCCCCTCCCCCAGCGGGCCCCGGGCCCCTGGCGGATCGCGGTCCCGCCGCTCTCCCAACTCGGCGAACTGGACGAGGGCTGGGCAAAGGCGTACGAGGAAGCGGTCGCGCGGCTCGCCGCCTCGGGCGCCTCGATCCGCCCGCTCGACCTGACCCCCTTCACCGAGGCGGCGGCGATGCTCTACGAGGGCGCGTTCGTGGCGGAGCGCTACACGGCGGTGGGTCTCTTCATCGACAAGTTGCTCGCTTCCGGCGGCGCAGGCCTCGACCCCACCGTCACCGGCATCATCACCCGGGCCCGCGACGTCCCGGCGCACCGGCTCTTCACCGACCAGGACCGCCTGTCCGCCCTGCGGGCCCGTGCCCTGGCCGAGCTGTCCCACGCGGACGCCCTGCTGCTCCCCACGGCCCCGGGCCATCCCACCCTGGCCGAGGTGGCGGCCGACCCGCTGGGCGCCAACGCCCGCCTGGGTCGCTTCACCAACTCCACGAACCTCTTCGACCTGGCGGCGGTCGCGGTACCGGCGGGAGAGGTGAACGGCCTGCCGTTCGGCGTGATGCTGATCGGCCCCGCCTTCACGGACGACCGCCTGGCCACCATCGCCCGCGCCCTGGAGCCGAGGGTGAGCCTGGCGGTGGTGGGCGCGCACCTGACCGGCCAGCCCCTGAATCCGCAGCTCCTGGCCCTGGGCGCGGTACTGGACCGCACGACGACCACAGCACCGACGTACCGCTTCTACGCCCTGCCGACGACACCGCCGAAGCCGGGCCTGGTGCGGGTGCCCGAGGACGGTGCGGCGATCGAGACGGAGGTGTGGAGCCTTCCGGCGGAGGGCCTGGGCCGCCTGCTGGCGTCACTCCCCCGTCCGATGGCCTTGGGCAGCGTGGAGCTGGCAGACGGCAGTCAGGTCCCCGGCTTCCTCTGCGAACCGAGCGCTTTGAGAGGCGCCGAGGACATCACGGCGTACGGCAGCTGGCGCAAGCACTTGGAACGCCGGAAAGCGTGACGTACCTAAAGGGGCGCGGGGCTGTATTCGATATGCGGCTACCGCCGCGTGGGCGCGACCAGCCACAACGCACCCGCACCCGCACCCGCACCCGCACCCGCACCCCGACTGGTCACCCCACAGACGAGTAGGCCACAACCCCTCGCAGCACCAGATCAACCGCCTTCCGCGCGGTCTTCGACACGTTCGACCCCTCCACCGGAGCCGCCGCCGCGATCTGTCCGAGCACGTCGATGACCTGCTTGCACCACCGCACGAAGTCCCCGGCCGGCATCTCCGCCTCCCGCAGCACCTCGTCCAGTCCCGTCCCCGACGCCCACATGTACGCGGCCCAGGCGAAGCCGAGGTCCGGTTCCCGCTGCCCGACGCCCTCGGTCTGGGTGATCCGGAACTCCTCCTCCAGCGCGTCCAGCCGCCCCCAGATCCGCACCATCTCGCCGAGCGCGGCCTTGGCCTGCCCGGAGGGCAGCTTCGGGGCCATCGCGTCGTCCCCGACGCGCGCCTCGTACACCAACGCCGAGACGCACGCGGCCAGTTCGGCGGGGCTGAGACCCTCCCAGACCCCGGCCCGCAGGCATTCGCTGGCGAGCAGGTCGAGTTCGCCGTACAGCCGGGCCAGCCGCTTCCCGTGTTCGGTGACCTCGTCGCCGCGCAGGTAGTCCAGCTCGGTGAGCAGGGCCACGATCCGGTCGAAGGTGCGGGCGATGGTGTTGGTCCGGCCCTCGATCCGCCGCTCCAGCTGCGAGGTGTCCCGCATCAGCCGGTGGTACCGCTCGGCCCAACGGGCGTGGTCCTCGCGGTCGTTGCAGCCGTGGCAGGGGTGCGCCCGGATCGCGGTCCGCAGCCGTGCGATCTCACGGTCGTCGGCGGCCTGCGACCGCTTCTTGCGGGCCCGCTCCGGCGGAATGTGCCCGGCCTTGGTGCGCAGCGCGGACGCGAGATCGCGACGGGACTGCGGGGAGCGGGGGTTGAAGGACTTGGGGATCCGCATCCGCTCCAGTGCCTCGACCGGCACCGGGAAGTCCATCGACGCCAGCCGCTTGACCTGCCGTTCGGCGGTCAGCACCAGCGGCCGCGGGCCGTCGTGCTGCTCGAAGCCACGATGGCCGTTGGACCGCCCGGCGGGCAGTCCGGGGTCAAGGACCAGTGCGAGCCCGGCGTACTTCCCGGTCGGCACGTGGATGACATCGCCCGGCTTGAGCTTCTCCAGCGCCACCGCCGCCTCGGCACGCCGCTCGACTGCGCCCTGCCGGACGAGTTCGGTCTCCCGGTCCTTCAGCTCGCGGCGCAGCTGCGCGTACTCCTCGAAGTCGCCGAGGTGGCAGGTCATGGACTCCTTGTAGCCTTCGAGTCCTTCCTCGTTGCGCTGCACCTGACGGGAGATCCCGACGACCGACTTGTCGGCCTGGAACTGCGCGAACGAGGTCTCGAGAAGCTCCCGCGACCGGTGCCGGCCGAACTGCTCGACCAGGTTGACCGCCATGTTGTACGACGGCTTGAAGCTGGAGCGCAGCGGATAGGTGCGGGTGCCGGCGAGCCCCGCGAGGTGCTCGGGGCTGAACCCCCGCTGCCACAGCACCACGGCATGACCCTCGATGTCGATGCCGCGCCGGCCCGCACGGCCGGTCAGCTGGGTGTACTCGCCGGGGGTGATGTCGGCGTGCTGCTCGCCGTTCCACTTGACGAGCTTCTCCAACACCACCGAGCGTGCGGGCATGTTGATGCCGAGCGCGAGGGTCTCGGTGGCGAACACGGCCTTGACCAGGCCGCGTACGAAGAGTTCCTCGACGACTTCCTTGAAGGTCGGGAGCATGCCGGCGTGGTGGGCGGCGATGCCGCGCTCCAGGCCCTCCAGCCATTCGTAGTAGCCGAGGACGTGCAGGTCCTCGCGTGGGATCGACGAGGTGCGCTCCTCGACGAGGGTGCGCACCTTTTCGCGCGCCTCGTCGTCGTTGAGCCGCAGGCCCGCGTACAGGCACTGCTGGACGGCGGCCTCGCAGGCGGCGCGGCTGAAGATGAAGGTGATGGCGGGCAGCAGACCCTCGGCGTCGAGCCGTTCGATGACCTCGGGGCGTCCGGGTGTCCACACCCTGGACCGCTGCCGGCGCTCCCGCTCCCGGTCGGCCTCGCGCATGGCGCGCCCGCGCCTGCGGTCCTGGTAGGAGGGTCTGCTCGCCTCCATCCGGGCGAGCCGGGTGAGGTCGGGGTTGACGGCCTTCTTCTGGCCCTCGCCCTCCTCGAACAGGTCGTACATCCGGCGCCCGGCGAGCACGTGCTGGAACAGCGGGACGGGCCGGTGTTCGGAGACGATGACCTCGGTGTCGCCGCGGACGGTGTCGAGCCAGTCGCCGAACTCCTCGGCGTTGGACACGGTGGCCGACAGGGACACCAGGGTCACGGACTCCGGCAGGTGGATGATCACCTCTTCCCAGACGGCACCGCGGAAGCGGTCGGAGAGGTAGTGCACCTCGTCCATGACCACGTAGCCGAGGCCGAGCAGGGTCTGGGAGCCCGCGTACAGCATGTTCCGCAGCACCTCGGTGGTCATCACGACCACGGGGGCGTCGGAGTTGACGCTGTTGTCGCCGGTGAGCAGGCCGACCTTGTCCGCGCCGTAGCGGCGGCACAGGTCGGCGTACTTCTGGTTCGACAGTGCCTTGATGGGTGTCGTGTAGAAGCACTTCTTGCCCTGCCCCAGGGCGAGGTGGACGGCGAACTCGCCGACGATCGTCTTGCCGGAGCCGGTGGGGGCGGCCACCAGTACGCCCTTCCCGGCTTCGAGCGCCTGGCAGGCCTCGATCTGGAAGGGGTCGAGGCCGAATTCGTACATCTCGCGGAAAGACGCGAGCGCGGTGGCCTGCTCGGCGGCCCGCAGGCGGGCCGCCGCATACCGCTCGGCCGGTGAGAGGTCCTCTGTCATCGTGCTTTCGAGCGTACCGGTCCCCACTGACAACAGGACGATCATTATCCGGAACATGGGACAACGGACAACAAAGAGGTGGGCGCGGCCGGGGGCGGGGGGGCCCGCACCGGGCCCGGGGGGGCCCGCTCGGGGGACCGCGGCGGGGGCCGAGTGCCCCAAGC
>NZ_JBHXSK010000015.1:134413-224848 GCF_042716195.1 Streptomyces sp. NPDC058683
GCCCCCCACTAAAACCTCTATTATTTTTACCCCACACGGCCACCCCCCCACAACCCGGGGGGCCCCGGGGGGGGGGGCGCCCCCACCTCTCGATGGCCGGTAGGGACCCGGTCAGGTCACGTCGTCGTAGCCGTTGACCCGCTCCGGGGTCTCGGGCAGCGCGCGGCTGGCGGAGACGGTCTCGATCTCGCCGATGTCGTCGGGCGTGAGGTCGAGGTCGGAGGCCTCGTCGTCGCCGGGACCCGCGGCGTCGCGGCGGCGCCTGCGCCGGTCGTTGACCAGCGAGAAGAGGACCGCACCGAAGTACAGCACCCAGATCGGCCCGGCGAGCGCCAGCATGGAGAGCGGGTCGGTGCTCGGGGTGGCGACGGCGGCGAAGACCGTGATCCCGAGGATCATCGCCCGCCACCAGCCGAGCATCCGCCGGCCGGTGACGATGCCGGTGAGATTGAGCATCACCAGCAGCAGCGGCAGCTCGAAGGAGAGCCCGAAGACGATCACCATGCGGGTGACCAGCTGGAGCAGGTCGTCCAGCGGCAGCAGGTTGCTCACGCTGTGCGGGGTGAACTGGAGGAGCACCTTCGCGGTGGTCGGCAGGACCTTGTACGCGAAGAACGCGCCGCCGAAGAAGAGCGGAACGCCGGTGGCGACGAACGCGTAGGCGTACTTCTTCTCGCTCCGGTGCAGACCGGGCGCGACGAACGCCCACAGCTGGTACAGCCAGACCGGCGAGGCGAACACCACGCCCGCCATCAGCGAGACCTGGAGGGCCAGCGTGAAGGGCGCGAGCAGACCGTTGATCGTGATCTGCGCGCAGGGGTGGGAGTCGGACTTGGCCCTGGCCAGTTCCCCGAAGGCCTGCTCACAGCCGACCGAGTCGAGGACCGGCTTGGTGAGGAAGTTGATGATGTCGTTGTAGAAGAAGGCGGCGACCACCGTCACGAGGACGATCGCCAGCATGGCCTTCGCGAGCCGGTTGCGGAGCTCACGAAGGTGATCTCCGAGAGGCATCCGCCCCTCGGGATCCCTCTCCTGTTTGCGGGCAGACTTGGGCAACCCACGTCCTCATCTCGTGCGGCAGGCCGGGGGTCACCGGCCTTGCGTCAGCGCTGGGTGGTGTCCGACGGCTCGTTGACCGGGCGGGAGCTGGTCACGTCGCCGGGAGCCGCCTGGATGGTGCGCTGGGCCTGGGCCTGCTCGCCGGAGGCGGGCGCCTGGGCGGAGGAGGAGGTGGTGGTGCTGTTGCTGCCGTCTTCCTTCATCGCCTTGGCTTCGCTCTTGAGGATGCGCGCGGACTTGCCGAGCGAGCGAGCCATGTCCGGAAGCTTCTTCGCGCCGAACAGCAGGATGACGACGACAAGGATGAGAATGATCTCGGGAGCTCCGAGCCTTCCGAACATAAGTCTTTACCTTCTCACCGAGGCGGCTGGATGGGATGCTGTCCGATCCGTCGGACATGCGTCCGAGTAATCATGCTGACAGCGATCGTAACGCTCAGGGGTAAACGTCAGGCAATCCCTGTGCGTACGCCCGGTCCGCGGTACGGGCCTCGTTCTCCGCGCCGCGATCAGCAGCGTACCCGCCGCGGTGGGCGCCGTGACAGGGCGAAGTGACGCAAAGCGCTTATGGCGCAGTACTCACATCGGTTCCACAGCAGGTCTCAGAGGGTGTCCACAGTGCGCGCGGCGCTCGCCGCCGCCCGCTCCAGGTCCTCGGCGGCCCGGTTGATGCGCCGCGCCGAGTCCGTGACCTGCGCTCCCAGCAGCCGCGCCGCCAGGAAGACCCGGACGGCGAGCACGCCGAGCACGGCGAGACCCACGAAACCCACAGCTACCGCGAACATCGGCCAGAACATGCGGATGAGCCTAGACGGTGGGGTGCAGCCGCAGGGTCCTGACCCCGCCGCCGGTCAGCAGCTCGATGATCCGCTCGCCCGCGGGCTTGCGGACCAGGACGCCGCAGTCGGGGCAGGTGAAGGAGTAGAACGTGGTCTTGCTGGTGGCTCCGATGGCCAGCCGCAGGGCGCTCGCGGTGAGCTCGAAACTGCCCCGGCAGTCCGGGCAGCCGGCCTTGAACACCACGGGGACCACTCTTCTCATCCCGGCGAACGCGGCCGCGACCGTCACGTCCCTCGCGCCTGCGACACCGGAACCCGAAGACTCGTTCAAATCCCTCGCCCCTCCTTCGCGCTCCGCCGCCTCACTCATGCCCTTCCTCATCGCCGTACCCAGCACGGTCGTACGCCGCCAGGGCCTCGCGGGCCGCCCGGCGGGCGCTGTCGGCCAGCTCGGGCGGCGACACGATCCGGCCGTCGCCGCCGAGCCTGAGGGCCAGCCGGCGCAGGGAGGCCGGATCGGGGGTGCGCAGAGTAATACGCAGCCCGCCGTCGGGAAGCTCATCCGCGCTGTCGTGCGGGTAGTACTCGGCGACCCAGCGGCCGGCCGGGCCGACCTCGACGACCACCTCGGGGTCCTCGGCGGCCGGCTGCACCAGGGCCTCGGACAGGTCCCGCAGCTCGATCTCGGGGGGCGCGGACGGCTCGTCGAGGATCTTGATCTCGGCGACCCGGTCGAGGCGGAAGGTGCGCCGGGCCTCGGAGCGGCGGCACCAGGCCTCCACGTAGGTGTGCCCGACGCTGACCAGGCGGATGGGGTCGATCTCGCGCTCGGTGACCTCGTCGCGGGCCGGCGAGTAGTAGCGGATCCACAGCCGGCGGCGCTCGGAGATCGCCCGGTCGACGTCGGCGAAGACCCCGCCCTCGGACTCGAAGGTCACCGACAGCCGGGCGCTGGCGCCGGCCGCCTCGCCGGCCGCGGTCTCCACCTTGGCGGTGGCCCGCAGCAGCGCCTGCCGGTCGCCCTCGCGCAGTCCGGGCAGCGTGGACACGGCACGGGCGGCCACCAGCAGCGCGGTCGCCTCGTCGGCGGCCAGCCTCAGCGGCTCGGCGGCCTCCTCGCCGAGCGCGGCCGCGTTGTGCCACCAGATGCGCTCGCCGTCGGTGTCGATGTCCAGCAGATCGCCGCCCCGGAAGCTGGTGCCGCACATGGGCAGCACATCCAGGTCGGAGACCAGCTCGTCCTCGGTGATGCCGAAGGCCCGGGCCACGTCCGCGATCCGGGCGCCGGGGCGCTCGCGCAGATAGGTCACCAGGGAGAGCATCCGCCGGGTCTGGTCGATGGCGTTCACGGGCCTGACCGGTTTGCCTGCCACTGTCTTGCTCCGCTCCCCCTCAGCCCTTGGCCACGGCACGCAGCCGGTCCACCACGTCCGCGCGCAGCTCGGCCGGCTCCAGGACCACCACGTCCGGCCCGAACTCCACCAGCCAGGCGTCCAGACCGTGCCCGTACGGAATCTCCAACTCGTCCCAGCCGTCGCCGAGTTCCCGGACCGTCGTGGCCTTCGCCCGAAGGGGGTAGCCGGCGCCCGAGCGCAGCCGGATCAGCGCCGAGCGGTCGGCGATCTCACCGGCCCAGCTCGCGACGGTCTCCCGGACGGTGACCACGTCCGGGACGGGCACGGTGAAACGGGTGCTCCGGGAGCGCACCCGGCCGGTGATCCGGGACAGCCGGAACACCCGCTCGGCACCCCGGTCCCGGTCCCAGCCCGCCAGGTACCAGTGGCCGCGCCAGCACTCCAGGGCCCACGGCTCCACGTGCCGGGGCTCGGGGCGGGCGGCGGTGGCCTTGCGGTAGTCGAAGACGACCGGGCGGCGGTCGCGGCAGGCCAGCATCAGCGGCTCGAAGGCGGCCTCGTGCACCGGGATGCGTGGCTCCAGGGCGCCGTGCGACTCGTACGGGTCGACGTCCTCGGGCAGCCCGGCGGCGCGCAGCTTCTGCAGGGCGCCGCTGGCCGCGCCGGCCAGCCGGGCCTGCTGCCAGACCTTGGCGGCCAGCCCGAGGGCAGCGGCCTCCTCGGCGTCCAGCGTGATCGCGGGCAGGCGGTTGCCCTCGCGGCGGGCCAGATAGCCGACCTCGCCGTCCAGGTTCTCGACGGTCTCGATCACCAGTCCGAGCTCGCGCAGATCGTCCTTGTCCCGCTCGAACATCCGGTTGAAGGAGTCGTCGGACCCGGCTGCACCCTTTCCCGGCCCGGAGGCCACACCCCTACCCGGCCCAGAGGCCTCGACGTATGCCTCGATGGAGTCCCGCAGCTCACGCTTGCTGAGCGGCCGTCCCGTCCCCAGCAGACACAGCGCCAGGTTCATCAGCCGCTCGGCCTTGGCAATGGCCATCGACGCCCTTCGCCTTCCCTATGGTGCTTCTGACCGATGACCGTACCGCTCCGGAGTGGCACGGCAAAAGCCAGTACAAACAATGACGACCGAAACGGACAGGACACGACAAACACCGAGGGCCCGCGCACACGGCACGGGCCCTCGTCCAGCCGGTTTCCGACCAGGGCGATCAGCGCCGGAACGGCGCCGACCAGGCACGGGGCTCAGACCCCGAGCAGGTCCACGACGAAGATCAGCGTCTCACCGGGCTGGATCAACGGGCTCGGGCTCTGGTTGCCGTAGGCGAGGTGGGCCGGGATGGTCAGCTGGCGGCGGCCGCCGACCTTCATGCCCTCCACACCCTGGTCCCAGCCCTTGATGACACGGCCTCCGCCCAGCGGGAAGCGGAACGGCGTGCCCCGGTTCCAGCTGGCGTCGAACTCCTCACCCGTACTGAACGCGACACCCACGTAGTGCACGGTGACGGTCTGGCCGGCCTCGGCCACCTCGCCGTCGCCCTCCCAGATGTCCTTGATCTCCAGGTCGGCCGGGGGCTCGCCGCCCGGGAAGTCGATCTCGGGCTTGTCGATGCTCACGTCTCTCGCTCCTGCTTGTGTACGACACGGAACCGGGACAGTCTTTCATCCCCGCCCGGCTCCCGCCCGCGCGACTACATCGCCGCCAGGATGTCCACCGAGAACACCAGCGTCGAACCCTTCTTCACCACACCACCGCTCGGCGGGTTGTTCCCATAGGCCAGATCCGGCGGTACGACGATCAGCAGCCGGCTGCCCACCTTCTTCCCGGTGATGCCCTGCGCCAGCCCCTTGACGACCTCCTGCATCTGCGCGATCGCGAACTGGGCCAGCCGCCCGCTGTCGTAGGTCTGCTCGAAGGTCTTGCCGCTGTCCCAGACCTCGCCCTTGAACTGGCACAGGACCGTCTCCGACGACTTCACCTCCGCGCCGTCACCCTCCAGGACGTAGTTCGACACCAGCGTCTTCGGCGGGTCGGCCTTGGGGATGTCGATCGACGGAGCCTTGCCGTCGGTGTTGGTGCCGACCTTGGGCAGCGCGGAGTCGCTCTGCGCGACCTCCTTGCCGGTGCTGGAGCTCTTGGAGTTGAACGAGTTCAGCACATCCACCACGAACACCAGCGTGTCCGTGCCCTTGATACCCGCCTGCGAGTTGCCCGACGTGCCGTAACCCCAGGTCGGCGGCACGGCCATCAGAACCCGGCTGCCGACCTTCTTCCCGGCCAGCGCGTACCGCCAGCCGTCGATGATGCTGCCCTGGGCAAGCTGCATGAGCAGCGGGGTACGGTCGTACGACTGGTCGAAGACCTTCGCCGTGGACCAGATCTGCCCGAGGTAGTTGGCCTGGATGAAGTCGTTCTCCGCGACCGCCTTGCCGCCGCCCGCGATCACCGTCTTGACCGCCAGGTCCTTCGACGGATCCCCGGAACCCTTGGCCACCGTCGGCTTCTCGTCGAACTTCGTCCCCGCCGTGATCGCCGGCAACGGCCCGTCCACGATCTTCGGCGGCGGCACCGAGGAGGCGGAGGCCGACGGCGCCGCGCTGGCCTTGCTGGAAGCGGACTTGTCGTCGCCGCACGCGGCGAGCGTTACCAGTCCTGCGGGTACGGCGGCAAGGAGAAGAGAGCGTCGGCGCACGGAAACAGCCTCATAATCGATCGATCTTGCGGATGCGTGCGCGCAACTCTACGACGTGACACGGGCGCCGTACGGTAAACGTACGGCGCCCGTGTGGCGTTCGCTCACATACCGGCGATGAGCTTCTCCACCCGGTCGTCGACCGAACGGAACGGGTCCTTGCACAACACCGTCCGCTGTGCCTGGTCATTGAGCTTCAGATGCACCCAGTCGACCGTGAAGTCGCGCCGCTGCTCCTGAGCCCTCCGGATGAAGTCACCGCGCAGGCGCGCCCGAGTCGTCTGCGGCGGTACCGACTTGCCCTCGAAGATCTTCAAGTCATTGCAGATCCGCGCGGCTTGACCCTTCCTCTCCAGCAGGTAATACAGACCCCGACGACGGTGGATGTCGTGATAAGCGAGGTCTATCTGCGCCACCCGCGGATGAGACATGGTCATGTTGTGCTTGGCCCGGTACCGCTCGATGAGCTTGTACTTCATCACCCAGTCGATCTCGGTGCCGATCCGGTCCAGGTCCTCGGCCTCGATCGCGTCCAGGGTCCGGCCCCACAGCTCCAGGACCTGGTCGACCGTGCCGGTACGGATACCGCGGCGCTCGACGAAGTCCACGGCCTTCTCGTAGTACTCCCGCTGCACCTCCAGGGCGGAGGCCTCACGGCCACTGGCCAGACGCACCTTGCGCCGGCCCGTGATGTCATGGCTGACCTCGCGGATCGCCCGGATCGGGTTCTCCAGGGTCAGGTCCCGCATCACCGTGCCCGCCTCGATCATGCGCAGCACCAGGTCGGTGGCACCGACCTTGAGCAGCATGGTCGTCTCGGACATGTTCGAGTCGCCGACGATGACATGGAGCCGGCGGTAGCGCTCCGCGTCCGCGTGCGGCTCGTCGCGCGTGTTGATGATCGGCCGGGAGCGGGTCGTCGCCGAGGAGACACCCTCCCAGATGTGCTCCGCCCGCTGACTGACGCAGTACACCGCACCGCGCGGCGTCTGCAGCACCTTGCCGGCGCCGCACAGCAGCTGCCGGGTCACCAGGAACGGAATGAGGATGTCCGCGAGCCGGGAGAACTCCCCGTGCCGCGCCACCAGATAGTTCTCGTGGCAACCGTAGGAGTTGCCCGCCGAGTCCGTGTTGTTCTTGAAAAGGTAGACGTCGCCCGCGATTCCTTCCTCGTGCAGGCGTCGTTCCGCGTCCACCAGGAGTCCTTCGAGAATGCGCTCGCCGGCCTTGTCGTGGGTGACCAGTTCGGTCACGTTGTCACACTCGGGTGTCGCGTATTCCGGATGTGAGCCCACGTCGAGATAGAGCCGGGCGCCGTTACGAAGAAAGACATTGCTGCTACGGCCCCATGACACGACACGGCGGAAGAGGTACCGCGCCACCTCGTCAGGCGACAGGCGGCGCTGTCCCCTGAACGTGCACGTGACGCCGTACTCGTTCTCCAGCCCGAAAATGCGGCGGTCCATGACTGAACATTACGCCCGATCCCCTGAGCTGAAACGGGGTTCGGCAGCACGATTTGGATCATTTTCCAATGAAGCCGCAACCACCGCGCCCCCACCGGGAGCTGCGAGGACCCGCCGCGTGACCACCAGGACCAGCAACGACACGCCCCCCGCCGCACCCGGTACCGCGAAGCCCCACAGCGCCCCGCCCGCCTCGACGACCGGGCCTGCCAGGCCCGTTCCCACCGACGCGCCCACTGTGAACGTCGTCACAAGCCAGGAGAAAGCCTCGGTGACCGTCCCGGTCGGCGCATGCCGGTCCACCAGCACGAACGCACATGCGATCGCCGGCGCCAGGAACACCCCCGCCAGCACGGTGAGCAACACCATGGCCACCGCACCCGGCATCACCATCAGCGGCAGATAACACACCGCCAGAAGCGCCACCAGCACCCGTAGTCGCACCGCCGGCTCCCCCCGCCAGAGCCGCGCCCCGTACACCGAGCCACCGAGCAGCGCGCCCAGCCCCAGCCCCGCCATCATCCAGCCGTACACCCCGTCACCACCGTGCTCGTCCGCGTACGGCACCGACGCCACCGTGATGGAACCCAGCGCGATCCCGACGAACAGGAACGCACCAAGCAGCGCCACCAGCCCGGACGACCGCAGCGCACCCAGCCAGTGCGCCGCACGCGGCGCCGAACGCCACGCGCGCGAAGGCGGCGAGACGACCACGGAAAGCGCCCCCAGCACGCCCACCGCGTTCACCACCAGCAGCGCCGCCTGCGCCGACCACAGCGACACGCACAACGTCACCAGCAACGGCCCCACCGTGAACATGACTTCCTGCGCCACCGCGTCCATGGCATACGCCGTGTGCACCTGGTCCTCCTTGCCGAGCACACTCGGCCACAGCGCACGCAGACCGCCCTCCAGTGGCGGCGTGAACAACCCCGCCGCGGCCACGCACGCGTAGGCGAGCGGCAGCGGATCGGTGCCGGCGAAGGCGAAACCGGCCATGGCGAGAGCCGACGCGACAGCCGCGGGCAACTGGACCCGCGGCTGCCCGTGCACGTCCACCAACCGGCCCAGCACCGGCTGGCCCACCGCGTTGGCGACGCCGTACACGGCCGCGAGCGCCCCCGCCAGGCTGTACGTACCGCCCTCCGCGCGCACGAACAGCACGATCGCGATCGCGGCCGTGGCGTTCGGCAGCCGCCCCACCAAGGTGCCCGTCAGCAGGCGGACCGCGTGCCTCGCCCTGAGGATCTCCAGGTATCCCGCGGCCATGACCCGCCTCCAAGTTTTACGTATAACTTCGACTCCCATACGTACCATGTGCGCAGTTCACCCGTCCAGACGAAGGAGCCCGCACCCGGTGGCACGCAGCAGCACGCGCCCCACGAGCCGCGACGTCGCCCAGGCCGCCGGCGTCTCCCAGGCAGCCGTGTCACTCGTACTCGGCGACAAATGGCGCGGCCGCGTCTCCGAGGCCACCGCCGAACGCGTGCGGGAAGCCGCCCGCGACCTCGGCTACCGCCCCAACCTCGCCGCCCGCAACCTCCGCCTCGGCCACACCCGCACCGTCCTCCTCGTCGTCCCCGCCCTCACCACCGAGTTCTTCGCCGGCGTCTACACCGGCGCCGCCCGCGTCGCCGCCGACCACGGCTTCGGCGTCGTCCTCTACCCCTCCCCCCAAGGCATCGGCCCCGCTCGCGACCCCTTCGCCTCCGCCCAGGCCGCCCTCGACGGCGTCATCGCCTCCTCCATGGCCGCCGACGCCCTCACCGCCATCCGCGGCGACCAGCTCCCCCTCGTGATGCTCGACAGCGACCCCGACGGCAGCCTCGGAGCCGCCACCGTCAACCTGGACATCGCCGACGGCGTACGCCAGGTCGCCGAACACCTGCTGGGCCTCGGCCACCGCCGCTTCCTCCACCTGGCCGCCGACATCCCCTCCTGGACCTTCGAGGTACGCGCCCGCGAGCTGGCCGCACGCACCGCCCAGGTGCCCGGCACCTCGGTACGCACCGTCCACGCCCCGATCTCCATCGAAGGCGCCCACACGGCCACCGAAGCCGCCCTCGCCGCACCCGGCCCCCACCCCACCGCCCTCGTCTGCGACGACGACAAACTCGCCGCCGGCGCCTACAAGGCCCTGCGCCGCCACGGCCTGCGCATCCCCGACGACATCTCCGTCACCGGCCTCGACGACCTCGCTCTCGCCACCGCCATCGACCCCGAACTCACGACCGTACGACTGGACGCCGAACTCTTCGGCGAACGCGGCATGCACGCCCTCCTCGCCGTCCTGGAAGGCCGCGCACCAGAAGGCCGGGACATCCCCGTCGAGCTGGTCGTACGAGGCTCCACAGCGCCCCCACCGCAGGCCTAGCCACATCTGGCCGCACACACACCCGCGCCCCGCCCGGACGACTCGCCGGGCGGGGCGCACAGAGCGGGTGGAAGCGGTGGCTACTCGACGTCTCCGCCGGACTCCTCCGCCTCGTCGGTGGCCGCAGCCGTGGCCGCACCCTCCGGCGACTCCAGCAACCGGGACAGCTGCGGGCCGCCGATACGCCTGAACTTGCGCTTCTGCGGACGCGTACGGTCCAGCAGCGCGACCTCCAGACGCTCCGCCGGAATCTCCCGCTGCGTGCCGTTCGACTCCCGCGACAGAGCCGTCACCGCCAGCTTCAGAGCCTCCGCGAGAGTCATACCGTCCCGGTGCTCCCGGTCCAGATAACTGCTGATCTGCTCCGCATTGCCACCGACCGCGACCGAACCGTGCTCATCGACGATCGAACCGTCATGCGGCAGCCGATAGATCTGGTCACCCTCCGGAGTCTCCCCGACCTCCGCGACCACCAGCTCCACCTCGTACGGCTTCTCGGCCGCACTGGAGAAGATCGTGCCCAGCGTCTGCGCATAGACGTTGGCAAGACCACGCGCCGTCACATCGTCACGGTCATAGGTGTAACCCCGCAGGTCGGCATAGCGCACACCACCGATCCGCAGATTCTCGTACTCGTTGTACTTCCCCGCGGCCGCGAAACCGATCCGGTCATAGATCTCGCTGAACTTGTGCAGCGCACGGGACGGGTTCTCACCGACGAACACGATGCCGTCGGCGTACTGGAGCACCACCAGACTCCGACCGCGCGCGATGCCCTTCCGGGCATACTCCGCACGGTCCGCCATGGCCTGCTGAGGTGAGACATAGAACGGCGTCGACACCGGTATCCGTCCCCTTCCTTAGGGTTCCGTCGAAGTCACTGGGATCACCTTCACAACAAGCGCCGGGCGCCTCAGAGCAGCGCCGCGCGCGGGCCGTCCGGCTCCTCCAGACGACGCGCCAGCACCGCACGGGCGAGACCGGAGGACTCGTCGTCGGTGAGCCGGCGGAACCCGTCCTCGGTGATCACGGTGATGATCGGGAAGATCCGGCGGGCGACATCGGGACCACCGGTCGCCGAATCGTCGTCGGCCGCGTCATACAGAGCCTGCACCACCAGAGTGGTCGCCTGCTCCTCGCTCAGGTCCTCACGGAACAGCTTCTTCATCGCCCCGCGCGCGAAGACCGAGCCGGAACCCGTCGCGGAGAAGTTGTGCTCCTCGGAACGGCCGCCCGTGACGTCGTACGAGAAGATCCGCCCCCTGCCCCGGTCCACGTCGAACCCCGCGAACAGCGGCACGACCGCCAGGCCCTGCATGGCCATACCGAGGTTGGACCGGATCATCGCCGACAGCCGGTTCGCCTTGCCCTCCAGCGACAGCTGCGCACCCTCGACCTTCTCGAAGTGCTCCAGCTCCAGCTGGAAGAGCTTGACCATCTCCACGGCGAGGCCGGCGGTGCCGGCGATGCCGACCGCCGAGTACTCGTCGGCCGGGAACACCTTCTCGATGTCGCGCTGGGCGATCACGTTCCCCATCGTGGCCCGACGGTCACCGGCGAGCACCACGCCCCCGGGGAAGGTCACCGCCACGATCGTCGTCCCGTGCGGCGCCTCGATCACCCCCTGCACGGGCGGCAACTGCCGCTTGCCGGGCAGCAAATCCGGCTGGTGGTCACCGAGAAAGTCCATGAACGAAGAGGACCCAGGCGTCAGGAAGGCAGCTGGTAGACGCCCGGTGCTACGAGTGTTGGCTTCCACGCGTTTCCTTCCAGGTAGTCGGCTGCTCGGTTGATCGTCTCGGGGTCGTCCCTCAACAGACCGATGGCCGAATTGCAGTTGAAGCACAGTACGCCTCGGACCCTACCCGTCTTGTGGCAGTGATCCACATGAACGGGCGGGGCGGATAGACAGATCGCGCGCGGCCCATGCTGGGAGGCGACCATCGCATCACGCTCGACTTCGGTGAGGCCGTACTTGCGTCGAAGATGATGCGCAGGCTGCACCGCCGCCCTGCGTGCCTTGCAGCGGCCGGCGAAGCCATCGCCCTTTCGGTGCCACTCGCTGTGCGGCTTCACTTCACCGCACCCCCGGCACCGCTTGTGCCCTTCAGGCACTCGTGCGGGGCCGAGGGGTTCCGGAGCCCGGCAGTGGTAGTTGGTCCTGCAGTCCCGGCAATGGCGCTGCAACCCATCCAGATTCGATCGCTTGCGATCGAACGCTGCGTGCGGCTTGCGCTCCCCGCACCGCACGCAGCGCTTTGCGCCTTCTTCGCTTGCCATCCAAAGCGCCCCCGGCACCTTCGATTCGAAGGCTACTCGCCACCCTTCTGGACGAATGAGCGAACGAAGTCCTCGGCATTCTCCTCAAGGACATCGTCAATCTCGTCCAGGACGGAGTCCACGTCGTCCGACAGCTTCTCGTGGCGCTCCTTGAGGTCCTCCGAAGCCTGCGCTTCCTGCGTCTGCTCCTCGGCCTCCTCGGTGGAACGTGTGGCCTTCTGCTGTCCGCCGCCGGTGTCCTTGGTTGCCATAACCCTCACCCCGCTCAGTTCGCGTTCGCCCGACATGGTCGACAGGTCGGCATTCCTGCCGATCGGTGGTGATCAGACCCTACAAGCCGGGTCCGACATCGGCCCCGCAGTTTCTCCAACGTACGGGGGCCACCTCGATGATTCCCGGGCGGCGGGGTTTTGACCCCGGCCGCCCGGTACGGTCCGGGTGCTGGTTCAGCCGCCGGAGAGGACCCTGACCAGGTCTTCTGCGGTGCGGCAGCGGTCCAGGAGCGCCTTGACGTGATTTCGCGTTCCGCGTAGTGGTTCCAGGGTTGGGACGCGCTGGAGGCTGTCCCGGCCCGGAAGGTCGAAGATGACCGAGTCCCAGCTGGCGGCGGCGACGTCGTCGGCGTACTGCTCCAGGCAGCGGCCGCGGAAGTACGCGCGGGTGTCCTCAGGCGGGCTCGTGCGGGCCTTGTCGACGTCGGCCTCGGCGAGCAGCCGCTTGATGCGTCCGCGGGCCGCGAGGCGGTTGTAGAGGCCCTTCTCGGCCCGTACGTCGGCGTACTGGAGGTCGAGGAGGTGGAGCTTGGCGGCGTCCCAGTCGAGGTCGTCGCGGCGCCGGTAGCCCTCCATGAGCTCCTTCTTGGCCACCCAGTCGAGTTCGCCGGAGAGACTCATGGGGTCGTTCTCCAGGCGGTTGAGGGTGTCCTCCCAGCGCTGCAGGACGTCCCGGGTCTGTTCGTCGGCGTCGGAGCCGTAGCGCTCCTCGACGTATTTCCGGGAGAGCTCGTAGTACTCCATCTGGAGCTGGACGGCGGTGAGTGTGCGGCCGCTGCGGAGCGTGACGAGGCGCTTGAGGCTGGGGTCGTGGGAGACCTGGTGGAGGGTCCGTACGGGCTGGTCGACGGCGAGGTCGACCGCGATGAAGCCGTCCTCGATCATCGAGAGGACCAGGGCCGTGGTCCCGAGCTTGAGGTAGGTCGAGATCTCCGAGAGGTTCGCGTCGCCGATGATCACGTGCAGCCGGCGGTATTTCTCGGCGTCCGCGTGCGGCTCGTCGCGGGTGTTGATGATGGGGCGCTTGAGGGTGGTCTCCAGGCCGACCTCGACCTCGAAGTAGTCGGCGCGCTGGCTGAGCTGGAAGCCGTGCTCATGGCCGTCCTGGCCGATGCCGACGCGGCCGGCGCCGGTGACGACCTGGCGGGAGACGAAGAAGGGGGTGAGGTGGCGCACGATGTCGGAGAAGGGGGTTTCCCGCTTCATCAGGTAGTTCTCGTGCGTGCCGTAGGAGGCGCCCTTGTTGTCGGTGTTGTTCTTGTACAGGTGGATGGGCTGGGCGCCGGGGAGCTGGGCGGCTCGTTCGGCGGCCTCGGCCATGATGCGTTCGCCGGCCTTGTCCCAGAGGACGGCGTCGCGGGGGTTGGTGACCTCGGGGGAGCTGTATTCGGGGTGGGCGTGGTCCACGTAGAGGCGGGCGCCGTTGGTGAGGATGACGTTGGCGAGGCCGATGTCCTCGTCGGTGAGCTGGCTGGCGTCGGCGGCCTCGCGGGCGAGGTCGAATCCTCGGGCGTCCCGCAGCGGGTTCTCCTCCTCGAAGTCCCAGCGGGCGCGGCGGGCCCGGTGCATCGCCGCCGCGTAGGCGTTGACGATCTGGGATGAGGTGAGCATGGCATTGGCATTGGGGTGGCCGGGGACGGAGATCCCGTACTCCGTCTCGATGCCCATTACTCGCCGTACGGTCATGCGGCCCTCCTTGCCCGGCGGAGCCCTCGGTCGTGGGCTCCGCTCGCGTACCGCTGGCGCTCCGGTGCGTGTGCGGTGCCCGTCCCCGCACTGCGCGACTCGGCGGTAGGAAAGAGCCTAGAACGCCTTTGCGCTGGTGGGGAGATCATTTGCGTCATTGCCTTGCTCGCCTCGGTTCCGGTTTTGGCCGGAAAAACAGTCGGCTGCGGGTACCCGGTGGGGGCACCCGCAGCCGCCCTGTGTTCTACAGGTACTGCCCGGTGTTTGCCACCGTGTCGATGGAGCGCCCGGTGTCGGCGCCCTGCTTTCCGGTGATGAGGGTACGGATGTAGACGATCCGCTCGCCCTTCTTTCCGGAGATTCGGGCCCAGTCGTCGGGGTTGGTGGTGTTGGGCAGGTCCTCGTTCTCCTTGAACTCGTCCACGCAGGCCTGGAGGAGGTGCGAGACGCGGATGCCCTTCTGCTTGTTGTCGAGGAAGTCCTTGATGGCCATCTTCTTGGCGCGGCCCACGATGTTCTCGATCATGGCGCCGGAGTTGAAGTCCTTGAAGTAGAGGACTTCCTTGTCACCGTTGGCGTAGGTGACCTCCAGGAAGCGGTTCTCCTCGGATTCCGTGTACATGTGTTCGACGGCCGTCTGGATCATGCTCTCGACGGTGGTCGTCTTGCTGCCGCCGTGCTCGCCGACGTCGTCGGGGTGCAGCGGGAGGCGTTCGGTGAGGTACTTGCCGAAGATGTCCTTGGCTGCCTCGGCGTCCGGGCGCTCGATCTTGATCTTCACGTCGAGGCGGCCGGGGCGGAGGATGGCGGGGTCGATCATGTCCTCGCGGTTGGAGGCGCCGATGACGACCACGTTCTGCAGGCCTTCGACACCGTCGATCTCGGCGAGCAGCTGGGGGACGATGGTGTTCTCCACGTCCGAGCTGACGCCGGAGCCGCGGGTGCGGAAGAGGGACTCCATCTCGTCGAAGAAGACGATGACGGGGGTGCCCTCGCTGGCCTTCTCCCGGGCACGCTGGAAGACGAGGCGGATCTGCCGCTCGGTCTCGCCGACGTACTTGTTCAGGAGCTCGGGGCCCTTGATGTTGAGGAAGAAGCTCTTGCCGGCGGCCTGGCCGGTGACCTCGGCGACCTTCTTGGCCAGCGAGTTGGCGACGGCCTTGGCGATGAGCGTCTTGCCGCATCCGGGCGGTCCGTAGAGCAGGACACCCTTGGGCGGGCGCAGTTCGTGCTCCTTGAACAGGTCCGGGTAGAGGTACGGCAGCTCGACCGCGTCGCGGATGGCCTCGATCTGGCCGCCGAGGCCACCGATCTGCTCGTAGCCGATGTCGGGGACCTCTTCGAGGACGAGTTCCTCGACCTCGCTCTTGGGAACGATCTCGTAGACGTAGCCGGAGCGGGGTTCCAGCAGCAGGGCGTCGCCGGGGCGGATGTTCACGTCCAGCAGCGGCTCGGCGAGCCGCACCACCCGCTCCTCGTCGGTGTGCCCCAGCACCAGGGCGCGTTCGCCGTCCTCGAGAATCTCCTTGAGGGTGACGATGTCGCCGACGCGCTCGTACTCCATGGCCTCGACCACGTTGAGCGCTTCGTTGAGCATGACTTCCTGGCCGCGCCTGAGCTCGTCCAGGTCAACGCTTGGGCTGACGTTCACCCGCAGTTTGCGGCCGCCGGTGAAGATGTCGGCGGTGCCGTCCTCGTTCGCTGTGAGGAAGACACCGAAGCCGGCCGGCGGCTGTGCGAGCCGGTCGACTTCCTCCTTGAGGGCCACGATCTGGTCGCGGGCCTCGCGGAGTGTGTTCGCGAGTCGTTCGTTCTGGGCGGACACGCCGGCCAGGTTCGTCTGCAGCTCGACGATCCGCTCTTCGAGAATCCTCGTGTGTCGCGGAGAGTCGGCGAGCTTGCGTCGCAGGACGGCGATCTCCTGCTCAAGGTAGGCAATCTGCCCGGCGGGGTCGTCGGACCCTCGTCCCGGGCGGATGCCGCGGTTCATGTCGTCGTCGTGGGCTGCCACGGTCCTCACCTCCTCCAAGGGGAGCTGGACGCTTCCAGACCCTACCTGGGTGGGTGTCGATTGAAACCCCTAGATCACAAAGACTGTCAAGGTGTGTCGTCGGTCACCCATCGCTTCTCCCTCGTGCCCGGTGGATACCCACTCAACGCGATTCAGAAGCTGCGTGTTCCAGGCCGGGAGCGGTCAAAACCCTTCGTGACTGACCGGAGTTGTCCGCTCCGATGCCGGTTCAGGGGTTGTGCCCCGGTGAGGGCTCCCTTACACAGAGCAACCGGTCGGGTGGCGCGGGTGATCGTGGGCACGGGTCGCGGGTTGGCTCAAGTCGATCGATCCGGTGGCCGAGCGCCGTTGTCCCGCGCGGCCGGGTGCGCCGTGCGCGCGGGTCGGAGGGCCCGCCGGGCGCGGTCGGGTGCGCGGCGGAGGGCACGGCCGGGGGTGGTTCGGGCGGGGGTAGGGTCGAAGGAGTTCAACACCCGCCGGGGCGGGACCGGGTGACCGCCTGGTCCGGCCGTCCGGCGCTTTCGACGGCAGGAGAGATGACCGTGCAGCAGGAGGCCCTGGCCGGCGCGGAGGCGCTTGAGGTCTGGATCGACCAGGATCTTTGTACGGGTGACGGGATCTGTGCCCAGTACGCCCCGGAGGTGTTCGAGCTGGACATCGACGGCCTGGCCTATGTGAAGGGCGTGGACGACGAGCTGCTGCAGGCGAAGGGGGCGACGGTGCCGGTGCCGTTGCCGCTGCTGACTGATGTGGTGGATTCGGCGCGGGAGTGTCCGGGCGAGTGCATTCATGTGCGCAGGGTCA
Source organism: Streptomyces sp. NPDC058683 (assembly GCF_042716195.1). Lineage (NCBI taxonomy): Bacteria > Bacillati > Actinomycetota > Actinomycetes > Kitasatosporales > Streptomycetaceae > Streptomyces > Streptomyces sp. NPDC058683. Next base: position 151,192 of record NZ_JBHXSK010000015.1, read on the forward strand.
CGGACCGGGTCGAGGTGTACGGCCCGGACGCGGAGTGACTTTCCGGCCACCCCGCGTGGCCTGTGGGTCGTGCGGGTGCGGCGGTCAGACGCTGTGGGCGGCCGCGGGGGTGGAACGGACGAAGGTGTGGCCGTCCCAGCGCCAGGTGGCGCGGTTCTTCACGTCCGGGCAGCAACTGGGCACATTGTCCGAGGAATAGCCGAGCAGGGTCGCGGTGACCGTTCCGGCGGCGACGGTGAAGTCGGTGACCGTGAGCCGGTCCTTGGGGTCGACGAGGGTGGCGACGACGCGGGGGCGGGTGGCGTCGGCGGCCTGGGTGAGGACGTAGACGCCGTCGGGCGGGGTGCCCATGGCCGAGTCGCAGTGGACCACCGCCACGGTTTCCGGTCTGCCGTCGCCGTCGAGGTCGCCGGCGGCTTTCTTGACGACCATCTCCTTCACGGGGCCGCAGTCGAGGGGGAAGTCCACGCCGGTGACGCTGGGCGGCGCGGTGGCCGCGGGGGTGGGTTTCGTCTCGGTGCCGGCCGTGGGCTGGGCGGCCTTGGCCGCGCCCGGCTGGAAGAGGGATGACAGCGCGATGACGCCGGTCACAGCAGTGGCGGTCGCGAGCCAGTGCATGGGGCGGGGGTCGGTGTGAGCGAGCTCCGGGACCACGGATTGCTGCACTAGGAGTGTCTCCTGTGAGGCCTGTGCCGGTGGGGGATGGCCTGCATAGTGCCACACGTCACAGTGGGTGGGGAACGGCGGGGTGTGCTTCCGACGCCGGCCGACTCCCGCGACAGCCGGCGGGGCTTCCGCCACAGCTCCGGCGGGGTTCCGCCACAGCCGGCGAAGGTTCCGTGGTGCTGTGCCGCGTCGGCTGTCCTGCCGCGTCAACGCGTGAGCGCCGCTGCCGAGTTCCGGTCGGGTCGGGGGAACTCGGCAGCGGCGCTCGTACGTTGACGCTGCGACGCGATGACGGGACGGCTCAGCGGCCGGTGCCGCCGTCGGCGTTGGGACCGTCGTAGTCCTCGCCGTAGGCGCCCTTGGCGGGGCGGCGGCGGCGCATGGGCGGCTCGACGCCGTCCGCGAGGCGGCGGGCGGTGAGCAGGAAGCCGGTGTGGCCGATCATCCGGTGGTCGGGGCGGACGGCCAGGCCTTCGACGTGCCAGTTGCGGATCATCGTCTCCCAGGAGGTCGGCTCGTTGAAGCAGCCGATCTCGCGGATGGACTCGACGGTCCGCGCGAGCTGGGTGGTGGTGGCGACGTAGCAGCACAGGATGCCGCCGGGCACGAGCGCCTTGGAGACGGCCTCCAGGCACTCCCAGGGGGCGAGCATGTCGAGGATGACACGGTCGACGTCGGTGTCCGACAGGTTGTCCTGGAGGTCGCCGACGGTGAGCTGCCAGGCAGGGTGCGGGCCGCCGAAGTAGCGTTCCACGTTCTGCTGGGCGATCTCGGCGAAGTCCTCGCGGCGCTCGTAGCTGTGCAGCATGCCCTGGTCGCCGATGGCGCGCAGCAGGAAGCTGCTGAGCGAGCCGGAGCCGACGCCGGCTTCGACGACGCGGGCGCCGGGGAAGATGTCGGCGAAGGAGAGGATCTGCCCCGCGTCCTTGGGGTAGACGACGGCTGCCCCGCGGGGCATGGACAGGACGTAGTCGGGGAGCAGGGGGCGCAGCGCGAGGTAGGCGACGTTGCCGGTGGTGCGGACAACGCTGCCCTCGGGAGCGCCGATCAGTTCGTCGTGCGGGAAGGAGCCCTTGTGGGTGTGGAAGTTCTTCCCGGCTTCGAGCGTGAACGTGTAGTGGCGACCCTTGGGGTCGGTCAGCTGAACCTGGTCCCCGACCTTGAAGGGCCCGCGCCTGCGGGCGGCACCGGTCGGTTCGGACATGTGAACAGCCTACCGGGGTTTGTGGGGGCCACCGACCACGGGGAACGCGCTCCGCCCGGGCGGAGCGGGGCTCAGCTGGGGCGGGCCATGGCCCGTACGAAGGCGCGCTCAACGTCGGCCGCCGACAGGACACCGTAGATCTCGCCGGTCTCCTCGACCACCAGGTACTCGGTGGCGGGGGTGGCGCGCAGCACGTCGAGGAGGTCCTCTCCGGCCAGTTCCGCGGAGACGCGCATGCCGTCGGTGAGGTCCTGGGCGAGGCCGCTGACGGCGACCCAGGGGCGGCGGTGCTCGGGTACGCCGACGATGGCGGCCTCGCGGACCAGGGAGAGGGGGTTGCCGTCGGCGTCGACGACGACCAGGGCGCGGGCCCCGGCGGCGTTGGCGCGGCGCAGGGCCTCGGAGAGGGGCGTCTCGGTCTCCACGGGGACGGCGCGGCGGGTGAGGGTGCGGGCGCGCAGCTCCGGGAGGTGTTCGCGCAGCCTGGCCATGCGCAGGCTGTTGCCGGCGCCGGTCCAGATGATCGCGGCGAGGACGGCGGCGAGCAGGCCGTCGGTGAGGGCGTCCATGCCGTTGGCGTCCTCGGTGCCGCCGCCGAAGGCGCCCGAGTAGTTGAGCAGCGGGAGGCCGATCAGGACGGCGACGGCGAGGGCGCGGCCGACCCAGGCGGCGGCGACGGTGCCGCTCATGGGCCTGCCGGTGATCTTCCAGACGACGGCGCGGAGCATCCGGCCGCCGTCGAGGGGCAGGCCGGGCAGGAGGTTGAAGATGGCCACGATGAGGTTGGAGACCATCAGGCCGGCCAGCAGGACGCCGGGGACCGTGCCGGGCCGGACGGGCTGCATGGCGAGGTAGAAGAGGCCGGAGAGGACGAGGGAGAGCAGTGGGCCGACGAAGGCCAGCACGAACTCCCTTCCGGGGGTCTCGGCCTCCTTCTCGATCTCGGAGACGCCGCCGAAGAACTGCAGCTGGATACGGCGGACGGGGAGTTTGAAGCGGATCGCGGCGACCGTGTGGGCGAGTTCGTGGACCAGGACGGAGGCGTAGAAGGCGATGGCGAAGAAGAGGGAGACGAGGTAGCGGGCGGCGCCGAGTTCGGGCAACACGCGGTCGAGCTGGCCGCCGAAGACCCAGGTGATCAGCGCGGCGACGATGAACCAGCTGGGGGCGACGTACACGGGTACGCCGAAGGGCCGCCCCATGAGCAGTCCGCCGCCGGGTTCCCTGGGCCGCCGCGGCGGCTGCCCCTTCGCCATACCGGAGTGCGCGTGGCCACGCCCGCCGGTCTCGTCGGGGCGGGCGGCGCCGCTACCGCCGGTCCGGTCGGGGCCGGAGATACCAGCACCGCCGGTCTCGTCAGAGCCGGAAGCGCCGGGGGCGGCGGTCTCGTCGGTGGCGGGGGCCGGTGGTTCGGCAGGCGTCTTCGGGTTCTTGTTCTCCGGTGTGGGCGTCCCGGCGGGCGGTTCCGGCTTCGGCTCCGGTTTCCCGGTGCCGGCGGGCGTCCCGGCCCCTGGCGGAGTCGTCGGGGCGTCGGTGAGGTCCGGGCCTCCGTCGTTGGTCGGGGCCGTAGGACCTGCGGGCCGTTCGGTCGGTTCGCCGTCGTCCGACCGGGGCTGCCCGCTCCCGCCGCTCACGTCCACGGTGTCCCCTCGTTAGAAACGTCGTCTCCGGTCGATGGTATGCGGCCGTCGTGACGCGTTTCGCCCCGGCACCCCTTGTGTTGGCCGGGGCGTAGCGCGGGTTGGGTGACTGTCAGTGGCGGGCCGTATGGTCTGTGGTCATGGAGAGCAGCATCGAGGACGACTCGCCGGCTCAGGGCGCGGCCGTCCCTCAGGGGGAAGGGCCGGTCACGGCGGTGCGGGCGGCGGGGCCGCCGTCCTCGCTGTCACCGTCGCGGGCCAGTGACTTCATGCAGTGTCCGTTGCTGTACCGGTTCCGGGTGATCGACCGGCTGCCGGAGAAGCCGAGCGAGGCGGCGACCCGGGGGACGCTGGTGCACGCGGTCCTGGAGCGGCTCTTCGACGCGCCCGCCGCGGAGCGGACGGCGCCGCGGGCCAAGTCGCTGGTTCCGGGGCAGTGGGACCGGCTGCGGGAGAGCAGGCCGGAGGTCGGTGAGCTGTTCGCGGAGGATCCCGAGGGCGAGCGGCTGGCCCGTTGGCTGGGTGAGGCGGAGCAGCTCGTCGAGCGCTGGTTCACGCTGGAGGATCCGTCGCGGCTGGAGCCGGTGGAGCGGGAGCTGTTCGTCGAGACGGAGCTGGAGTCGGGTCTGCGGCTGCGCGGGATCATCGACCGGGTCGACGTGGCGCCGACGGGTGAGGTGCGGATCGTCGACTACAAGACCGGCAAGGCACCGCGACCGGAGTACGCCGAGGGCGCGCTGTTCCAGATGAAGTTCTACGCCCTGGTGGTGTGGCGGCTGAAGAACGTGGTGCCGAGGCGGCTGCAGCTGGTCTATCTCGGCAGCGGTGACGTGCTGACGTACGACCCGGTGCTCGCCGATCTGGAGCGGGTGGAGCGCAAGCTGCTCGCGCTGTGGGAGGCGATCCGGCAGGCGACGGAGTCCGGGGAGTGGCGGCCGCGTCCGACGAAGCTGTGCGGCTGGTGCGACCACCAGGCGCACTGCCCGGAGTTCGGCGGTACTCCCCCGCCGTACCCGCTGCCGGTGAGGTCGGCCGAGTCCGGGGACCTTCCGCAGGGCAGAATGGGCGCGGACTAGCGAAGGAGACTCACCGTGGCCATCCGCGTCCTACTGGTCGACGACCAGCCACTGCTGCGAACCGGGTTCCGGATGATCCTGGAGGCCGAGCAGGACATCGCGGTCGTGGGCGAGGCCGGAGACGGCCTTCAGGCTCTCGACCAGGTGCGCGCCCTCCAGCCGGATGTGGTGCTGATGGACATCCGGATGCCACGGATGGACGGCGTGGAGGCGACCCGGCAGATCACCGGTCCCGGCCGGGACGGCCCGGCGAAGGTGCTGGTGCTGACCACGTTCGATCTCGACGAGTACGTGGTGGAGGCGCTGCGTGCGGGCGCCAGCGGCTTCCTGTTGAAGGACGCCCCGGCCAACGAGCTGGTGCAGGCGATCCGGGTGGTGGCGGGCGGCGAGGCGATGCTGGCGCCGAGCATCACGCGCCGGCTGCTGGACAAGTACGCCACGCATCTGCCGTCCGGCGAGGAGCCGGTGCCGGACACCCTGCACACGCTCACCGACCGTGAGGTGGAGGTGCTGAAGCTGGTGGCGCGGGGGCTGTCGAACGCGGAGATCGCCGCCGATCTGTTCGTCAGCGAGACCACGGTGAAGACGCATGTGGGGCATGTGCTGACCAAGCTGGGGCTGCGGGACCGGGTGCAGGCGGCGGTGTACGCGTACGAGAGCGGTCTGGTGCGGCCCGGCGCGCAGTAGGCCGGGGAACGGCAAGGGCGCCCCCTCTCCGTGGAGAGGGGGCGCCCTTCGCGTCGTGTGACCGGTCGTCAGCTGCTGGAGCCGCGGCCGAGCTCCCACAGCTGGAGGCTGGCGGAGGAGTTGAGGGCGTAGGCGACACCCGTGATGTCGTCGCGGGCGGCGACGAACTGCTTGCCCTGCCACAGCGGCAGCACCGGGACGTCATTGGCGACGTCGTCCTGGATCTCGGTCAGGCTGCCGGTCGCGCTGGCCCGGTCGGCCTCGCGGCGGGAATCGGGGATCAGCGTGTTGATGATCCGGTCGTTGACGTAGGGCGACTTGAGGAAGTTGTCCTTGTCGAGGAACGGCGCGAGGAAGTTGTCGGCGTCCGGGAAGTCGGGGAACCAGCCCATGCCGTAGACGTCGTACTCGCCCTTGCGTTCGGCCGTCTGGTAGGTCGCCCAGGGGGTGCCCTCGACGCTGACGTCGAACAGGCCGCTGTCGTTGAGCTGCTGCTTGAGGACCTCGAACTCCTGCTTGGTGGCCGGACCGTAGTGGTCGGTCGTGTAGTGCAGCGTGAGCTTCACCGGGGTTGTGATGTTCGCCGCGGTCAGCAGGCTCTTGGCCTTGGAGACGTTCGGGTCGCCGTACTTGTTGAAGAAGGAGTTGGAGTGGCCGGTCACGGAGGCCGGGACCAGGGAGTACAGCGGCTCGGCCTGGGTGCCGTACACCTTGGCGACGAGTTCGTCGCGGTTGATGACCTGGGCCATGGCCTGACGGACGGCCTTGGACTTGACCGTGGGCGCGTCGGTGTTGAAGCCGAGGTAGCGGATCTCCAGGCCGGAGATCTCGACGAGGTCGACGTTGGCGTCGTCGCCGGTGTCGAGCTTCTTGATCTGGGCCGGCGACATGGTGCGGGTCATCAGGTCGATGTCGCCCTTGTCGATGGCCTCGCCCATGGCGTCGGCGTCCTCGTACGAGCGCATGACGACCTGCTCGTTGTTCACCTTCACGCTGCCCTTGTAGTTCGGGTTCTTGGTGAAGGTGGCGGAGACGATCTCGTCGTTCTTGACGTCGGCCTTGAAGGTGTAGGGGCCGGAGCCGTCGATGTCGAAGCCGTCGCGGAGCTTGTCCTTCTCGTAGTCCTTCGGGTTCACGATGCCCGCGACCGGAGTGGACAGCTTGTACGGGAAGGTGGCGTCGGGGGTCTTGAGGTGGAAGATGACCTCGCGGTCGCCCTGGGTCTCGATGGTGTCGATGTTCGAGAGGAGGGCGAAGACGCCACTGTCGGACTTGATCCGCAGGGCGCGCTGCATGGACCACTTGACGTCCGCGGCGGTGACGGCGTTGCCGTCGGAGAACTTCAGGCCCTCGCGCAGCTTGCACGCGTAGCGCTCGCTGCCGCTGTCGGTGAAGGAGCAGCTCTCGGCGGCGTCGGGGACCGGGTCGCCCTCGCCCTTGGGCTGACTCATCAGGGTCTGCACCGTCTGACGCAGGATGTTCCAGCCGCCGACGTCGTAGGAGTACGCGGGATCGACCGGCGCCGGGGCGTCCTTCGTGGCGGTGAACCGGTCGGTGGTGCCGACGACGATCGCGCCGTCACTCGCGCTGCCACTGTCGGATCCACCGCACGCGGCGAGAACCGGAGTGAGCAGGCCGATTACAGCCGGCAGCACCAAAGTCTTGCGGTTCATGCTCGAAGTTCTCCAGAGCTGTTCGAGTCCGTGTATCCGGCATGCAGGGGTGTCGAAGCGGACCACGGGGGTAACGGCGATGTTCTCGCGATGAGATTAGTCCGCGCCCGCAGGAGGGCTCACAGGCGCATGAGTTGAGGTTCCATCACGCAGCGGAACCGGCTGCGGACAGACCGAAAACCCGACGGCGGCAGGATTAGTGCAGCGTCTCCCCAATCGGGACACAAGGGCGCCTGAATTCCCCCCGATCAGGGGGGAAGCTGCACACCCGGGCAACGTTGTCGACCCCCGCGCACGTGGGGAACGTCACACGCGCAATGGCGGGGGTGGGTATCGGAATTCAGCCGGTTGAACAGTTGCGAATTCCGTTGAATGAGCGCCGCCGGGATTTCACCCAATGCTGCTCGCACGCTGGGTGAACGGCTAGCGCATTTCCGTCATCAGTCCACGCAGGAATGCCAGGTCGACCTCTTCCAGGGAGGTGACCACGGTGCGCCGCTCGGCCGGGGCGATGGGCGCGACGGACGGTACGGCGACCACCTGGCAGCCGGCGGCCTCGGCGGCGGCGACACCGGTCGCGGTGTCCTCGACGACCGCGCATCTGGCCGGATCCGCCCCGAGGCCGGCGGCGGCGAGCAGATACGGGTCCGGATAGGGCTTGGTGCGGGAGACCTCGTCGCCGGCGACGGACAGGGCGAAGTGCTGGGGGCCCAGTGAGGTCAGGACGCGGTCGATGATGCGCCGGTGCGAGGCGGAGACCAGGGCGGTGGGGATCTGCTGTTCGTGGAGTTCGGCGAGGAGCCGCTCGGCGCCCGGCATCAGCGGCAGGGCGGTGCCGATGCGCTGCTCGAAGCCGTCGTTGAGCAGCACGCTCAGTTCGGCGAGCGTGATGGCCGCTCCGGTGGCCTCGATGAGGAACCCGGCGCTGCGGGTCATGGGGCCGCCGACCACGACATGGCGCCAGGACTCGTCGAGGGCGTGGCCGAGGCGGGCGAAGATCTCGACCTCGACGTCCCACCAGAAGCCCTCGGTGTCCACCAGGGTGCCGTCCATGTCGAGGAGCACCGCCTGGAGGGCTGAGCCTTCCGCCGTACGGGTTCCGAGCGCGGGGACCGTGCTGGTCATCCACACACCTCCTTGAGGGACGACCAGGCCGGTTCCCATGCGGGGAACCGGCCTGCTGTGGACCGACCAGTGTACGACTTATCGGATCAGTGTGCGGTGTGGGACACGTCTCGGTGTCGCCGTGCCGCTCACCGTGCGTTGAAGTACTTCGCCTCCGGGTGGTGGATCACGATGGCGTCGGTGGACTGCTCGGGGTGCAGCTGGAACTCCTCGGACAGCTGGACGCCGATCCGCTCGGGCTGGAGCAGGTCGGCGATCTTGGCGCGGTCCTCCAGGTTCGGGCAGGCGCCATAGCCGAGGGAGAAGCGGGCGCCCCGGTACTTCAGGGCGAACATGTCCTCGACGTCGCTCGGGTCCTCGCCGGCGAAGCCCAGCTCCGCACGGACGCGCGCGTGCCAGTACTCGGCGAGTGCCTCGGCCAGCTGGACGGACAGGCCGTGCAGTTCGAGGTAGTCGCGGTAGGAGTTGGCCTCGAAGAGCTTGGCGGTCTGCTCGCCGATGCGGGAGCCGACGGTGACGACCTGGAGGCCGACCACGTCCGTCTCCCCCGACTCCTCCGGGCGGAAGAAGTCGGCGAGGCACAGCCGGCGGCCGCGGCGCTGGCGCGGGAAGGTGAACCGGGTGCGCTCGTTGCCGCGTTCGTCCAGGATGATCAGGTCGTCGTCCTTGGAGACGCAGCGGAAGTAGCCGTAGACCACGGCCGCTTCCAGCAGGTTCTCGGTCTGGAGCTGGTCCAGCAGGCCGCGCAGCCGGGGGCGGCCGTCGGTCTCCACGAGTTCCTCGTAGGTCGGTCCCTCGCCGGTGCGGGCCTGCTTGAGGCCCCACTGGCCCTTGAAGAGGGCGCCCTCGTCGAGCCAGCTCGCGTACTCCTTGAGCTGGATGCCCTTGATGACGCGGGTGTCCCAGAACGGCGGGGTGGGCACCGGGTTGTCGACGGCGACGTCGGAGCGGACGTGGCCCTCCTCGGGCCGCTCCTCGGCCTCGACGGTGGCGGTCGGCCGCACCCGGCGCTGCTTCAGCTCCGGCAGGGTGGCGCCGGGCACGCCGCGCTTGACGCCGATGAGGGCGTCCATCAGGCGCAGGCCCTCGAAGGCGTCGCGGGCGTAGCGGACCTCGCCCTCGTAGATCTCGTACAGGTCCTGCTCGACGTAGGCGCGGGTGAGGGCGGCGCCGCCCAGGATCACCGGGTAACTGGCCGCCAGGCCGCGCTGGTTGAGCTCCTCCAGGTTCTCCTTCATGATCACCGTGGACTTGACCAGCAGACCGGACATGCCGATGACGTCGGCCCGGTGCTCGTCGGCGGCCTCCAGGATCGCGGAGACGGGCTGCTTGATGCCGAGGTTGACGACGTTGTAGCCGTTGTTGGACAGGATGATGTCGACGAGGTTCTTGCCGATGTCGTGGACGTCGCCGCGCACGGTGGCGAGCACGATGGTGCCCTTGCCCTCGGCGTCCGACTTCTCCATGTGCGGTTCGAGGTGGGCGACCGCGGACTTCATGACCTCGGCGGACTGGAGGACGAACGGCAGCTGCATCTGGCCGGAGCCGAACAGCTCGCCGACGACCTTCATGCCGTCCAGCAGGGTCTCGTTGACGATGTCGAGGGCGGGGCGGTCCTGGAGGGCCGCGTCCAGGTCGGCCTCCAGGCCGTTCTTCTCGCCGTCGATGATGCGGCGCTTGAGGCGCTCCTCCAGCGGGAGGGCGGCCAGTTCCTCGGCCTTGCCGGCCTTGAGGGACTTGGCGGTGGCGCCCTCGAAGAGGGCCATCAGCTTCTGGAGCGGGTCGTAGCCCTCGGTGCGGCGGTCGTGGACGAGGTCGAGGGCGGTCTGCACCTCCTCCTCGGAGAACCGGGCGATCGGCAGGATCTTGCTCGCGTGCACGATCGCCGAGTCCAGGCCCGCCTTGACGCACTCGTCGAGGAAGACGGAGTTCAGCAGGATGCGGGCGGCCGGGTTGAGGCCGAAGGAGATGTTGGACAGGCCGAGCGTGGTCTGGACGTCCGGGTGGCGGCGCTTGAGTTCGCGGATCGCCTCGATGGTGGCGATGCCGTCGCCCCGGGACTCCTCCTGGCCGGTGCAGATGGTGAAGGTCAGGGTGTCGATGAGGATGTCCGACTCGTGGATGCCCCAGTTCCCGGTCAGGTCCTCGATCAGCCGTTCGGCGATCTCGACCTTCTTCTCGGGGGTGCGGGCCTGGCCCTCCTCGTCGATGGTCAGCGCGATCAGCGCGGCGCCGTGCTCGCGCGCCAGCTTGGTGACCTTGGCGAAGCGGGACTCCGGGCCGTCGCCGTCCTCGTAGTTGACGGAGTTGATGACGGCGCGGCCGCCGAGCTTCTCCAGGCCGGCCTGGAGAACGGGGACCTCGGTGGAGTCCAGGACGATCGGCAGCGTGGAGGCGGTGGCGAAACGGCCGGCCAGCTCCTGCATGTCGGCGACGCCGTCCCGGCCGACGTAGTCCACGCAGAGGTCCAGCATGTGGGCGCCCTCGCGGATCTGCTCGCGGGCCATCTCCACACAGTCGTCCCAGCGGGCGGCCAGCATGGCCTCGCGGAACTTCTTGGAACCGTTGGCGTTGGTGCGCTCGCCGATGGCCAGGTACGAGGTGTCCTGGCGGAACGGGACGGTCTGGTAGAGGGAGGCGGCACCGGGCTCGGGACGCGGGCTGCGCTCCGGCGGGGTGACCCCGTGGACCCGCTCGACGACCTGGCGCAGGTGCTCAGGGGTGGTGCCGCAGCAGCCGCCGATGAGGGAGAGGCCGTAGTCCCGTACGAAGGTCTCGTGGGCGTCGGCCAGTTCGGAGGGGCTGAGCGGGTAGCTGGCGCCGTCCTTGCCGAGGACGGGCAGGCCGGCGTTCGGCATGCACGACAGCGCGATACGGGAGTGCCGGGAGAGGTAGCGCAGGTGCTCGCTCATCTCCGCGGGGCCGGTGGCGCAGTTCATGCCGATCATGTCGATGCCGAGCGGCTCCAGCGCGGTGAGCGCGGCACCGATCTCGGAGCCCAGCAGCATGGTGCCGGTCGTCTCGACGGTGACGGAGACGATGATCGGGACGTCCAGGCCGGCGATCTCGCGGGCGCGGTGGGCACCGATCACGGCGGCCTTGGTCTGGAGCAGATCCTGGGTGGTCTCCACGATCAGCGCGTCCGCGCCGCCCGCGATCAGGCCCTCGGCGTTCTGCTGGAAGGCGTCGCGGATCGTGGTGTACCCGATGTGGCCGAGGGTGGGCAGCTTGGTGCCGGGGCCGATGGAGCCGAGCACCCAGCGCTGGCGGCCGTCGCGGGCGAGATAGCCGTCGGCGGTCTCGCGGGCGATCCGGGCGCCCGCCTCGGACAGTTCGTAGACGCGCTCGGGGATGTCGTACTCGGCCATCGCCGCGTAGTTGGCGCCGAAGGTGTTGGTCTCGACACAGTCCACGCCCGCGTCGAAGTACGCCTCGTGGACCGAGCGGACGATGTCGGGGCGGGTCAGGTTCAGGATCTCGTTGCAGCCCTCTAGCTGCTGGAAGTCGTCGAGAGTGGGGTCCTGAGCTTGGAGCATGGTGCCCATGGCTCCGTCGGCGACCACCACACGGGTGGCGAGCGCCTCTCGGAGCGCGGACACGCGGGTCCGGCTGTCGGCGGAAGGGGACGGCGGCAACGAGGCCATGAAGGGCTCCCTTGGATGCGACGGCTGTCGGCTATGCGGTCCGCCGGGCCGGGCCCGGGCACGGATGCACTGCGCCAGCCTAACCGGGTGTGGGCTTGGATGGGCAGGGCGTCCATGTGGCGGACGAGTGAGGGGGCCGGTGAGGCGGCGGATGGGCGAGTATGTCGCCCACCGAGGCGTCCGCGCCGCGCACGGGAACCGCACGTGAGGTGAGCCGCGGGGACCGCACGTGCGGCAGGCACGGACCACGCCTGGTGTAACAGGTGTCGACCGACCATTAGCGGAGAGTCGACATGGACCGGTAGTGTTCGACATTGCCGAACGACGGTTACGGCAGTCTTACGGCGAGGGTCGTAGGGGACGGAGGCAGGACTGCGATGGCACGGAACATCCAGTCGCTCGAACGGGCGGCCGCGATGCTGCGGCTGCTCGCGGGCGGCGAGCGACGGCTCGGTCTGTCCGACATCGCCTCCTCACTGGGTCTGGCCAAGGGCACCGCGCACGGCATATTGCGCACCCTCCAGCAGGAGGGGTTCGTCGAGCAGGACGAGGCCTCCGGGCGCTACCAGCTGGGCGCCGAACTGCTGCGGCTCGGCACCACCTATCTGGACGTGCACGAGCTGCGGGCGCGGGCGCTGGTGTGGACGGACGACCTGGCCCGGTCCAGCGGGGAGAGCGTCTACCTGGGCGTCTTCCATCAGCAGGGCGTGCTGATCGTGCACCACGTGTTCCGGCCCGACGACAGCCGGCAGGTGCTGGAGATCGGGGCGATGCAGCCGCTGCACTCCACGGCCCTCGGCAAGGTGCTGTCGGCCTACGACCCGGTGGCGCACAGCGAGGCGCTGGAGGCCGACCGCAAGCCCTTCACCGACCGCACGACCTGCGACCTGGACGCTTTCGAAAACATCCTCGACATCACGCGCGCACGGGGGTACGCGGCGGACGTGGAGGAGACCTGGGAGGGCGTGGCCTCGGTCGCGGCCCCGATCCACGACCGGCGGCGCATGCCGGTGGGCGCGGTGGGCATCACGGGCGCCGTGGAACGGCTGTACAAGGACGGCGAACTGCGGCCGGAGCTGATCGCCGCGGTGCGGGACTGCGCCCGCGCGGTGTCGCGGGACCTGGGCGCGGGACGGTTCTGACCGCACGCCGCTGATCACCCCCTGAGGCCGGTCCGCCTGTCGGCGGACCGGCCTCAGTCGTACCCTGAAGTGGACAAAATAGAACAAAAGCGCAGTTCAGTGGGGCTGCCGCAGCGCATCGGCCCAGGATCCCGACAAAGATCGACAACTCACAGCAATCAATAACGATCGCGCTTTCGATAACAGAACTCTTGACGCACGCGTAACGCCGGAGCGAGACTCCCGTCCATCGGTCGGCATTGTCGAACACCTAACGGCAATACGCGCTAGAGTGTGACAACGCCAGGACCGGCATCGCTCTCACCCCCGAGAGTCGCCAACACCCCGACGGGACTCGGGGTTCGGCTTCCCTGGACGAAGGACAAAGGAGTCGCGGGTGTCCAGCTCCGACATCTTCATCGGCGAGACCATCGGTACCGCCGTACTCATCCTGCTCGGCGGCGGCGTGTGCGCCGCCGTCACACTCAAGGCCTCCAAGGCCCGTAACGCCGGCTGGCTCGCCATCGCCTTCGGTTGGGGCTTCGCCGTCATGACGGCGGTCTACATCTCCGGACCGCTGTCCGGCGCCCATCTCAACCCGGCCGTCACCGTCGCCCTTGCGATCAAGAACGACGACTGGAGCAACGTTCCGGTCTACTTCGCCGGCCAGCTGCTCGGCGCGCTGATCGGCGCGACCCTGGTGTGGGTCGCCTACTACGGCCAGTTCCACGCCCACCTGACCGACCGGGAGATCGTCGGCGGTCCGGGCGCGCAGGCCACCAAGGCCAAGGCCGTCGAGGCGGAGGAGACGGGCGCCGGCCCGGTCCTCGGCATCTTCTCCACCGGTCCCGAGATCCGGAACGTGGCGCAGAACCTCGCCACGGAGATCATCGGCACCGTCGTACTGATCCTGGCGGTCCTCACGCAGGGCCTCAACGACAAGGGCAACGGCCTCGGTGTGCTGGGCGGCCTGATCACCGCGCTGGTGGTCGTCTCCATCGGTCTCTCGCTCGGCGGCCCGACGGGCTACGCCATCAACCCGGCCCGTGACCTCGGCCCGCGTATCGTGCACGCGCTGCTCCCCCTGCCCAACAAGGGCGGTTCCGACTGGAGCTACGCCTGGATCCCGGTGGTCGGTCCGCTGATCGGCGGAGCGATAGCCGCAGGCATCTACAACGTCGCTTTTGCTTAGAAGCAGACTCCGCCGGCAGCAGACCTCCGCTGAAGCAGCAGACGTACCGCCACACACCACGGATCTTGAGGAGCACACCGTGACCGACGCCCACACCGCAGGCCCCTTCATCGCCGCGATCGACCAGGGCACGACCTCCAGCCGCTGCATCGTCTTCGACAAGGACGGCCGTATCGTCTCGGTCGACCAGAAGGAGCACGAGCAGATCTTCCCGAAGCCGGGCTGGGTCGAGCACAACGCCAACGAGATCTGGACCAACGTCCAGGAAGTCGTCGCCGGGGCCATCCAGAAGGCCGGCATCACCCGCGACGACATCAAGGCCATCGGCATCACCAACCAGCGCGAGACCACCGTGCTGTGGGACAAGAACACCGGTGAGCCCGTCTACAACGCCATCGTCTGGCAGGACACCCGCACCGACGCCCTCTGCCGGGAGCTCGGCCGCAACGTCGGCCAGGACCGATTCCGCCGCGAGACCGGTCTGCCGCTGGCCTCCTACTTCGCCGGCCCCAAGGCGCGGTGGCTGCTCGACAACGTCGACGGCCTCAAGGAGCGCGCCGAGGCGGGCGACATCCTCTTCGGCACCATGGACACCTGGGTCATCTGGAACCTGACGGGCGGTGTCAACGGCGGCAAGCACTTCACCGACGTGACCAACGCCTCCCGCACCCTGCTGATGAACCTGCACACCATGCAGTGGGACGAGAAGATCGCCGAGTCCATCGGCGTGCCGCTGCAGATCCTGCCCGAGATCCGCTCCTCCGCCGAGGTCTACGGCGAGGTCACCGGCGGACCCCTGGGCGAGCTGCTCGGCGGCATCCCGGTCGCCTCCGCGCTCGGCGACCAGCAGGCGGCCCTGTTCGGCCAGACCTGCTTCTCCGAGGGCGAGGTCAAGTCCACCTACGGCACCGGCACCTTCATGGTGATGAACACCGGTGAAAAGATCATCAACTCCTACGCGGGCCTGCTGACCACGGTCGGCTACAAGATCGGCGACCAGCCGACCGTGTACGCGCTGGAGGGCTCGATCGCCGTCACCGGCTCGCTGGTGCAGTGGATGCGCGACCAGATGGGCCTGATCTCCACCGCTGCCGAGATCGAGACGCTCGCGCTCTCGGTCGAGGACAACGGCGGCGCCTACTTCGTGCCGGCCTTCTCCGGTCTGTTCGCCCCGCACTGGCGTTCCGACGCCCGCGGTGTGATCGCCGGCCTGACCCGGTACGTCACCAAGGCGCACCTGGCCCGCGCCGTCCTGGAGGCCACCGCCTGGCAGACCCGTGAGATCGCGGACGCCATGGTGAAGGACTCCGGCGACGAGCTGGTGGCCCTCAAGGTCGACGGTGGCATGACCGCCAACAACCTGCTGATGCAGCAGCTCGCCGACGTCCTCGACGCACCGGTGGTGCGCCCGATGGTCGCGGAGACCACCTGCCTCGGCGCCGCCTACGCCGCCGGCCTCGCCGTCGGCTTCTGGTCCAGCACCGACGAACTGCGCGCCAACTGGCGCCGGGCCGCCGAGTGGACCCCCCGCATGGACGCGGAGACCCGCGACCGTGAGTACAAGAACTGGCTCAAGGCCGTCGACCGGACCATGGGCTGGATCGACGACGAGAGCTGACGAGAGCGAGCGCGCTCTCACGATCGAGCTCTGACGAGGAGTAAGAACCCGACATGACCAGTCAGTCCACCCTGCAGTCCGTACCTGCCCTGGGAACGCACCCGGCCTCCGGCTCGCTTCCGAGCCGGGCCGAGACCAGGGAGCAGCTCTCCAAGGCGTCGTACGACCTTCTTGTGATCGGCGGCGGCATCCTGGGCATCTCCACCGCCTGGCACGCCGCGCAGTCCGGCCTCAGGGTGGCCCTGGTCGACGCCGGCGACTTCGCCGGCGCCACCTCCTCCGCCTCCTCCAAGCTCCTCCACGGCGGTCTGCGCTACCTGCAGACCGGCGCGGTGAAGCTGGTGGCGGAGAACCACTTCGAACGCCGTGCGGTCTCCCGCCAGGTGGCTCCCCACCTGGCGAACCCGCTCACGTTCTACCTCCCCGTGTACAAGGGCGGTCCGCACGGCGCGGCGAAGCTCGGAGCGGGCGTCTTCGCCTACTCCGCGCTCTCCGCGTTCGGTGACGGCGTCGGCCACCTGCTCTCGCCCGCGCGGGCCCAGCGGGACGTGCCGGAGCTGCGCACCGAGAACCTCAAGGCCGTGGCCGTGTACGGCGACGACCAGATGAACGACGCGCGCATGGCGCTGATGACGGTCCGCGCGGCCGTCGAGGCGGGCGCGGTCGTCCTCAACCACGCCCAGGTCACCGGCCTGCGCTTCACCAAGGGCCGGGTGACCGGCGCCGACCTCAAGGACGCGGTCTCCGGCGAGGAGTTCGGCGTCAACGCCCGGCTGGTGCTCAACGCGACCGGCCCCTGGGTCGACCACCTGCGCCGGATGGAGGACCCGAACGCGGCCCCGTCCATCCGTCTGTCGAAGGGCGCGCACCTGGTCCTGAAGCGGACGGCCCCGTGGAAGGCCGCCCTCGCGACCCCCATCGACAAGTACCGGATCACCTTCGCCCTCCCCTGGGAGGACATGCTCCTGCTCGGCACCACCGACGAGGAGTACGAGGGCGACCCGGCGGACGTCTCCGTCACCGAGAAGGACATCGCCCAGATCCTGGACGAGGCCGCGTTCTCGGTCCGGGACCAGCAGCTCCAGCGCGACCTGATCACCTACTCCTTCGCGGGTCTGCGGGTGCTGCCGGGCGGCCCCGGCGACACCGCCAAGGCCAAGCGGGAGACCGTGGTGACCGAGGGCAGGGGCGGCATGCTGTCCGTCGCGGGCGGCAAGTGGACCACCTTCCGGCACATCGGCCGCACCGTGATGGAGAAGCTGGAGGCGCTGCCGGGCCACCCGCTGGGCGACGACTTCGAGCCGATCGCCTCGCTGCCGAAGAAGCTGCCGCTGCCCGGCGTCGCCAACCCCCGCGCAGTCGCCCACCGGCTGCTGGTGGACAACCCGGCCCCCGGCCCGCGCATGGCCGCCGACACGGCCAAGCACCTGGCCACCCACTACGGTTCGCTGGCCTTCGACATAGCCCGGCTCGCCAACGAGCACCCGGAGCTGGCCGGGCGGGTCCACCCGGACGCCCCGGAGATCTGGGCGCAGGTCGTGTGGGCCCGGGACAACGAGTGGGCCGAGACGACGGACGACGTGCTGCGCCGGCGTACCACCCTGACGATCCGCGGCCTGGCCACGGACGACGTCAAGGCCAAGGTCCAGGACCTGCTCGACAAGAAGTGACCCGCCGCGAGGCGGACGAGATACGGGCGGTGCGCCGGGTCCCCTGACCGGTCCGGCAGCCGCTGGAGTCCCGGCCCCGCCGTACCGGGGGCGGGTCTGCGAGGGGGCGGCTCCTCTCCCCTAGGGAGCCGCCCCCTTCGCGCGCCCGTTGTCAGTGCCGGGTGCTTCCATGGGCGCATGAACACCGATCAGGCGGATCCGGCCGAACTGGCGGCCCTGCGCGAGGCGTTCGGCGTGGCCGAGGGCGGCGCCTCGGCGCTCGGTTGGGAGGGGGTGCACGCGTTCGAGGCGGACCACGGGGTGGTGCTGCCGGAGCCGTACCGCACGTTCGTGGCGGAGCTGACGGACGGGTCGTACCAGGGGCCGCCGGAGTACGGCCTGTGGGAGCTGGCGATGGCCGCCGAGTGCCAGCAGCCCGGGCTGCCGTTCCCGCTCACCCGGGGCTGGATCTGGGAGGACGACTCCTGTGACGACCCCGAGGAGCAGGACGCGGCGATCGTGCGGGTCGCCCACCACGGTTCGATATCGCTGGGCACCGACGGCTGCGGCATGCACTGGCATCTGGTCGTCAACGGCGCGCACCGCGGCCACATATGGCTGATCACCGGCGAGGGCGCGATGCCGTTCGGCGCGGAGTTCGGGTTCACCACGGCCGAGCCGGGCTTCACCGGCTGGGTGCGGCACTGGACGGCCGGCAAGGAGTGGTTCGACGCGGAGTGAGACCGCCGCCCGGACGCACGATGCCCCGCCCGGACGCACGATGCCCGGCGCTTCAGCCGCTCCCCCGGCGGCACGCGGTCGCCGCGGCGTACGCGACACTCCTGATGTTCCGTTCGTTCTCGCTGGAGTCGCCGTATGACGCAGGACCTGCTGCCCATCACCCGGATACCGCGCTCGGGACTGCCGGCCCACGCGATCGTGGTCGGGGACCCGGCACGGGCGGCGGCGGTGGCCGGGCTGCTCGACGGTGCCGAGGAGGTGTCGTACCACCGCGAGTACCGGGTGTTCGGCGGCAGCTGGCAGGGACTGCCGGTGGCGGTGGCCTCGCACGGAGTGGGGGCGCCGGGGGCGATCCTGCTGTTCCAGGAGATGGCCGACGCGGGGGTGACCACCTTTCTGCGGTTCGGTACGGCGGGGGCGATGAAGCCCGGGATCGAGGACGGTGACCTGGTCATCGCGGAGGCGGCCGTCCGCGACGACGGGGTGACCCAGCAGTTGCTGCCGCCCGAGTATCCGGCGTACTCCTCGCCGGAGGCGGTGTTCGCGCTCCAGCGGGCCGCGCGGGAGGCGGGCGCGCCGCACCACCGGGGTGTGGTGTGGACCCGGGCGGCCTTCCAGCCAGGTCTGCTGCCGCTGTTCTCCTACCGGGGTGCGGGGCTCGCCGCGATCGAGATGGAGCTGTCCGCGCTGCTGGTGACGGCCTCGCTGCGCGGACTGGTCGCGGGCGGGATCGTGGTCGTCGACGGGGTCAACGCCGACGAGCTGGTCGACGCGGATGCCACCGGTGGGTACGACCCGCACCGGGAGGTCGTCGCGGCCGGTGTCGAACGCGGTGCGGTGGTGTCCCTGGAGGCGCTGCGGCTGCTGGCGGCGGAGAGCGGGGCGCCCACCGGTCCCGGCCGGTGCCCGGCACCACGGTCCGCCCCGGCCTGACCAGGCCGCATAATGTGGCTGAGACATCGGATGTCTAAGCGACAAGGAGGCCGGTATGGCAGTCACCGATGAGGCGATCGAGAAGATCAAGGACATGATCGTCTCCGGTGCGCTGCGCCCCGGTGACCGGTTGCCGAAGGAGAGCGAACTCGCCGCCGAACTCGGCCTGTCCCGCAACTCGCTGCGGGAGGCGGTACGCGCTCTGTCGCTGATCCGCATCCTGGACGTACGGCAGGGCGACGGCACCTATGTCACCAGCCTGGACCCGCAACTGCTCCTGGAGGCGATGAGCTTCGTCGTCGACTTCCACCGCGACGACACGGTCCTGGAGTTCCTCGCGGTGCGCCGGATCCTGGAGCCGGCCGCGACCGCGATGGCCGCCTCCCGGATCAGCGAGCAGCAACTGAACGCTTTGGCGGCCCAGTTGGACGCGCTGGGTGCCGCGCCCTCGGTGGAGGAGCTGGTCGCCTGCGACCTGGAGTTCCACCGGGGCATCGTGCAGAGCTCCGGGAACTCGGTGCTCTGCTCGCTGCTTGACGGGCTGTCCGGGCCGACCACCCGGGCCCGGATCTGGCGCGGGCTGACCCAGGAGGACGCGGTCGCCCGGACCCTGCGCGAGCACCGGGCGATCGTGGCCGCGCTGCGCGACCGGGACGCGGAGGCGGCCCGCTCCTGGGCGACCGTGCACATCGCGAGCGTGGAGCAGTGGCTGCGCAGCAGTCTGTGAAGCGCTTACTACCCGTGAGCGGTTCCTCGCCGAATCGGGGTGTTCGAGGGTGGCGAACGGGGCAGTGATCCGTTCACTCCCCCGTGCAAGGGGGCTGCGGGCGCCCCCGCCGGACGCCGTAAGGTTGGGGCGTACGCGAGGGTACGTCGGAAGGAGGCGCTGGGTGATCGAGCTGGAGGGGGTTCCCGAGCTGATCGACCCAGTCATGGTGGCCGCGTTCGAAGGCTGGAACGATGCCGGCGACGCCGCCTCCACCGCGGTCGCGCATCTGGAGCGGGAATGGAAGGGCGAGGTGTTCGCGGCCCTGGACGCCGAGGACTACTACGACTTCCAGGTCAACCGCCCCACGGTGTGGATGGACGCCGGCGTGCGCAAGATCACCTGGCCGACGACACGGCTGTCGGTGGTCCGGGTCGGCGGTGACAAGCCGCGCGACCTGGTGCTGGTGCGGGGCATCGAGCCGTCCATGCGCTGGCGCTCGTTCTGCAACGAGCTGCTCGGCTTCGCCCATGAGCTGGGCGTGGAGCTGGTGGTCGTCCTGGGCGCGCTGCTCGGTGACACCCCGCACACGCGTCCGGTGCCGGTCAGCGGGGTCACCTCGGACCCGGACCTGGCACAGCGGATGGACCTGGAGGAGACCAAGTACGAGGGTCCGACGGGCATCGTCGGCGTCCTCCAGGAGGCCTGCACCCACGCGGGCGTCCCGGCGGTCTCGCTCTGGGCGGCCGTCCCGCACTACGTCTCCCAGCCGCCCAACCCGAAGGCCACGCTGGCGCTGCTGAACCGCCTGGAGGACCTGCTCGACCTGCGGATCCCGCTGGGCGAGCTGCCCGAGGACGCGCGCGCCTGGCAGGTCGGGGTGGACCAGCTGGCCGCCGAGGACACCGAGGTCGCGGAGTACGTGCAGACGCTGGAGGAGGCCCGGGACACCGCCGAGCTGCCGGAGGCGTCGGGCGAGGCGATCGCCCGTGAGTTCGAGCGCTATCTGCGGCGCCGGGACGTGAACCCGCCGCCCGGCGGGCACGCCACGGCGGACGGCACCGACAGCGTGTCCTACCTGCGGGACAACCCGAGCGGCAAGACCCGGCCGCCCAGACCGCCGAAGCCCGACACGCCCGGGAACACGGGGAATCCCGCGGACATCGACGGCTCCGCGGACTCCGATGAGGACCTGGGCCCGGAGGGCGAGGACACCTCCGAGGACTGAACGAAGGCCGGACGAAGTCCGGACGAGGGGCGGTACGCGTGACGCGTACCGCCCCTTCTTCATGTCATGGCTCAGGCGTCGACCTTCATGTCATGGCTCAGGCGTCGACCGCGGTGACGGAGTACGTCGTGCCGGGCGACGGCGCGGTCGTGAAGCGGGCGTTGGGCAGGTAGAGCCGGCCGCCGTACGCGGCGACCGTGGTCGGGACGTCGAAGGCCGGGTCGGTGATCCGCCGCTGGAAGATCCCGCTGCGTCCGTCCGGGGCCAGTCGGAAGACGTCGACGGCGTTCTGCCGGTTCTGGACGGCGTACAGCGTGCGCCCGCGGACCAGCAGGCCGTCGCCGTTGCCGAGCGGGGCCGCGTCGCCCAGGTCGACGGTCTCGGTGACCCCGGTGCGCGGGTCGACGCGGTGCAGCAGGCCGACCCCGGCCTGGACCACGAGGAGTGCGGAGCCGTCGGGGGTGCGGGCGATGCCGTTGGCGTTGATGGCGCCGTCGGCCGTCTGACTCCAGTCGCCGGTCAGCGGCAGCCGCACGACGTCCCCGGCGGCCGGCAGTGCGCCGTCCCGGCCGAGCGGGAGGCCGTAGAGCACCGGCTGGTAGGACTCGGTGAACCAGGCGGCGCGCGGGGTCAGCACGACGTCGTTGGCGAAGCTCGGGGTGGCGGTGGCGAGGGTGTAGGAGGCGAGGGTCTCGCCGCTGCGGGCGTCGACCACGCGGGCGCCGAAGCCGCGCGCGGCGACGAACAGCCGTCCGCGGGCGTCGAGTTTGAGGCCGACGGCGGGGGTGCCCGGGCCGGTGGAGATCACCTCGCCGGTGCCGGTGCGCAGGTCGGCGCGGTAGATGGAGCCGTCGGCGAGGGAGCCGAGGTAGGCGTAGGGGGCGGCGCCGATGGTGATGCCCTCGGGCTGCCAGCCGTTCGGGAGGGCGAGGGAGGCGGGGCGAGGGGTCGCGTTGGCGTGGGGGCCTAAGGCGAGGGAGCCGAGGGTTGCCGTGCCGATCGTGAGGAGGCCGCGTCGGCTCAAGGGGTGGGCCACGGGGGTGCCTTCCGCGTGGGGACCGACCGGCAGTTGGCCGGTCCGACGGTCAACTGACCGTCGTAGCCCATCACATGTGCCGCACCGGGCGCACTGGCGTTGGTCGATCGACAGGGTTTCGACAGTTGGGGGGCGCGTCGAGAGTTGTCCGCGGGTAAGTCGTGGTGGCTCGCGCGGTTCCCCGCGCCCCTGAGAGAAAAGGGGCGCGGGGGTTGGCGCTTCTTAGAGGGCCACGCCCAGCAGGGCGTCCACCGCGCGCGACACGACCCCGGGCGCGCCCGTGTCCGTGCCGCCCTCCGTCTGCTGGAGTGCGGCCCAGCGGTCCACCGCCGCCAATGCGGCAGGGGCGTCCAGGTCGTTGCTCAGGGCCGCGCGGATCTCCTCCACCAAGGCCTCGGCCGGCGGGCCGTCCGGGCGGGAGACCGCTGCTCGCCAGCGGTCGAGGCGGGTCACCGCGTCCGCCAGGACCTGGTCGGTCCACTCCCAGTCGGCGCGGTAGTGGTGGGAGAGCAGGGCGAGGCGGATGGCGGCCGGGTCGACGCCGTCGCGGCGCAGCTGCGAGACGAAGACCAGGTTTCCCCTGGACTTGGACATCTTCTCGCCGTGGAGGCCGACCATGCCGGCGTGGACGTACGCCTTGGCCATCGGGAACTCGCCGGTGAGCACCTGGGCGTGCGAGGCGCCCATCTCGTGGTGCGGGAAGGCGAGGTCGGAGCCGCCGCCCTGGACGTCGAAGGTCATGCCGAGGTGGTCGAGGGCGATGGCCACGCACTCGATGTGCCAGCCCGGTCGGCCGCGGCCGAGGGAGCCGCCGTCCCAGCTGGGTTCGCCCTCGCGGGCGGCCATCCACAGCATCGGGTCGAGCGGGTTCTTCTTGCCGGGGCGGTCGGGGTCGCCGCCGCGCTCGGCGGACAGCAGCCGCATGGCGGCGGCGTCGAGACGGGAGACCTTGCCGAAGTGGGGGTCGGACTCGACGGAGAAGTAGACGTCGCCTTCGAGTTCGTAGGCGGCGCCGAGGTCGCGCAGCCGCTCGACCAGCGGCACGATGCCGGGTATCGCCTCGACCGCGCCTATGTAGTGCTGCGGCGGCAGCATCCGCAGGGCGGTCATGTCCTCGCGGAAGAGGGTCGTCTCCTGCTCGGCGAGGGCGACCCAGTCGACGCCGTCGCGCTCGGCGCGCTCCAGGAGCGGGTCGTCGACGTCCGTCACGTTCTGGACGTAGTGCACCTGCCGCTTGGTGTCGAGCCACACACGCTGAACCAGGTCGAACGCGTTGTAGGTCGCCGCGTGTCCCATGTGGGTGGCGTCGTACGGCGTGATGCCGCAGACATAGATTCGGGCGACGGGACCGGGGTCGAGGGTGACGAGGCCGTCGGTCGCGGTGTCGTGGATCCTCAGGTCGCGGCCCTGACCAGGCAGGGCGGGGACCTCGGAAGCGGGCCAGGCATGCATGTACATGAGCGTAACCGGACCCGAGTTCGGTATACGAACCGGACCAGGCCAGATGGCCGGGAAGGCCCTCTTGATCTTGCGTCCGCGATGTGCTGCGGGCCGGTCACACGGGCGGCCAGGGGATGGCCGGCCACTCTCCGCTCGGTTCCGGGTGCTTTCCGCTGGTGAGCAGCGCGTCGACACGCGCGCGCGTGGCGTCGAGTTCGGCGGCGGTGATCAGCTCGGCCAGCCGAGCCCCCAGCACCCCGCCGAGGGCCTCACGGAGCCCCTTGAGGGCCTCGACGGCCTCGCCGGTGAGCGACTGCCCCGCCCAGCCCCACAGCAGGGTGCGCAGCTTGTTGTCGACGTTGAAGGTGACCCCGTGGTCGATGCCGTACAGGCGCCCGTCGGCGGTGGGCAGCAGATGGCCGCCCTTGCGGTCGGCGTTGTTGATCACGGCGTCGAGGACGGCGAGCCGGCGCAGCCGTTCGTCGTCGGCGTGCACCAGCAGCGCGGTCTTCCCCTCGCCGACCTCGGCGAACCCGATCGCCTTCCAGCCCGGTTCCGGTTCCTCCGCGTCGACCAGGGCGAGCAGGTCGGCGCTCTCGGGGTCGACGTCGATCCAGAGCTGGCACATGCCCTCGCCGTAGGGCCCGTCGCGCAGCACGGTGGGCGGGACCAGGTCCCAGCCGGTGGCCGCGGCGACCTCGTAGGCGGCGACCTCGCGCTGGGCGAGGGTGCCGTCGGGGAAGTCCCACAGCGGGCGTTCCCCGGCGACCGGCTTGTAGACGCAGGACGCTTCCTCGCCGTCGTGCGCGACCGTGCAGAACAGCGCCGCGTTGGAGGCGTCGCGGATACGGCCGCGCACCTTCAGCTCACCGTGGACGAGCAGTTCGGCGGGGGTCACGCTCCGCGGCGGTATCCGTTCTGGCGCGGACATACGTGTCCTTCCGGGTCGAGCGGGAGGCTGCACAGCGGGCACGGCGGCCGCCCGGCGTTGACGACGTCCAGGGCGCGCTTGGCGAAGGCCCTGGCCTGCGCGCCGGTCAGCCGGACCCGCAGCATCGGGGGCCCGTTCTCCTCGTCCTGCAGGAGCCGCTCCTCGGCCTCGGCGAGGTCCTCGTCGGAGTCGGCGTCCAGTTCCACGAGCGCCTGCGCCTCGACGATCATGCGCTCTTCCTCGCCGTCCCAGGCGAGCGCCATGGTGCCGACGCGGAACTCCTCCTCGACGGGGGTGTCCAGCGGGGCGCTGTCGCTGATCTCGGTGGGGGCGACGGCGGGGACGGCCGCGTTGCCGCCGCTGCGCCGGACGACCTCGTCGAGGAGTTCGTCCATGCGTTCGGCGAGCGCGGCGACCTGGGTCTTCTCCAGGGCCACGCTGGTCGTCCGGGGGCCGGCCGTGGCCTGGAGGAAGAACGTACGGCGTCCGGGCAGTCCGACCGTGCCCGCGACGAAGCGGTCCGGCGGATCGTAGAGGAACACCTGACGGGACACGTCCTGTCTCCATGGGAATCGAGAGTGCGTGGGCTCGGAAGGGCGACTGACCGTGCGGGTTGCCGGTCGGCGACTACGTGGATCGCTTCACCCTACTGCGGCTGACGATCACGGCGCGCCGGCACCGCCACCGACCGGGGCGTCTTCCCCCGGAGGTTCCTCGCGGGGGGCAAGGGACGCGAAATCCCCGGTGTCCCCGAGACGAACGAGAAACGGCCGCAGGCGGGTGTAACGGATCGCGGTGATGGAACACGGTTCGACGGAGATCCGCTGGAAGAGGTCGAGATGCAGGCCGAGCGCGTCCGCGACGAGCGACTTGATGATGTCGCCGTGCGAGCACATCAGGTAGACGGCGTCGGAGCCGTGGTCGCGCTCCACGCGCGCGTTCCACTCGCGTACGGCCTCGGCGGCGCGGGTCTGCATGGCGCGCATGGACTCCCCGCCCGGGAAGGCGGCCGCCGACGGGTGCGCCTGCACCACCTCCATCAGCGGGTCATCCTTGAGCTCGGCGAGCTTGCGGCCGGACCAGTCGCCGTAGTGGGCCTCGCCGATCCGCTCGTCGGTGTGGGCGGTGAGTCCCGGGCGGGCGTCCAGCAGCGGGCGGATCGTCTCCTGGCAGCGCTGCAGCGGGCTGGCGACGACCTCGGAGATCGGCAGCCCGGCGAGCCGGCCGGGCAGCGCGGCGGCCTGGGCGGCTCCGCGCTCGTCGAGGGCGACGCCCGGCGTCCAGCCGGCGAGCAGCCCGGAGGTGTTGGCGGTGGACCGTCCGTGCCTTACGAGGATCAGCGTGGGCATGCCGCCCAGGGTAGGCGTACCCCGGAATGCGGTGCGGACCGGGCGACGGGACAATACTCTCCGTGATCGTCGACTGTGCCATCTACCGCGACGGGCAGCGGACGGAGACCCCACAGGACTTCTCCGACGCCCTCGCGGAGGCACGCGCGCGTGGCGACAGTTTTCTCTGGATCGGCCTGTACGAGCCGACGGAGCACGAGTTCGACCTGGTCACCGATGAGTTCGGGCTGCATCCGCTGGCCGTCGAGGACGCCCTGACCGCCCACCAGCGGCCCAAGCTGGAGGTGTACGACGACTCGCTGTTCGTCGTCCTGAAGCCGGTGACGTACGAGCCGCAGAGCGACACGGTGACCTCCGGCGAGCTGATGATCTTCATCGGGGACTCCTTCGTGGTGACTGTGCGCCACGGGACGCCCTCGCCGCTCGGGGACATCCGGCGCCATCTCGAAGAGCAGCACGAGCTGCTCAAACACGGGCCGACGGGGGTGCTGTACTCGATCTCCGACGCGGTCGTCGACAACTACCTGGAGGTCGCGACCGAGCTGCAGAACGACCTGGAGGAGCTGGAGGCCGAGGTGTTCTCGCCGAGCGGCGGCGGCTCCCGGCACAGCGCGTCGCGGATCTACACCTTCAAGCGGCAGATCCTGGAGTTCCGCCGGGCCACCGTGCCGCTGGCCACGCCCATGACCAAGCTGGCGGGAGTGGGCCCGTACGGCAGCGGCCTGACGGTGCCCTTCGTGCGCGAGGACGCCCGCCCCTTCTTCCGGGACGTCAACGACCACCTCCTGCGCGTGAACGAGGGCGTGGAGGCCCTGGACCGGCTGGTGTCGGACGTCCTCAGCGCCCATCTCGCGCAGATGAGCGTGCGGCAGAACGACGACATGCGGAAGATCTCCGCGTGGGCGGCCATGGCCGCGGTCCCCACGCTGATCGCGGGGATCTACGGCATGAACTTCGACCACATGCCCGAGCTGCACTGGCTCTGGGGGTACCCGGCGGTGATCCTGCTCATGGCGACCCTGGAGCTGGTGCTGTACCGGCTGTTCAAGCGCCGCGGCTGGATGTGAGGCGCGTGCCGGCGGCCGGGCGCCTTCCTCGTGCTCAGGCGAGCTCGGGGGCGGGGGTGGCGGGGCCGCCCAGGGCGTTCCTGCGCTCCGGCATCCGCAGCGAGACCATCCGGCGCCAGCCGCCGGCGCGCTCGTAGGCGTAGACGGCGTGGATGCCGAACGCGAGGAGCGCGGACCTGCCCTTCGGCCAGCCGAGGATGCGGCCCATGTGGGCCGTGACGGCGAGGCTGACGTCCCGGTAGATCCGGATCTCGGCGAGTGCGCACTCGCGCAGGGTGCGCTGGATGGCGCGGCCGTGCCCGGCGGCGGCGAACCGGAGCAGTTCCTCGTGGCAGTAGGCGAGGTGGTTGTCCTCGTCGTCGGAGATCATCCGCACCGCACGGCCGAGGTCCGGATGGTCGGCGAAGTGCCTGCGCAGCAGTTCCATCTGCTCCGAGGCGCGCTGCTCGGTGACCCGGCTGTGGGCGAGGTAGGTGACGATGTCCTGCTCGGTGAGCGGCCGGTCGGCCCGGAGCTTGTCGTGGGCGAGCCCGATGCCGTGCCGCTCCAGGAGCAGCGTGTAGTCGGTGTCGGGCGGGACCGGGACGGGGGTGAGCCCGCGCCTCTTCATGAGGGCGCCGAAGATACGCCCGTGCTTGTCCTCGTCGGCGCCATGGCGGGTGATCTTGGGGGCGAGGTCGCGTTCGCTGCGCGGTACCAGTGCGGCGATCCGGGCGTTCTCCCAGCCGCCCTGGGACTCCCCGCTGGCCGCGATGGAGCAGAAGAGCCGGAAGGACTCGTCGTTGTCGAGGATCTCCAGGAACAGACTCTTGGCCGAAAGCATCGTGGGCACCCCTCCGGAGGACTCACCAGACCCGCAGAGAACGAGTCAAATGCCGCATCCGGACAGCTGCAACAGCTGTGCGGACGAACTCGGCCGAAAGGAGGAGCACCAGGGTCACGCCGGGGGCGTAACCGCGCGGGCGCGGGCGCGTTGTTCTGCGTGACGGCCGTGGCGGGGAAGACCCCCGAGCCCCCACCACGGCCGCGGACTTCTCTCTCGCCCAGGCGCTTACGCGAGCCCGGCGCGCTCCAGGGCCTCGGCGCCGGCCCGCAGCGAGGCGAGCCGCTCGTCCAGGGCGAACCCGGCGGGCGCGAGGGACAGCGTGGTGACCCCGGCGGCCGCGTAGGCCTTCATCCGGTCGGCGATCCGGTCCACGGAACCCAGCAGGGTGGTCTTGTCGATCAGGTCGTGCGGAACGGCGGCCGCGGCCCCGTTCTTGTCCCCCGCGAGGTACTTGTCCTGGATCTCGGCGGCCTCCTGCTCGTACCCCATGCGCTGGGCGAGCTGGTTGTAGAAGTTCTGCTTACGGCTGCCCATGCCGCCGACGTACAGCGCGGTGTACGGCCGGAAGGTGTCGGCGAGCGTGGCCACGTCCTTGTCCTCGCCGACGGCGAGCGGCAGCGTCGGGCAGATGTCGAACCCGTCGAGGGTCCGGCCGGCCTTCTCCCGCCCCGCGCGCAGGTACTTGACGGCCGTCTCCTCCAGGTGCTCGGCGGAGGGGAAGATCAGCAGCGCGCCGTCGGCGATCTCACCGGTCTGCTCCAGGTTCTTCGGCCCGATGGCGGCGATGTAGACCGGGATGTGCTCGCGCTCCGGGTGCACGGTCAGCTTGATCGGCTTGCCGGGACCACCCGGCAGCGGCAGCGTCCAGTGCTCGCCCTCGTACGACAGCCGCTCGCGGCTCATCGCCCTGCGCACGATCTCCACGTACTCGCGGGTGCGGGAGAGCGGCTTGTCGAACTTGACGCCGTACCAGCCCTCGGACACCTGCGGGCCGGAGACGCCGAGGCCGAGCCGGAAGCGGCCCTTGGAGAGCGAGTCGAGCGTCGCGGCGGTCATCGCGGTCATCGCGGGCTGCCGGGCCGGGATCTGGAAGATGGCCGAGCCGACGTCGATCCGCTCGGTCTGGGCGGCGACCCAGCTGAGCACGGTGGCGGCGTCGGAGCCGTAGGCCTCGGCGGCCCAGCACACGGCGTACCCGAGCCGCTCGGCCTCCTGCGCCACGGCCAGATTGTCCCCGTCCATCCCGGCACCCCAGTAGCCGAGGTTGATCCCGAGCTTCATGGCCGATCCCCTTACCGATCAGTAACGTCGCTGTTGCGAGAGACCTTAGCGCGGAGGATTTCTACACGGGGGGATCGGTTGGCGTTCGACTGCGGGTCGTGGGGGCCGGTCACACCCACGCGGCGGAGCGCAGATCGATACTCCCCGCGCCCCTGGGTGGGTCGGCTCCCGCCTCCCGCAAGGCACCGCTGCCTTGTGAAATCGGTTATCCACAGGCAACCCAACGCACCAACTCTGGCCAGTAATCTCGCGGACATGGAGCAGAGGCATCTCGGCCGTACCGGCCTGCGCGTGTCCCGGATCGGGCTCGGCACCCTCACCTGGGGCCGGGACGTCGACGAGCACGACGCCGCGGACATGCTGAAGGCGTTCTGGGAGGCCGGCGGAACCCTCGTCGACACCGCGGACGTGTACGGCGACGGAGAGGCCGAGTACCTGCTCGGACAGCTCATAGAAGGGCTGGTGCCGCGCCGGGACCTGGTCATCTCGACGAAGGCGGGCAGCGTCCCCGACCCCGACCGGCGTTTCAACGGCTCCCGCGGCCATCTGCTCGCCGCGCTCGACGCCTCTCTGGCCCGCCTCGGCACCGACTACGTCGACGTCTGGCACGTGCACGCCTACGACCCGGACACCCCGCTGGAGGAGACCCTCCAGGCCCTCGACCTGGCCGTGAGCAGCGGCCGCGCCCGGTACGCCGGGGTCTCCAACTTCTGCGGCTGGCAGATCGCGAAGGCGGCGACCTGGCAGCTCGCGGCGCCGGGCACCCGCACCCGGCTGGCCAGCACCCAGCTGGAGTACTCGCTGCTCCAGCGGGGCGTGGAGCGCGAGGTGCTGCCGGCCGCCCTCGACCTCGGCATCGGCCTGCTGCCGTCCTCCCCGCTGGGCCGGGGCGTGCTGACCGCGAAGTACCGCCACTCCACTCCCCCGGACTCCAGAGGTGCCTCCGAGCATCTGGCGCCGTTCGTCGCGCCGTATCTCGACGACACCGCGACCCGGATCGTGGACGCGGTGCAGACGGCGGCGGACGGGCTCGCGGTCACCCCGCTCCAGGTGGCGCTCGCCTGGGTGCGGGACCGGCCGGGCGTGGCCGCACCGATCGTCGGCGCGCGCAACGCGCAGCAGCTCACGGGGGCATTGTCAGTGGAGGCGCTTACTCTTCCTGACGAGATCTGCCGGGCGCTCGACGACGTGTCGGCGCCCGTGCACCGCTATCCCGATCACGACTGGAGCACGCTGTGAGCACGGAGCCGGGGCTGGGCGCCACGCCCGAGGCCGACGAGGGAACGACGGCCGGGGGGACGCCGGAGGCCGAGGACCTCACCGCCGGCACGGCCGCGGCGAGCGATCCGCGGACAGCCGGTTCCCGTACGGCCGACACGGGCCGAGCGGGCGACGGCGACAGGGACCGGGCCGAGAGTGGCGAGCCCGGGACCGCGGTCGCGGCCGGTGACGCGGAGGGCGGTCAGCCCGGCCCGGGCGGAGCAAGCGGCGGCAGCGACCGGACCGAGGACGGCGAACCCGGGTCCGCGGCCGGTGGGGCGGAGGGGTCCGGCTCGGGGGACGGTGACTCGGCGGGGGGCGGCCGGCTGTCCGAGGCCGAGGCCGAGCTGGCTGCCCAGCGGGTCGAGCGGGAGCGAATCGAGCGACGGAAGGCCGAGAAGGCGGGGCCGGTCGAGGCCGGGACCAAGCTCAGCGGCAAGGCGGCCGACCTGCTCGCCGCGATCCGGGCGGTGGAGAGCGGCGAACGGCCGGCGGCCACCGTGTTCGCCGCCCCGGAGCCCGCCCCGCGCCCGGCGCCCGCCCCGGAGCCGGTCCACAGGCCTCGGCCGGCGCCTGCCGCCGTCGCGCCCGCCACGGAGACGGTCGCGGCGGTAGGGGCGCTGCTGACCGAAGGCGGCGCGCCCGAGTCGCTCGCCCCCCAGATCGCCGCCGCCCTCGGTGAGGGCGCGGACACCATGCTGCGGGAGGACCCCTGGCAGCTGCTCCGGGTCACCGGCGTACGACCGGACCAGGCGGACGGGTTCGCGCGGGCGCTGCTGGGCGCGGAGTGCGGTCCGGACGACGAGCGGCGCGGCCGGGCCGTAACCGGCTGGCTCCTGGAGCAGGCCGCCCTGGCCGGGCACACCGCGCTGGAGATGCCGGCGCTCATCGCCGCGCTGGCCCAGCGGGCGGTGCCCGATCCGGAGACGGCCGTGCAGGACGCGATCGCTGAGGGCGACGCGCTGGTCTTCCAGGACCCGCTGGATCCGGGCGCCCCCGAGCCGGAGGACGACGAGGAGGAGCGGCCGGTCCGCGTGCTGGTCGGTCTGGAGCGGTACGCGATGGCCGAGGAGAGCCTCGCCGACGGACTGGCCCGGCTGGTCAACTCCCTGTCCAAGGACAAGGACGCCGAGGAGCGCTGGGAGGCGGCCGCCGCGGCGGCCACCGGCGGCGCGGCCGAGCTGGCGGCGGCGGTCGCCGCACACGGCCTGGTGCTGCACACGGGCGGCGAGGCGGCGCGCGCCGAACCGGCGGCCCTGCTCGGCGCCGCCCGGAGCGCCGGGCTGCGTGCCTTCGCCGCCACCCACACCCCGGACGGAAACCGCCGCCCGGCCGCCCTGCCGGCAGACGGCGAGTCGGCCGTCGGCACCGTCGCCGGTCTGCTCTCCGGCGCCGAGGGGCCGGGCCGGGACGCGGAGGGTGCCCTGGACCTCGATCTGCTGATCGTGCTGGACGCGCCCCAGCTGGACGTGGAGGGCGCGGCGATGCTCGTGGAGGCGCTGCCCGACGGGGCCCGGCTGGTGCTGAGCGGGGATCCGGCGGTGCTGTGGTCGGCGGGCCCCGGGCGGGTCTTCGCCGACCTGCTGGCGGCCCGGGTGTGCCCGGCGATCGCCTCGCGCACGCCCGACCCCGGCCCGCTCGGCGAACTGGTCTCCGGGATCGGCGCCGGCGAGCTGAACCAGGTCGAGGCGCCCGGCAAGGAGATCGTGATCGTGCCGGTGCGGGACGCGGGCGAGGCGGTGCACCGGACGGTGCAGCTGGTCGCCGACTCCGTCCCGCGCGCCATCGGCGTCCCCGCCGAGCAGACCGTGGTGATCACCCCGGGCCACGGCGGCACGGCCGGCACCCGCGCTCTCAACGCGGCGCTCAAGGAACGGCTCAATCCGGGCCCCGGCCGCTTCGGCGGCTTCGACCCGGGTGACCGGATCGCCTACTCCCCCACGCCGGGCCGTACGGTCCCGGGCCAGGTGGTGAACGCCGACGCCGAGGGACTGCACCTGTCGTGCGCGGGCACGCCCGTCGTCGTACCGAAGGAGCGAGTGGAACAGGCCGTACGCCACGGCTGGGCGCTGACCGCCCACCAGGCGGCGGCCGGCCGCTGGCCCGCCGCGGTCGTGGTGCTGCCCGGGGACGCGGCCCAGTCCCTCAGCCGCCCCTGGGTGTACACGGCGTTCAGCCGGGCGGAGCGGCATCTGTCGGTGGTCCACGGCGTGGAGCAGGCCCTGTCGAAGGCGGTGGCCGAGACCCTGCCGAAGCCCCGGACGACCCGCCTCCCGCTACTCCTCAAGACACAGGCACCGGCGACGGCCGAAGCCTGACCCGGCCCCACCCCTCTCCTCCGCTGTTCCCGCCGTGTCCGGTGACCGGCGGTGCCCCACCGGCCTCAAGGCCCGCAAGGCACCGCCGGCCGCCCGGAGGGTCAGCGTTCGGCGTCCAACGACTCCAGGTCCTCGTCCTCATCGAGGTCGAGGTCGTCGTCCAGCTCGTCCCCGTCCTCGCTGCGCCCGGTGTCCTCGCCGTCGTCGCCGTCCTCGTCGTCGAACACCGCGCTGACGTCGAACCGGCACACGACCCGCTGCGGATCGACCCCCTCGAACGGGGCCTCCAGCCACTCACCGGGCTCGGCCTGCTCGTCCGCCGCGGTCACCCACAGTGTGGAGTCGCCCTCCTCCAGGCCGAACTCCTTGTGCCGGGAGGCGATCTCGTCCGGCTCGAACTCGCCGAAAAGGATCCCCAGCGCCCCGTGGATCGTGCCGGCGGCGTCCTGGTCCGCGCCGGGACCGTCGTCGTACTCCGCCGCCTCGACCCGCTGGGCCTGCGCCAGCAGCCGCTGTGGTTCCGCCACGGCGTAGTCGCGGCGGATCAGCACGCTGATCGCGTTCGGTTCTTCGGGCCCCGCATACGGTGGCAGCGAGTCCTCGGTACCGGGGATCTCGAAGGGGGTGACCTCGTCATAGCGGTCGTAGAGCAGCTCGTCGTAGACCTCGGCGGCCGCGGCCAGCTGGTTGAACGCCTCATAGACAGCCGGGTCGTCCTCCCCCGACCTGCGTTCGACCGCGGCCAAATGGCGGTCGAGCGCGGTCTTGACCGCCTCGGCGGCGGCGCGTACCTCGGCAGCGGTGGGCTGCGCAGCATCAGACATAGTGCAGACGCTATCCGTACCGGGCACCAGCCCGCACAATAGATGCGATGCCGGAATACGAATTTGTCGACGTGTACGTGCCTCGCGGGGTGTCCCGCAAGGAGGCGACACGCCTGCTGACGGACCATGCCGAGTACGGACACTGGGAGTTGGACCGACTGAGCCTCATGCGCGACGGCAGCCGCAGGGTGCGGTTGCGCCGGCGGATCATCCGCCAGGTGCGTGCCACATGGTGAGACTCGCCGAATGACGGAAGGGGCCCCGCATCGACGGGGCCCGCTCCGTTCCACGCGCCGCCGCCGGGGGCGCCCCCTCCGGGGAGAGCGTCACGGTCCGTGCACTACGCCGAGGCACGCGCCTTGCGGTACAGCACCGCGCCCGCGAGCAGCGCGCCGGCGCCCGCCGGGAGCGCGAGGCCCAGCGGCAGGTCACTACCGGTGTGCGCGAGCTGCGCGGCGGCCGGGCCGGGCCGGGTCACCGAGAGGCTGCCCAGCGGGTCGACGAGGTCGGAGCCGTGGATACCGGTCGTGACGGTCCGTCCCCCGGAGTGACCGGGAGGCGTACCGGGGTGCTGGCCCGGGTTGCCCGGCTGACCCGGCTGCCCAGGGTGTCCCGGCTGTCCGGGGGTTCCGGGCTGGCCCGGAGTCCCGGGGTGCCCCGGCTGCCCCGGAGTCCCGGGCTGGCCCGGAGTCCCAGGGTGCCCCGGCTGTCCCGGCTTCCCGGGCGGGTTGCCGCCGTGCCCTCCGTGTCCCCCGTGCCCCGGAGGGGTCCCGTGTCCCCCGTGCCCGGGCGGCTGCGTGGGGTGGCAGTCGCCGGAGTGGCCGGAATGTCCGGAACTCCCCCCGTTGGCGCACTCGTCGCCCACGGCGCTGTTGCCGACCCCGATGACGTTGACGCTGTTCCCGCACACGTTGACCGGGACGTCGATCGGCACCTGCACGGTGTTGCCCGAACCGACCCCGGGTGAGCCACCGGTGTGTCCCCCGGCGTGCGAGCCGCCGTGGCTTCCGTGCCCGCCCCCGTGCCCCGCGTGTCCGCCGTGCCCGGTGGAAGCACCGCCCCCGCCGCCGTGGTTGGCGCACTTGTTGCCCATCGACGGGTTGAGGGCGCCGACGACGTTCACAGTGTTGCCGCAGACGTTCACCGGCACGTGCACCGGCGCCTGCACCGTGTTCCCGGAGAGCACACCGGGTGAGTCGGTGGCGGAGCCGGCGGCCCCCGAGTCGGCGTGGGCGTAACCGCCCGCCGCGGCGATCACGCCGGTCGCCGCGGCCACTGTCATGAGGCCCTTACGGGTGCCCTGTCGCATTTCTGAATTCCCCCCTGCCTTGGATCCTGACCGTTGCATTTCTCGCGGAAAGAGCCCGCGAAAAAACCGGTCGGCCCCGGAGCGCATGGCGCGCGCTCCGGGGCCGACGGAAAGACGCCCCTCAGGGAGTGGGCGTCACTTGTTGATGCAGGTGTTGCCGAAGGCGGGGTTCAGCAGCCCGATCACCGAGATCGTGTTGCCGCAGACGTTCACCGGGACGTGCACGGGAACCTGGATCACGTTGCCGGAGATGACACCCGGGGAACCCACGGCAGCGCCCTGGGCACCCGAATCGGCGACAGCCAGGCCCGCACCCGCGAGAACCAGACCACCAGTGGCAGCCGCAGCAGCGACGACCTTCTTGAGCATTATTCCTCCTTGTTGGCAATGCGATCCCAAGTAGCGGATCGCATTAGATGTAACGAGGAGGAAGTAATGGAGCTACGAGCTTATCGTCGCATTCACTCTTTTCAGTCGATCTCGTACAGCCGCCCGATTACCTGAAGCCAGGACTTCACGACGCGTCGATGAAGCGGTCGAGCACCCGCACGCCGAACTGCAGACCGTCCACCGGCACCCGCTCGTCCACGCCGTGGAACATGCCCGCGAAGTCCAGCTCCGGCGGCAGCTTCAGCGGTGCGAAACCGAAGCCGCGGATGCCGAGGTCGTCGAAGGACTTGGCGTCGGTGCCGCCGGAGAGCATGTAGGGGATCGCCTTGGCGGTGGGGTCCTCGGCCAGCAGCGAGGACTGCATGGCCTCCACCAGCGCCCCGTCGAAGGACGTCTCCAGCGCCTTGTCGGAGTGCACGTCCGCGCGGACCACGTTCGGGCCGAGGATCCGGTCGAGGTCGGCGAGGAACTCGTCCTCGTGACCGGGCAGGAACCGGCCGTCCACGTGCGCGGTGGCCTCGCCGGGGATGACGTTGACCTTGTAACCGGCGTTCAGCTGGGTGGGGTTGGCGGTGTTGCTCAGGGTCGCGCCGATGAGCTTGGCGATGCCGCCGAGCCGGGCCAGCGTCGACTCCATGTCCTCCGGGTCCAGTTCGGTGCCGAGCGCGTCGCCCAGTTCGTCCAGGAAGGCCCGGGTGGTCTTGGTGACCCGTACCGGGAACTTGTGCCGGCCGAGCCGGGCGACGGCCTCGGACAGCTCGGTGATCGCGTTGTCGCGGTGGATCATCGAACCGTGCCCGGCGGTGCCGGCCACCTTCAGCTTCATCCAGTGCATGCCCTTCTCGGCCGTCTGGATCAGATAGAGCCGGCGCTGCTCGTTCACCGTGAAGGAGAAGCCGCCCACCTCGCTGATCGCCTCGGTGACGCCCTCGAAGAGGTCCGGGTGCTGGTCGACGAGGTGCCGGGCGCCCCAGGTGCCGCCGGCCTCCTCGTCGGCGAGGAAGGCGAGCACGATGTCCCGGGGCGGCTTCCGGCCGCTGCGCAGCCGGTCCCGTACGACCGCCAGGGTCATCGCGTCCATGTCCTTCATGTCGACCGCGCCGCGGCCCCACACGCACCCGTCAGCGATCTCGCCGGAGAACGGGTGGTGGGTCCAGTCGTCGGCGTTGGCCGGTACGACGTCGAGGTGGCCGTGGATCAGCAGCGCGGGGCGGGTCGGGTCCGCGCCCTCGATGCGGGCCACCGTCGAGGCGCGGCCCGGGTGCGATTCGAAGATCTTCGGCTCGAGGCCGACCTCGGCGAGCTTCTCGGCCACCCACTCGGCGGCCTTGCGCTCGCCCGGCCCGGAGTGGTCGCCGTAGTTGCTGGTGTCGAAGCGGATCAGCTCGCGGCAGAGGTCCACGACCTCGTCCTCGCCGGTGACGCTCCTGGCCGTATCCGTCTCGCTCACGCTGCTTCCTTCCGCTGTCACTGCCGGCCGGTCCCTGTCATCCTTTCCGTCATCCTCTCTCCCTTCCGGCTCCGAGCCCAAGACCGGTCCGGGTCCGTCACACGCCGTTCACGCCCGCCCGTCCCCGGAACAGGGTGTGATCGGCCACCTCCGAAAGCCTGGTAATGTTTCCTCCGTCGCCGCGAGGGAAACCCCGCGCGACAGACACCTTGTCCGGGTGGCGGAATGGCAGACGCGCTAGCTTGAGGTGCTAGTGCCCTTTATCGGGCGTGGGGGTTCAAGTCCCCCCTCGGACACCACGAAGAAACCCCTGCTGAGCAGGGGTTTCTTGGTTTTCGGGGAGAGGTGCGGGTCAGCCGAGGCGGCCTATTCGGCCGTCCCCGGGGTTTCCGAGGGGCACGGCCGAGGTGAACGCGGAGAGTGCCGTTCGGCCCAGCAGCAGCGCGGGCCCGTGGGGCCGCTTGCTGTCGCGGACGGCGACCGTCGCCCCGTCGACGATCCCGCATTCCACGCAGTCGGACTGTGATGCGGACGCCGAGGACTTCCACCAGGTCACCGGCAGAGTCGACGCGTCGTCAACGTGCTTCATTCGCTATTCGTTCTTCCTTATCTGGGTGATCAGTTCCACCGACGCCTCGACGGACTCGGCGGCAGACGTGAGGCGTTGCCACGCGGCCCGGTGCGTGGAGACCCGATCACGTTCCTCGATGTACAGGGCGGAGGTCAGCCCTTCCTGGTGGACGACGTCCAGGTCCGTGTGCGGACCGAAGCCCAGGATGCTGAAGGTGCCGGTCAGCCCGGCGTGCAGGGGGGCGTCCGAGCGCAACACCTGGATGTTGATGTTCGGGCGCCGCCCCATCGTAAGCAGGCGCCCCAACTGCTCGTACATCAGGGCGGGATCCTCGGTGGAGCAGCGCAGGGCCTGTTCGGAGATGATCGCCCAGAGCGCCAGCGGGTCGCTGTCGCGGGTGAGGACGGCCTGGCGTGCCAGCCGTACCTCGACCAGTGCGTCGACCCGTGCCTCGACCGCCTCGGACATGGCGGTCGCCCGGATGATCTCGCGGGCGTACTCGGCGGTCTGGAGCAGTCCGGGGATCATCCCCAACTGCCAGGTGGACACCGTCTCCGCCTCGGCCTCCAGACTGATCAGGTCCTCGTACACCGGTGTGAGGACACCCCGGTACGAGTGCCACCAGTCGCGGCGTCCGCCCTCCTTGGTGAGTGTGATCAGGGCCGCGCGCAGTTCGTCGCTCACGTCGCGGCCGAGGGCGGTGTACAGGTCGAGCAGCGCCTGGATGTCCGGTGCCTTGGGGGCGGTCTTGCCGGTCTCCATCCGGGACAGCTTCGAGGAGACGAACGCGCCTTCGGAGTGCTCCGCGACCTCGTCGAGGGTGAGTTCGCCGCGCAGTTCGCGCAACTTCGCACCGAGTCGTCGCCGGCGCACCGTGGGCGTGCTCACGGGTTCCCCCTTCTGTCCGGTGAACTGCCCGACAGTCTGCCGTGCCGCCCGCACCCTCGCCACCGGCTCGCAGCTTGTGCCGCAACTCTCCCGCAGAGGTGCGCAATTTTTCACATCAGGTGGAACGTATTGCGGTCGACTGTGCCGTGAAGGCACCATGAATCCGGGAAATACGAAAGTGACCGCACTCGCATGGCGAACCACCGTGCCTGCGTTGGGACATGCCCGTGAGGGGATCTACATGATCGAACGCCAGCGGAGCACCACGACCGAAACCCGTGCACTGCAAGTCGCCCCGCCGCCCGTCCTGTTACTGGCGAGCGAGCCTCAGTCCGCCAGGGCGGCACGGACGTTCGTGAGCGACTTCATCATCCATCACACACCGGACGCCTCCCGTGACCACATCGAGGCCGTCGCGCTGGTCACCTGCGAACTGGTCACCAACTCCCTGCGGTACGAGACCGACCCGGACGACCCGGTCCGCCTCCTCATCGACACCGACGGCTCCCGGACCCGGGTCGAGGTGCACGATCCGCTGAACCACCACCCCCGACTGCGCCCCATCTCGGTCGAACGCGACCGCGGGCGCGGCCTGCTGATCCTTGACGCGCTGTGCTCGGGCCGCTGGGGCGTGGGCAACCTGCCCTGGGGCAAGTCCATCTGGGCCGAGGTCAGCGCCGCGTGAACAGCGCCGCCTGAACCGTACGGCCCGATCCGTACCGTCCGATCCACCCCGCCCCCCACGGCGACAGCCGGTTCCGCGGCGATCTCCCCTCCCCGCCGCGGCACCGGCCGTCGTCGTGCGCGCGGCCGGGCCCGTGGAGTCGGCCCGCCTCACACCGTGTTGGCCTCTCTCACACTGCGTTGGCCCGGCTCACGCTGTGTGTCTCATCTCTCGTCACGTTCGGAGAAGGCCTGGTCAGAGGTGACTTAAGATTCAACAGACTGCTCCGAACGGCCGCTTCCAAGTGGCCACAAGATGAACGGGAGCCTAGCGTCGTACTAATATTTCCGGCTTGTCACCTAGCCGGAGCCGGACAACCCCAGGCACACCTGAGGACCCGCCGGCGCCCCGGAGGTTCCGGGAACGAGACGCGAGGACCGGATGGCAGCGATTGACGAGAGCAGTGCTCTCGGCCTGCTCGACGAAGAGATCCGCGAGGAGTTCGGGGACACGGCACGATTCTCGGCGGGAACCGCGGCCTCGCCGCGCACGCTCGTGGACGTGTTCGAAGCAACGGTACGGGAGCATCCCGACGAGCCCGCACTGGACGACGGTACCGCCCAGCTCACCTACCGCGCACTCGCGGTCGAGGTCGAGCGGCTGCGGCGACGGCTCCAGGAGGCCGGGGTCGGGCTCGGCGACCGCGTGGGCGTGCGGGTGCCGTCCGGGACCAACGATCTGTACATCGCCGTGCTCGGCGTACTCGCGGCCGGTGCCGCCTATGTGCCCGTCGACGCCGAGGACCCGGACGAGCGGGCCGCGCTGGTGTTCGGGGAGGCCGCGGTCGCGGCCGTGCTCGGCGCCGGCCTCTCGATCGACGTACGGAACCCCGAGGCGGGCAACGCCGCCCGGCGGCCCGGCGTCGAGCACGACGCCTGGATCATCTTCACCTCCGGTTCCACCGGCAAGCCCAAGGGCGTCGCCGTCACCCACCGCAGCGCCGCCGCCTTCGTGGACGCCGAGGCCGCGCTCTTCCTCACCGAGGAACCGATCGGACCCGGCGACCGGGTCATGGCGGGCCTCTCGGTGGCCTTCGACGCCTCCTGCGAGGAGATGTGGCTGGCCTGGCGCTACGGCGCCTGCCTGGTCCCGGTCCCCCGCTCCCAGGTCCGCAGCGGCGCCGATCTCGGCCCCTGGCTGGTCGAGCAGGAGATCACCGTCGTCTCGACCGTGCCGACCCTGGCCGCGCTCTGGGAGCCCGAGACGCTCAACGACGTCCGCCTGCTGATCTTCGGCGGCGAGGCCTGCCCGCCCGAGCTGGCACAGCGGCTGGTCACCGAGGGCCGCGAGGTCTGGAACACCTACGGGCCCACCGAGGCCACCGTCGTCGCCTGTGCCGCCCTGATGACCGGCGAGGAGCCGATCCGTATCGGGCTGCCGCTGAACGGCTGGGAGCTCGCCGTCGTGGACGACGCGGGCGTGCCCGTGTCCCTGGGTGAGAGCGGCCAGCTGGTGATCGGCGGGGTCGGCCTGGCCCGCTACCTCGACGCCGAGAAGGACGCCGAGAAGTACGCGCCCCTCGAGTCGCTGGGCTGGGAGCGGGCGTACCGCAGCGGTGACCTGGTGCGCGCCGACCGCGAGGGGCTGGTGTTCCTCGGGCGCGCGGACGAGCAGATCAAGCTCGGCGGCCGCCGGATCGAGCTCGGCGAGGTCGACGCGGCCCTCCAGGCGCTGCCCGGCGTCGCGGGCGCCGCTGCGGCCGTACGCACCGCCCGCAGCGGCAACCAGTTGCTTGTCGGCTATGTGGTCACCCAGGACGGCTGGGACCAGGCGGCCGCCGTCGAGAAGCTGCGTGCCGAGCTGCCCGCGGCCCTCGTCCCGCTGCTCGCGCCCGTCGCCGAGCTGCCCACCCGCACCTCCGGCAAGGTCGACCGCAACGCCCTGCCCTGGCCCCTGGAGGGCCTGGAGACGGCCGGCAAGGCCGAGCAGCTGTACGGCACCGAGGCGTGGCTCGCCGAGCAGTGGACCGAGGTCCTCGGCATCCCGGTGGGCAGCGCCTCCGACGACTTCTTCGCGATCGGCGGCGGCAGCCTGTCCGCCGCCCAGCTCACCACCCGGCTGCGCACCCGCTACCCGAGCGCGGCCGTCCTCGACATCTACCAGCAGCCGGTGCTGCGCAAGCTGGCCCGCCATCTGGAGGAGTCCGCGCAGGACGACAGCGCGCAGCGGACGATCGCTCCGGTGCCGCGCGCCGCCCAGCTGGTGCAGCTCATGGTGCTGCTCCCGCTGTTCACCCTGCTCGGCCTGCGCTGGACGGTCGTCCTGGCCGCGCTCGGCAATGTGCTGAGCGGCTACGGCTGGCTGCCCACCGCACCCTGGTGGCTGGTGGCCGTCGGGGCCCTGGTCCTGTACACCCCGCCCGGCCGGATCGCGGTCGCCGCCGGTGGCGCGCGGCTGCTGCTGCGGGGCGTGAAGCCGGGCCGGTACCCGCGCGGCGGCTCCGTGCACCTGCGGCTGTGGACGGCCGAGCGGCTGGCCGAGTTCACCGGGGCGACCGCGCTGACCGGGTCCTGGCTGGAGCGGTACGCGCGGGCGCTCGGCGCCAAGATCGGTCCCGATGTGGACCTGCACTCGCTGCCGCCGGTCACGGGACTGCTCAGGGTGGGGCGCGGCGCGGCCGTGGAGTCCGAGGTGGACCTGTCCGGCCACTGGCTGGACGGCGACCGGCTGGTGATCGGCCCGGTCCGGATCGGCGCCCACGCGGTCGTCGGAACGCGCGGCATCCTCTTCCCGGGCGCCCGCGTCGGCAAGCGTGCCGAGGTGGCCCCCGGCTCGGCGGTCACCGGGCAGATCCCGACCGGCCAGCGCTGGGCCGGCGCCCCGGCGGTCAAGCTGGGCAAGGCCAAGCGGAACTGGCCCAAGCACCGGCCGCAGCGGGGCACCTACTGGCGGGTGATGTACGGCCTGACGGGCGTCGCGCTCAGCGCGCTGCCCGTGCTGGCGGGTGCCGTCGCGCTGCTGGTCGCCGGGCGTTTCGTGGCTCCCGGGGACGGCCTGGCCGAGGCCCTGCGGGGCGCGGCGGTCGCCCTGGTGCCGGCCACGCTGGCCTTCGGGCTGGTGTACGCGCTGCTGATCCTGGTCGCCGTACGGCTGCTCAGCCTGGGCCTGCGGGTCGGCACGCATCCGACGCACAGCCGGATCGGCTGGCAGGCCTGGACGGTCTCCCAGCTGATGGACCGCTCCCGCGACACCCTGTTCCCGCTGTACGCCGGTCTGGTCACGCCCGTGTGGCTGCGGCTGCTCGGGATGCGGATCGGGCGCGGTGCCGAGGTCTCGACCGTGCTCGCGCTGCCGAGCCTGACGACGGTCGGCGAGGGCGCGTTCCTGGCCGACGACACGCTGACCGCGCCGTACGAGCTCGGTGGCGGCTATGTGCGGATCGGGCGCGCGGAGATCGGGCGGCGGGCGTTCCTCGGGAACTCCGGGATGACCGCGCCGGGCCGCAGTGTGCCGGACGGCGGTCTGGTGGGTGTGCTGTCGGCGACGCCGAAGAAGGCGAAGAAGGGCACGTCGTACCTGGGGCTGCCGCCGGTGAAGCTGCCGCGCAGCGCGTCGGACGGCGACCAGAGCCGGACCTACGAGCCGCCCGCGCGGCTGCTGTGGGCGCGCGCGCTGGTGGAGCTGTGCAGGATCGTGCCGGTGCTGTGCTCGGTGGCGCTGGCCGGGCTGACGGTCGCCGCGCTGTGCGCGCTGGGCGGCTGGGCGCCGGTGCTGTCGGGGCTGGTGCTGCTCGCCGCCGGTGCCGTCGCGGGCCTGGTGTCGGTGCTGGCCAAGTGGCTGCTGGTCGGGCGGCACCGCAGCGGGGAGCACCCGCTGTGGAGTTCGTTCGTGTGGCGCAACGAGCTGGCGGACACCTTCGTCGAGGTGCTGGCGGTGCCGTGGCTGGCCGGCTCGGTTCCGGGTACTCCCCTGATGACGGCCTGGCTGCGCGGCCTCGGCGCGCGCATCGGCAAGGGCGTCTGGGTGGAGAGCTACTGGCTGCCGGAGACGGATCTGGTCACACTGGAGGACGCGGCCACCGTGAACCGCGGCTGTGTCCTGCAGACTCACCTCTTCCACGACCGGATCTTGCGGACGGATACTGTGGTTCTCCGTGAGGGCGCCACACTGGGCCCTGGCGGGATCGTGCTGCCCGGCAGCACGATCGGGGCCCGTACCACCCTGGGTCCCGCGTCGCTCGTCATGGCGGCGGAGTCGGT
Source organism: Streptomyces sp. NPDC058683 (assembly GCF_042716195.1). Classification (NCBI taxonomy): domain Bacteria; kingdom Bacillati; phylum Actinomycetota; class Actinomycetes; order Kitasatosporales; family Streptomycetaceae; genus Streptomyces; species Streptomyces sp. NPDC058683. The sequence goes on from NZ_JBHXSK010000015.1 coordinate 193,958, forward strand.
TCCCGACGACACCCGCTGGCTCGGCAACCCGATCGAGGCATGGCGTCCCTGAGCGCGGGCCGTTGTTCGGTGGCCGCGGGCATCGGTGCACCGAGAGACGGTTCGAGCAAGGCGCAGGGAGCGAACGCGGAAGTGGCAGTGCAGCAGTCAGCGGGTCCGGACCCGTACTTCCCGGACAACGGCGATCCCCGGTACCGGGTGCATCGCTATGAGCTCACGCTGGACTACCGGCCCGGCCCCAACCGACTGGCCGGCTCGGTCCGGATCAACGCCATCGCGGGCCGGGCGGCGCTGCCCGAGTTCCAGCTGAACCTGGCCGACTTCAAGATCGGCCGGATCCGGGTGGACGGCCGTCAGCCGCACTGGACGCACCGGGGCGGCAGGCTGCGGGTGAAGCCCGCCAAGCCGCTGCGCGCCGGGGCCGCCTTCACCGTGGAGATCCACTGGTCGGGCAACCCCCGGCCGGTGAACAGCCCCTGGGGCGGGATCGGCTGGGAGGAGCTGACGGACGGCGCGCTGGTGGCGAGCCAGCCGACCGGCGCGCCCTCCTGGTTCCCGTGCAACGACCGGCCGGCCGACAAGGCGTCCTACCTGATCTCGGTGACCTGCCCGTCCGCGTACTCGGTGGTGGCCGGCGGGCGGCTGCTGACCCGGACCACGAAGGCGTCCACGACGACCTGGGTGTACGAGCAGGCGGCGCCGACGTCCAGCTACCTGGTGGGCCTGGCGATCGGCAAGTTCCAGACGGTGATACTCGGCGACCCGGGGTTCGGCGGGATACCGATGCACGGGCACATACCCGCGCATCTGCTGCCCGAGTTCTCGCGGGACTTCGCACGGCAGCCCGCGATGATGGACCTGTTCCAACGGCTTTTCGGGCCCTACCCGTTCGAGGAGTACGCGGTCGTCGTCACCGACGAGGAGTTCGATGTCCCCGTCGAGGCACAGGGGTTGTCGCTGTTCGGCGTCAACCACCTGGATGGGGCGCGGGGTTCGGAGCGGCTGGTGGCGCACGAGCTGGCCCACCAGTGGTTCGGCAACAGCGTGTCCATCGCGGACTGGCGGCACATCTGGCTGAACGAGGGGCTCGCCAAGTACGCGGAGTGGCTGTGGTCGGAGCGGTCCGGCGGTCGCAGCGCCCAGCAACTGGCGGCCGTCGCGCACCGGTTGCTGTCCGGGCTGCCGCAGGACATCCGGATCGCCCACCCGGGCCGCAAGGCGATGTTCGACGACCGGCTCTACGAGCGCGGCGGGGTCACGATCCATGCGATCCGCTGCGCGCTCGGCGACGAGCGGTTCTTCCACATGCTGCGGGCGTGGGCGGGACTGCACCGGGGCGGCTCGGTGACCACGGCGACCTTCGCCGCCCATGTCGCCCGGTTCGCGCAGGAACCCTTGGACGACCTGCTCGACGCCTGGGTCCACCGCACCGCGCTGCCACCGCTGCCGGTGCTGGGCGACGTGGCCGAGTCGGCCTGAGGAGAGGGCGTCCGCGGGCGGTGCCGCAGAATGGGCCGCATGTCCCGTCGCACCGCTCGCCCCTCGCGCCCCACCCCGCCCGCCGACTGCCCCTGCGGCCTGTCCAAGCCGTACGACGAGTGCTGCGGCCGGTACCACTCCGGTGCCGCCGCCGCGCCGACCGCCGAGGCGCTGATGCGGTCGCGGTACAGCGCGTTCGTGACCGGGGACTCGGCCTATCTGCTGCGTACCTGGCATCCGCGGACGCGGCCGGCGCGGCTCGATCTCGACCCGGGGATGCGCTGGACGGGGCTGGAGATCCTGGGCGCGGGTGACGGGTCCGCGTTCCACTCCACGGGGACGGTGGAGTTCCGGGCCTCGTACCGGGGCGGGTCCCTGCACGAACGCAGCCGGTTCGAGCGGGTCGACGGCGCCTGGGTGTACCTGGACGGCGACTTCCCGGGCTAGGGGCGGCAGCGGATCCCCCTGTGTGTCCCGCCGGTGGGTTCCGCCTTGCGGGGGTCACCGCCTCGCAGCAGGCTGTTCGACGGGGACGGTGAGGAAGGGAGCCCTGCGATGACCCAGCAACCGCCCACGGCACCGCTCGACCGTCCGGTGGTCGGCTCGTACCCGACCTACGAGGGCGCGCAGCGTGCGGTCGACTTCCTCTCCGACAGCAAGTTCCCGGTGGAGCACACCGCGATCATCGGCTCCGACCTGCGGATGGTGGAGACGGTGCTCGGCCGGCTCACCCGCGGCCGGGCCGCCTTGGCCGGCGCGGGCTCGGGGGCCTGGTTCGGGCTGCTCGTCGGCCTGCTCCTGTCGCTGTTCGCCGCGGGCAACCATCACGTCCTGGTGCTGATGATCAGCGGCCTGTTCTACGGCGCGATCTTCGGTGCGCTCTTCGGGTTCGCCGGCCACGCGTTCACCGGCGGCCGCCGCGACTTCGCGTCCCGCAGCCAGATCGTCGCCGCCCGCTACGACGTGGTCGCCCAGGCGGAGGTCGCGGACGAGGCGAAGAATCTGCTCATCAAGCTCGGCTGGCGCGAAGACTGAGCGACCGGCCCTCCCCGGTGACCCGGCGGCCCTAGGGCGCCAGGACGTCCAGCTCCTGGAGGGCGCCCACCGTGATCTCACGGGTCAGCTGCTCGGCGCGGACCGCGTCGCCCTCCCGTACCGCCTCGGCGACCTGGACATGGAGGGTGACGGCGGCCGGGTCGGGGTCCTCGAACATCACCTCGTGGTGGGTACGGCCGGCGAGGACCTCGGCCACGACATCGCCGAGCCGGGCGAACATCTCGTTGCCGGATGCGTTGAGGATCACCCGGTGGAACGCCATGTCGTGCACGAGGTACTGCTCCAGCCGGTGGCCGCGTGAGTTGGCCACCATGCCGAGCGCGCACTCGGTGAGCTCGGCGCACTGCTCCGCGGTGGCGCTCTTCGCCGCCAGATGCGCGGCCAGCGGTTCGATCGCCGAGCGCAGCACGGTCAGCGAGCGCAGCTGGTGGGGGCGGTCGGCGCCGGCCAGCCGCCAGCGGATGACCTGCGGGTCGTAGACGTTCCACTCCGCCTTCGGGCGGACCGTCACGCCGACCCTACGGCGGGACTCGACCAGGTGCATGGACTCCAGGACCCGGACCGCCTCACGCATCACGGAGCGCGACACCTCGAACTGCTGGGCCAGCTCGTCCGTGCGCAGGACGCTGCCCGGCGGGTACTCGCCGGCGGTGATCGCGGGGCCGAGGCTGTCCAGTACGCGGCCGTGCAGCCCTCGTCCCATGGTGCTCATGCACTCAGCGTACCGAGTGGATCACAGGGCCAAAAAGTCAGACTTATTTGTCACAGACTCTTGAATTCGTCGTACCTAATGGGTTTCAGTGAGGCCGACGCCGGATGTCGTACGCCGGCGTCTCTCGTTGAGGAATCCCGAGGAAGACAGCGAGGCAGTGATGCGGACCCCCCACGTCGTCGTGGTGATGGGCGTCGCCGGCACGGGCAAGACCACGATCGGTCCTCTGCTCGCCGCCCGGCTCGGCGTCCCGTACGCCGAGGGCGACGACTTCCACCCGCCGGCCAACATCGCCAAGATGTCGGCCGGGCACCCGCTGGACGACACCGACCGGTGGCCGTGGCTGGACGCCATCGGCTCCTGGGCGCACGGGCGGGAGGGCCTGGGCGGGGTGGTCAGCAGCTCCGCGCTGAAGCGGTCGTACCGGGACCGGCTCCGCGCCGCCGCCCCGGGCGTCGTCTTCGTGCACCTCACCGGTGACCGGAAGCTCATCGAGGACCGGATGTCGCACCGGCAGGGTCACTTCATGCCGACCGCGCTGCTGGACTCCCAGTTCGCCACGCTCGAACCGCTGGCGGCGGACGAGCCGGGCGTCGCCGTGGACGTCACCGGCACCCCCGAGGAGATCACCGCGAGGGCCGTGCGGGCCCTGGACGCGCTGCCCGACCTCACCCGGCAGTAACCTCCCCCACTTTTTCGTCCCCGTATCTGCAAGGAACACCCGTGACCAGACTCAGCGTCGAGATGCTGGCAGCGGACGCCGTCGCGCCCATCACCTCGGCCGGACATGCCCAGCTCGGCATCGCCGTCCTCGCGGCCTTCGCCGTCATCGTCCTGCTCATCACCAAGTTCAAGCTCCACGCCTTCCTGGCGCTGACCATCGGCTCGCTCGCGCTCGGCGCGTTCGCCGGGGCGCCGCTGGACAAGGTCATCACCAGCTTCACCGCCGGCCTCGGCTCCACGGTCGCCGGCGTCGGTGTGCTGATCGCCCTCGGCGCGATCCTCGGCAAGCTGCTCGCCGACTCCGGCGGCGCCGACCAGATCGTCGACACCATCCTCGCCAAGGCCGGCGGGCGGGCCATGCCGTGGGCGATGGTGCTGATCGCCTCCGTGATCGGTCTGCCGCTGTTCTTCGAGGTCGGCATCGTGCTGCTGATCCCCGTGGTGCTGATGGTCGCCAAGCGCGGCAACTACTCCCTGATGCGCATCGGCATCCCGGCGCTGGCCGGTCTGTCCGTGATGCACGGCCTGGTGCCGCCGCACCCCGGCCCGCTGGTGGCGATCGACGCGGTCCACGCGAACCTGGGCGTGACCCTGGCGCTCGGCGTCCTGGTCGCCATCCCGACCGTGATCATCGCCGGTCCGCTGTTCTCCAAGGTCGCCGCCCGCTGGGTGGACGTCCCGGCCCCCGACCGGATGCTGCCGCAGCGCCCCTCGGAGGAGCTGGACAAGCGCCCCGGCTTCGGCGTCACCCTCATCACGATCCTGCTCCCGGTCGTGCTGATGCTGGCCAAGGCACTGGTGGACATCGTCGTCGACGACCCGACGCACACCGTCCAGCGGGTCTTCGACGTCATCGGCTCCCCGCTGATCGCCCTGCTCGCGGCCGTGGTCCTCGGCTTCTTCACGCTCGGCCGCCCGGCCGGCTTCTCCAAGGAGCGGCTCCAGCAGACGGTCGACAAGGGCCTGATGCCCATCGCGGGCATCCTGCTCATCGTCGGCGCGGGCGGCGGCTTCAAGCAGACGCTGATCGACTGCGGTGTCGGCCAGATGATCCTGGAGATCTCCAAGGACTGGTCGATCCCGGCCCTGCTGCTGGCCTGGCTGATCGCGGTGGCGATCCGGCTGGCGACGGGCTCGGCGACGGTGGCGACCGTCTCGGCGGCCGGCCTGGTGGCCCCGCTGGCGGCGGACATGTCGACGGCCCACACGGCCCTGCTGGTCCTGGCCATCGGCGCCGGCTCGCTCTTCTTCAGCCATGTCAACGACGCCGGTTTCTGGCTGGTCAAGGAGTACTTCGGGCTGAGCGTCGGGCAGACCGTCAAGACCTGGTCGATCATGGAGACGATCATCTCGGTGGTCGGAGGCGGCCTGGTCCTCCTCCTGTCCCTCATCATTTAGACGGGTCGGCCCGGTCCGGATTTAGACGGGTCGGCCCGGTCCGGCAAGGTGCTGCGGACCTCGACGGCCGAGGGTGCGGACCGGGTCCGGTGGCGGGCCGGCCTGGCACCGCCGGACTCCGCCCTCTCGGCCGAGCGCCGTCACGGCGGGACGAAGCCGAGGTTCCGCGAGCGGGCCCCGAGGGCTACGGCCGCCACAGCGGATGCTCGCGCTTGGCCCACTCCTTGCTGACCTTCCCGGTGCGCAGCCCCTGTCTCGCCTCCGCGTCGGCCATGGCCATGCCGATATGGCCCGCCAGGACGACGCCGATCGTCAGGGCCAGCCAGTCGTGGACGAAGGTGGCCGAGGTACGCCACATCAGCGGGGTGAGGTGGGTGAACCACATCAGCAGGCCGGTGGCGAGCATGACCAGGGTGGCACCGGCGATCCAGTTCGCGTAGATCTTCTGGCCGGCGTTGAACTTGCCCGCCGGGCGGGAGGACGGCCGCTTGTCGCGGCTCACGGCGGCCCGCAGCCAGAGCCTGTCGTGGGGACCGAAGCGGTTCAGGAAGCCGAGGTCCCTGCGGAAGGCACGGGAGGCGAGGCCGAGCAGGACCGGGACGGGCAGGGCCAGGCCCGCGCACTCGTGGACGCGGACGACCAGTTCGCGGCGCCCGACCAGGATCGCCAGCTGCGGGATGTAGAGGCAGGCGGCCGTCAGGACACAGATGCCCATCAGCGCCGCCGTCGTGCGGTGGATCCAGCGCTCGGCGGGGGTGAAGCGGTGCAGCCGGTCCGTGGTGGCCGGTGCCTCAGCTCGTAGGCTCATCGTCGCGTCCGTTCGAACGGCCGACCCAGGCGTCGACGTCGTAGCCGAGGTGCTCCCAGTATCCCGGCTGCACCTTGTCGGTCACTGTGATGCCGGAGAGCCACTTGGCCGATTTGTAGAAGTACATGGGGGCCACATAGAGGCGGACCGGGCCGCCGTGGTCGTGGCCGATGTCCTTGTTCTGCATGCGCAGCGCGACCAGGATGTCCGGCCGGCGCGCCTGGTCGAGGGTGAGGCTCTCGCTGTACGCGCCGTCGAAGCAGGTGAAGCGGATCGCCTTCGCGCTGCCGCGCACTCCCGCCAGGTCCAGCAGGTGCGAGAGGCGGACCCCCTCGAACGGGGTGTCCGGCACCCGCCAGCCGGTCACGCACTGGACGTCCTTGACCAGCCGGGTCTGCGGCAGGGCGCGCAGGTCGGCCAGGCTGTAGGTGCGCGGCTCGTCGACCAGGCCGTCGATCTTCAGCTGGTAGTCCGCCGCGGTCTTGTTCGGCACCGAGCCGGTGACCGAGTAGTAGCGGAAGCCGCCGCCGTTCGGGAGCAGGCCGGTCAGGCCGGTCGGGTCCTTGCCGGAGAAGGTGCCGAGGACCGACTCGGTGACGCGTTGCAGCACCGGCGCGGTCACGACACCGAGGGCGCCCAGGCCGATGGTGCCGAGGAACACCCGGCGGCCGACCGGCCGGCCCTCCTCGGATCGTTCAGAGTTCACGCACTCATTCGAACACCCTCGGGGCGGGCCCGGCCAGGAAATCCGGTCGCCGTAAGAAATCCACAACCTCTTCTCATCAACCGCCGAGCACGCGCTCGCGGGCCGCCCGGAACGCCTCGCAGGGGTCGCGGTCCGGGTAGGACCAGGGGGCCCGGGTGGCATGGCGGCCGATGCGCTGGAAGAGGGCCGCGGCCTCCGCGTACCGGCCGGCGCCGGAGGTGGCGTGGGCGAGGTGGTTGAGGTCCACGTGGCGGCGCGGGTGCTCCTCGATCCCCCACTCCAGCCACCAGTCGAAGGCCGCGGTCAGGGCGCGCCGGGCGGACGGCTCGGCCCAGTGGCCGGCCGCGGCCGGATCGGCGGGCGCCCGGCCGGTGGCGGCGAGCACCCGGTGCCGCTCGGTGTAGGCGACGACGGGGAGCACGGCCAGCGGGGAGTCGGCCGGGGCTTCGGCGGCCGAGCGTTCCGCGAAGGCGCACAGTTCGTACGTCCCCTCGGTCTCGGTCTCCGCGATGCGGGCGGCCATCAGGTGGTGGGCGTGGTGGTGCTCGGGGTGGCGGCCGCGCACCTCGTCGAACATGCGGCGCGTCTCGTCGTCGGTGCCGAGGTGGCGGGCGAGCAGGAGGAGACCGAGCCACGGGGTGGGGTCGGCGGGGGCGAGCGCGGCGGCGCCGGTGCAGGCCTCGCGGGCCCGGTCGGGGGGTTCCTTGCCGCGCAGGGCACGCCGGACCAGGGTCAGGGCGTAGAGGGTGGCGGCACCCGCGGAGCCGGGCTCGGCGAGCAGCCACTCGCGGGCCCAGGCGATGGCGTAGGGCTCGCGGGCGAGGACGGTGACCCGGTGGCCCCGGCGGTCCCAGTCGTCACCCGTGTGGAGCAGCAGGGAGCGGGCGGACTGCCAGCGGCCCTGGGCCAACGCGGCTCGCGCGGAGATGAGTTCGGCGTCGTCGAGGGCGTCGTCGGGACAGTGTTCGCACCCGGGGTGCGCTGCCGCGTGGGGACCTTCGGCGACGGCCCGGCCTGGGCCTAAGAGGGGCGGGGTTGGGGGCACCGCGGAACTTCCTGGTTGTCGGGCTGCCATCGGCCGATCACGCACAGCAAACCCCCAGCCAAGACTTTGCGTCAAGCTGAACGGGGCTTGTACCCCGTTCAACTACGGTGAACACAGCGGAACTTGACGCGCGCCGGGGTCCGTTCGGCGTACCGTGGCCGTGGGGCTCCGGGTTCCGGCTGTGGCGTACGCCATGGCGCGGGCCGCCCGGGCATCGGACCATGGCCGTACCGGTCCCGCCGCCGCCCTGATCCACCTGCCGTGTTCGGCTCGGGCGTCGTGACCGAGTCAACCGCCCCGTTCCGGGTACTCCCGGGGCAACACCCATCCGCGAGCGCTACAGTCGGCCACTACGCACCCCGTAGCCCGGCCGCATGATCGAGGTACGCAGCGTGTCCGTTCTGGTTCTGGTTCTCGCCGTGAGTGCGGCCTGTTGCCTCGGCTTCGGGTTCGTGCTCCAGCAGAACGTCGCCCAGAAAGCCCCGCTCAGCGACTTCCTCTCGTTCCGGCTGCTGCTCGACCTGATGCGGGTGCCGCGCTGGCTCGGCGGGATCGGCCTGATGGTGGCCGGCATGATCCTCGGCGCGATCGCCCTCGGCAAGGGCGAGATCTCCCTGGTCGAACCGCTGCTGGCGACGAACCTCCTCTTCGCCCTCGCGCTCTCCCGCCACCAGACCAAGCATCCCCTGAGCCACCAAGGCTGGGCCGGACTCGGCCTGCTCGCGGGCGGGGTCACCACGTTCATCCTGGCGGGCCAGCCACGCGGCGGCGACGCCATCGCCAACCCGCTGCGCCACTGGCTGATCATCGGTGTGACGGTCGGCCTCGCCCTGCTGCTCACCACCTACGCCAAACGGTCCCGGCTCAGCGCGGGGCCGACCCTGCTCGCCCTCGCCGCCGGCCTGCTGTACGGCGTACAGGACGCGTTGACCCGGGTCACCGGCACCCGCTTCTCCGAGGGCGGCATCATGGAGGTCCTGACCGGCTGGCAGCCGTACGGCGTGCTGGTCCTCGGGGTCACCGGGCTGATCCTCGTCCAGAGCGCGTTCGAGACGGCGGAGCTGCGCAACTCGCTGCCCGCGCTCACCGCGGCCCAGCCGCTCGCCGGGATCCTGTGCGGCGTCGGCTTCCTCGGGGACCGGCTGCGCACCGACACCGGGGCGCTGGCCTGGGAGGCGGCGGGGCTCGCGGCGATCGTGGCGGGCATCGTGCTGCTCGGGCTGCACCCCGCGATGCCGCGCGGTCCGGCGCCGAAGGAGCCCTCGCTGGACCTCCAGCCGCGCTGATGCCCCGGGCCGCCGGCCTGCTTGGATGGCGGCATGAAGCCTGCTGACGAAATCCTCGACATCGTCGACGAGCACGACCGCGTGATCGGACAGGCACCCCGCGGTGAGGCATACGCCCGGGGGCTGCGGCACCGCTGCGCCTTCATCCTGGCCCGCGACGCCGCCGACCGCGTCTTCGTCCACCGCCGCACCGCGACCAAGCTGGTCTTCCCCTCCCTGTACGACATGTTCGTCGGGGGCGTGGTCGGCGCGGGCGAGTCCTACGACGACGCGGCGCTGCGGGAGGCCGAGGAGGAACTGGGCGTGTCCGGGCTGCCCCGCCCGACGTACCTCTTCAAGTTCCGGTACGACGACGGCGCCGGGCACAGCTGGTGGTCGGCGGTGTACGAGGTCCGCTGCGAGCTGCCGGTACGGCCGCAGGTGGAGGAGGTGGCCTGGCACGACTTCCTGACGGAGGAGGAACTGGCCTCGCGGCTCGGGGAGTGGGAGTGGGTCCCGGACGGACTGGCGGCGTGGGAGCGACTGCGGGAGTGGCGGGGCTGAGGAGGGGGGACGCTTACCGGCGCCGGCAGGGTGCCGCTGCGCCCACCCGTGCCGCCCATGCGGCACGACTGCCCGCGGCTGGAGAGAAGCGGCTGGGCAGCGCCCCGTAAGGGGCGCGGGGAACTGCGCGGCCAGCCCCCACGCACCGGCAGCCGAACGACTGCGGCCCCCTCCCCGGTAGGCTCCCTGCACGTGATCGAATTCGCACGGAACGTCCGCCTGTGGTTCGCCCCCGAAGAGGTGCGCCAGGAAGGAACGACCCCCGACTACCGTTTCTCCCTCGCCAACGAGCGCACCTTCCTGGCCTGGCTGCGCACCGCCCTCGCCCTGATCGGCGGCGGCTTCGCCGTGGACCAGTTCCTGCCCGACCTCCGCTGGGCCTGGCGGGTCGGTCTCGCGCTCGCGCTCCTCGCCGCCGGCGTGCTGTGCTCGCTGCGGGCCGTGAACCACTGGATGCGCTGCGAGCGGGCGATGCGGCGCGGCGAGGACCTGCCGGTCTCCCGGTTCCCGGCCCTGCTCGGCGTGGTCGTCGCCGTGGTCGCCGTCGCGATGGTCGTCGTGGTGCTCGTCGGGTGGGAAGGATGACGGCGCCGGCCCGTGACCCGGGGCTCCAGCCGGAGCGGACCCGGCTGGCCTGGCGTCGTACGACACTGTCGGCGACCGTCGCCGCCGTACTCGCGGCGAAGACCGCCCTGCACGGCAGCGCCTCGGCCGGCGGCGTGCTCGCCTGCGCCGCCTGCTGCGTCCTGTGGCTGGGCTTCCTCCTGGTCGCCAACCGCCGTATCCGCGCCCTGGCGGCCACCGACCGCCCCTCGGCGCTGACCCCGCGGCAGGCGACCGCCGCGGTGGTCTGCACGGTCGCCGTCGCCCTCTGCGCCGCCGCACTGGTCGTATAGGCCCCCGGCCGCACCGAAGCCCTGGCCCTAGCCCTCCTCCTCCGGCCACTCCACCGTGACCACCAGCTTGCCCCGGGTGCGTCCCTCCTCGCTGCTCCGGTGCGCGTCGGCCGCCCGCTTCAGCGGAAACGTCTCGGCGACATGGACGGTCACCGCGCCCTGTTCCGCGAGCGTGGCGAGCCGTGTCAGGTCCCCGGCGTCGGGGCGCGCCCAGCAGTAGCGGCCGCCGAAGTCGACGACGTCCGGGTCGGCGATCGAGGCCATCCGGCCCTCGGGGGCGAGCAGATTCGCCGAGACGGTCAGGGCCTCCCCGCCGACGGTGTCGAAGACGGCGGCCACGCCCTCCGGGGCCAGTCCCCGGACCCGTTCGGTCAGGCCCGGGCCGTAGGCCACCGGCTCGCCGCCGATGCCCCGTACGAAGTCGTGGTTGCGTTCGCTCGCCGTACCGATGACCCGGGCGCCGAGGTGGGCCGCGATCTGGACCGCGAGGGAGCCGACCCCGCCGGCGGCGGCGTGCACCAGGACCGTCTCGCCGCGCTTGACCTCCAGGGCGTGGACCAGCACCTGGTAGGCGGTGAGGCCGGCCAGCGGCAGCCCCGCGGCCTCCTCGAAGGAGAGGTTGCGCGGCTTGCGGGCCAGGGTGCGCACCGGGGCGGCGACGTACTCGGCGAAGGTGCCCCGGGACAGGAAGTCCTCACGGACGTAGCCGATCACCTCGTCGCCGACCGCGAACTCGGTGACGGCCGGGCCCGGCTGGACGACGACCCCCGACACGTCCCAGCCGGGGATCACCGGGAAGACGGCATCCATGATGCCGTGCAGATGGCCCTCACGGCACTTCCAGTCGACCGGGTTGACGGCCGCCGCCCGGACCTTCACCAGCACCGTGTCGGGGCCGACCTTCGGGTCCTTGACCTCGCCGTACTCCAGCACATCGGGTTCGCCGTACCGGCTGTAACTGATGCCCTTCATGCACACGACCCTCCGGTGTACTCGGACGCCACGCAACCGGGATGCCCGGATATGTGCCGTTCGCGTGGCAGCCTGTCCGTCGGCAGCACGCCACCCTCCCGAACCCGTACCGCTGAAGGCGACACACCATGACCACCCTTCATCAGGAACACACCGCACACGGCCACAGCCACGGACCGGACTGCGGCCACGACCAGGTGCCGCACGGCGACCACGTCGACTACGCGCACAACGGGCATCTGCACCGCGAGCACGGCGGCCACTGGGACGAGTGCGAACCCGACAGGCACATCACCCACGAGGCCCACGACCACCGGCACGGCGACGGCTGCGGCCACCCCGGCGTGCTGCACGGCGACCACATCGACTACGTGCACGACGGCCACCGGCACGCCGAGCACAACGGTCACTGGGACGACCACTGAGACGGTCCCGGCCCGGACGGCGGCTCCCCGCTCTGCGCGCGCGGGGAGCCGTCACTCTTCGGCCGGGCCCCAGGGTGGTCCCGGTCACGTTTGGCTCACCGACTGGACGACATACCGACTGGTCGGCATCATAAGTCGGGTCCTGTTCACTCGTTCGTAGGAGCGATGCATGAGCCCCGACCACCCGCCCGGACTGGATCTCGACCGGCTGCGCGGGCTGCTCGACCGCGAGCGCCCCGGCCTGGTGACCGGTCCACTGACCGGAAGGCTGATCGAGGGCGGACGGTCGAACCTCACCTACGCGGTCTCCGACTCCAGCTCGAAGTGGGTCGTACGACGGCCGCCGCTGGGCCACGTCCTGGCCACCGCGCACGACATGAAGCGCGAGCACCGGGTGATCAGCGCGCTGTACCCGACCGAGGTGCCGGTGCCGCGGCCGGTGCTGCTGTGCGAGGACGACGAGGTCCTCGGCGCGCCGTTCTACGTGATGGAGTTCGTGGCGGGCACCCCGTACCGCACCGCCGACCAGCTCGTCCCGCTCGGTCCCGAGCGCACCCGGAACGCCGTGCTGTCCCTCGTCGACACGCTCGTCGAGCTGCACTCCGTGGACCCGGAGCAGGTCGGCCTCACCGACTTCGGGCGCCCCGAGGGCTTCCTGGACCGGCAGCTGCGCCGCTGGGGCAAGCAGCTGGACGCCTCCCGCAACCGTGAGCTGGCCGGCATCGACGAGCTGCACGCCACCCTGGGCCGCCGGCTGCCCGGCTCCCCCGCGCCCACCGTGATCCACGGCGACTACCGCCTCGACAACGTGCTGATCGGCGACGACGACACGATCAGGGCGATCCTCGACTGGGAGATGTCCACGCTCGGCGACCCGCTGACCGACCTGGGCCTGCTGGTGATGTACAGCCGGCCGCTGGGCACGCCCGACTCGCCGGTGTCGACGACCGCCGAGGCGCCCGGCCACCCGGACCCGCGGGAGCTGATCGAGCGCTACGCGGCCCGCTCGGGACGGGACGTCACGCACATCTCCTGGTACACGGCGTTCGCCTGGTTCAAGCTCGCCGTGATCCTGGAGGGCATCCACTACCGGTACACGCAGGGCCAGACGCTCGGGGAGGGCTTCGACCGCATCGGCGAACTCGTCCCCGTCTTCATCGACCACGGACTGACCACTCTTCAGGAAGGCTGACCGGCCATGGACTTCGCGTTCGACGCGCGCACCGAGGAACTGCGCGCCAAGCTGCTCGCCTTCATGGACGAGTACGTCTACCCGGCCGAGGCGGTCGCCGAGGAGCAGCGCGCCGCGCTCGCCTCGCCGTGGGACACCCCGGCCGTGGTCGGGGAACTGAAGGCGGAGGCACGCAGGCAGGGCCTGTGGAACCTCTTCCTCCCCGACGCCGAGTACGGCGCGGGCCTCACCAACCTCCAGTACGCGCCCCTCGCCGAGATCACCGGCCGTTCCCCGCACCTGGCGCCCACCGCGCTGAACTGCGCGGCCCCGGACACCGGCAACATGGAGGTGCTGGCCCAGTTCGCCGACGAGGCGCAGCGCAAGCAGTGGCTGGAGCCGCTGCTGGCCGGTGAGATCCGCTCCGCGTTCGCCATGACGGAGCCCGAGGTGGCCTCCTCCGACGCCACCAACATCACCACGCACATCGAGCGGGACGGCGACGACTACCTCGTCACCGGCCGCAAGTGGTACATCTCCGGGGCGATGAACCCGGACTGCAAGATCTTCATCGTGATGGGCAAGACCGACCCGGACGGCGCCGACATCCGGCGCCAGCAGTCCATGGTCCTGGTGCCGCGCGACACCCCGGGCGTCACCGTGAAGCGGGCGATGCAGGTCTTCGGCTACGAGGACCACTCGCACGGCGGCCACGCCGAGGTGGTCTTCGACCACGCGCGCGTGCCGGTGTCGAACCTGGTCGGCGAGGAGGGCGGCGGCTTCGCCATCGCCCAGGCCCGGCTCGGACCCGGCCGTATCCACCACTGCATGCGGCTGATCGGCATGGCCGAGCGGGCGATCGAGCTGATGTGCCGGCGGGCCGTGTCCCGGACGGCCTTCGGCAAGGAGCTGGCCCAGCAGGGTGTGGTCCACAACTGGATCGCGGACGCCCGGGTGACCGTCGAACAGCTGCGGCTGCTGGTCCTGAAGACCGCCTGGCTGATGGACACCGTCGGCAACCGGGGCGCCCACACCGAGATCCAGTCCATCAAGATCGCCACCCCGCGCGCGGTCGTCGGCATCATCGACCGCGCGATCCAGCTGCACGGCGCGGGCGGGGTCAGCCAGGACTTCCCCCTGGCCGACCTGTACGCAGGGGCCCGCACGCTGATGATCGCCGACGGCCCGGACGAGGTGCACCAGCGCTCGCTGGCACGCCGGGAGCTGATGAAGTACCTGTAGGCGACGGGCCGTCGGGGCCGGTGCGGGCATGAGGACGCCCGCACCGGCCCCTTCTTCCCCGGGGTATCGGTCAGTCGGCCGGCACCGGCGCGGTCCGGCCCACCACCAGCTGATAGAAGATCGGCTCGCCGGTCGTCGTCACCCGGTGCTGGAACCGGGTTCGTTCCAGCAGCTCAAGGCGCCTGTCGGCGATCAGCCGCTCGACGGCGGCGCCGAACCCGTCCGGATCCGACGCGTCCATCCACCGCTCGTCGATGGTGAAGGCCACGGGGGCCCCGGGTGGCAGGATCGCGAGTGCGTTTTCCAGCGCCCGCGGTGTGGCGTGCGTGCCGCCGAACGCGCCGGCCGACACCAATCCGCCGAACGCGTACGGGCGTAGTGCCTCACGGAGGCCGTCGCCGAGCAGGAAGTCGCCGACCACGTAGTCGGCGTAGACCCCCGGCCGGTCGCGCAGACTCGCCTCGCGGGCCGCCGGCAACGCGTCGACCCCGACCACCCGGGCCACGCCCGCGTGACGCACGAGTTCTCCGACCAGTCCCGTGCCGGCGCCGACGTCGAGCACCGTCATCGAGCCCGGTTCCAGCCCGAGGCTCGCGGCCGCGCGCAGGAAACCCGCCACCGCGACCTGCGGCGACGTGCACCGGAGCCGGTCCTGGACGACATGCTCGTAGAGGCCGGGCACGGCGTAGATCCGGGTGTACTCGTGCAGGTGCACCGTCTCGTGCTCGCTCAAGGCGATGTACTCGCCGTCGGTCACTGGCGGGCCGAGCAGCCGGACGCCCGCAAACACATCTGCCATGCCGGCGAGACTATGCGCACGTGTCAGCGCGCCGCCACCACGTCTGTGCGGGGCCCGCCGGGGCATCGCGGGTCCTGCGCGATGCCCCGCCAATGCCCCGTAGGCGCAGGTCCGTCGGGGGCCGGCCGATCCCCCTAGGGGCGCAGCGCCCGCAGCAGCAGGTCGGCCAGGTGGTCGGCGACCTCCTGGGGGGCCATGGGGCCGTCGGGGCGGTACCAGGTCGACAGGTGGTGCACCGAGCCGAAGTGGTAGTCGACGACGAGGTCGGCCGGGGTCGCGGTGGAGAAGACGCCCTCGCGCTGGCCCTCCTCGACGAGCGCGCGGAAGCGTTCGTGGTAGCGCCGGCGCTCGGCGCGCACCTGCTTGTTCTTCTCCGGGCTCAGGTGGTGCATGGACCGGAAGAAGATCATCGCGTCGTCGAGGTTCTCGATCGTCGTCACGACGACGTCGGCGGCCGCGCCCCGCAACCGCTTCTCGATCGGCTCGTCCGCGTTCGCGAAGGCGTCGAGTCGCTCCTGCTGCACGCGCAGCACGCGCGCGTACACCTCGTGCAGCAGGTCGTCCTTGGACCCGAAGTAGTGGTAGAGCGCCCCCTTGGTGACGCCGGCCGCCTCCACGATCTCCTGCACGGAGGTGCGGTCATACCCCTGCTCCGCGAAGAGCCGGGTGGCGGCGGCAAGAAGCCGCTGCGGAACAGGAGCCCCGTCTCCGTCCGTCGTCCTGGGCACTGCCGCCACCTGCCTTTCTCGTATGTCCGCTAACTCTGTTGCGGTCGGGAACGAAGTTCCCGTCGGAGGATCTTCCCACTTGCCGTCTTCGGCAGGTCGGGCAGGATCTCCACCTGACGCGGATATTTGTAAGCGGCCAGTCTCTCCTTGCAATAGAGGGCGAGATCGTCCGGATCGGTTGCACTACCCGGGCGAAGACTGATGTAGGCCTTGACGGTCTCCCCGCGGTACCCGTCGGGCACCCCGACGACGGCCGCCTCGCGCACCGCCGGGTGGGTGTACAGCACGTCCTCGACCTCGCGCGGCCAGACCTTGAAGCCGGACGCGTTGATCATGTCCTTCTTGCGGTCGACGACGTACAGCCAGCCCTGCGGATCCATGAAGCCGATGTCGCCGGTGCGCAGCTCGCCGTCCGGGAAGGTCTCGGCGGTGGCCTCGGGCCGCCGCCAGTACCCGGGCACCACCTGCGGTCCGCGTACGGCGATCTCGCCCTGCTCGCCGAAGGGCACCTCGTTGCCCTCGTCGTCGATGATGCGGACTTCCGTGTCCGGGCCGGGCACCCCGACCGCGAGGGTCCCGGAGACCGGGTCGACGGGCGCTTCCAGCTCCGGCGGCACGGAGGCGCAGGGCGCGGTGCACTCGGTCAGCCCGTAGCCGTTGCGGATGTACGGCCCGAACCCGGTGCGGAACTTCTCCACCAGGGCCGGCGGCAGCGGCGCGCCGCCGGAGGAGATGTTGACGAAGGAGGCGAAGTGCTCCGGGGTGACGTCCGGGTGGGCGGCCAGGGCCATGAAGGCGGTGGAGGGGCCGACGGTGTACTGCGGGCGGTGCTCGGCGAACGCCTCCAGCACCAGGCCCGGCTCGAAGCGGTACGTCAGCACGAGCGTGCCCACGCTGGTAAGGCAGGCGCAGAGCTGGCAGACCATGCCGGTGATGTGGAAGAGGGGCGCGAGGGCGTAGTAGACCGGCGCGTCGGGCAGCGCCAGTCCGGTCCGCTGCCGTTCCGCGTTGTACATGATGTTGCCGTGCAGGTTGGTGGCGCCCTTGGGAGCGCCGCTCGTCCCCGAGGTGTAGCTGATCAGCGCGATGTCGGAGGGCGCCGGGTCCCGCCCCTCGGGCGCCTTACCGCCCCGGCGGGCGACGGCCACCAGGTCCTCGGCGTCGGCGGCCTGCGGCAGCCGTTCGAAGGTCAGCACGCGCGCGTCGTCGCGCGTCTGGAAGTCCAGCTCGCTCGCGGTGAGCACGATCCGCACCGGCGAGTCGGCGGCCGTGTCGCGCAGATACGACTCCCAGGCCCGCTGCGAGCAGACCAGCGCGGTCACCTCGCCGTCCCGCAGGACGTGGGAGACCTCCCCCGACTTGTACATCGGGTTGACCGGCACGACGGTCGCGCCCGCCTTCCAGGCGCCCAGCAGCGCGAGCACGAAGTGCGGCGAGTTCTGCAGGATCACGGCGACCCGGTCGCCGCGCTCCAGGCCGCGCTCGGCGAGATGGGCGGCGACCGAGTCGCTCAGCTCGTCGACCTCGCGGAAGCTGAGGCGGGCGTCGAAGTAGGCGAGGCAGGTGCGGTCGGGTGCCTCGGCCACGGCGGCCCGCAGGGCGTGCACCAGGGAGTCCGGGGGGTCGACCGGACCGCGCTGGGCGTCGTTGAGCAGGGCCACCCAGGGCCGGGCGGCGTAGCTGGACTCGGTCTCCGACTGGGTCACCGGGTGGCCTCCCACTTCTGCTGGATGTGGTTCATGTTGGTCAGCCAGCGGTCCGGGTCGGTGGCCCGCGCCTGGTAGAACTCGGCGACCTCGGGATGCGGCAGGATCAGGAACCGGTCTTCCGCCATCCCCTTGAACAGCGCGTCCGCGACGGCGTCCGGCTCGATCGCGGTCGGCTGGAGCACCAGGTCGCCCGCGGTGCCGGTGGCGGCGAGCATGTCGGTCCGGACGCCCTGCGGGCAGATCGCGTGCACCTTGAGCCCGCGGTGCCGGTACGTCAGCGACAGCCACTCGGCGAAGGCGTACGCGGCGTGCTTGGTCACGCTGTACGGCGCGGCGCCGATCATGGTGAGCAGCCCGGCGGCGGACACGGTGGACACGAACCGTCCGCTCCCGCGCTCCAGCCAGTCCGGCAGCAGTTCCTGCGCGGCCCGCACGTGAGCCATGACGTTGACGTCCCAGGCCGAGGCCCAGACGGCGTCCGCGGCCGACTCGGACCCGCCGGAGCCGAGACCGGCGTTGGCGCAGTAGACGTCGACGCTCCCGCCGAGCGCGTCCCTGGCGGCGCCGACGATGCCGGACGCGTCACCCGGAACGGCGATCCCGCCGATCTCCTCGGCGACGGCGCCCGCCTTGTTCCCGTCCAGGTCGTTCACGACGACGCGGGCGCCTTCGGCGGCGAACCGCCGGGCGAGGGCGGCCCCGATGCCGCCTCCCGCCCCGGTGACGACGACTCGGGCATCTTGCACGGCTCCCACCATCGGTCTCCTTCGACACGACGCGACCAGACTCGGCTCAGCACCGACACACTAACCGGTCGGTATGTTTGAGAAAAGGGCAGCTGTCGCACCCCCTAAGCTGCAGCGCGCCCCAAAGGGGCGCGAGGCTGTGCCAACATGCGGCTACCGCCGCGTGGGCGCGACCAGCCCCATCCGGCCGGCACCCGGACGACCACGGAGGCCACCCCCATGCGCCCGTCCAGACGAAGTCTGCTCACCGCGGCCACGGCAACGGCAGCAGCCATGGCAGCCCTACCCGCGGCAACCACAACCGACGCCCACGGCGCCCTCAAGACCGGCTTCGACCGCCTCTCCGCCGACGGCTACGCCCTCCTCGGCCGGCAAAAGGCCGGCATCGTCACCAACCCCACCGGCATCACCACCGACGTCCGCCACATCGTCGACGTCATGCACGCCGACCCCCGCGTGCAGCTCACCGCTGTCTTCGGCCCCGAGCACGGATTCCGCGGCACCGCCCAGGCCGGCGGCTCCGAGGGCCGCTACGACGACCCGGCGACCGGCCTCCCCGTCTACGACACCTACCTCAAGAGCGGCCGGCCCCTCGCCGACGTCTTCACCGCCTCCGGCGTGGACACGGTCGTCTTCGACATCCAGGACGTCGGCGCCCGCTTCTACACGTACATCTGGACGCTGTACGACTGCATGGAGGCAGCCCAGCTGGCGGGCAAGCGGTTCGTCGTGCTCGACCGCCCCAACCCGGTCACCGGCCGCACCGCCCAGGGCCCGGTCCTGCACAGGGAGTTCGCCAGTTTCGTCGGCCGGCAGCCGATCGCGCAGGCGCACGGGATGACGGTCGCCGAGCTCGCGAAGCTGTTCAACGCGGAGTTCCTGAGCACCCCGGTCGCACTGGACGTCGTGACGATGACGGGCTGGCGGCGCGACCGCTTCCACGACGCCTACGGACTGCCCTGGGTGCCGCCGAGCCCCAACATGCCCACCCCGGACACCGCCCTCGTGTACTCGGGAACCTGTCTCTTCGAAGGCACGAACCTGTCCGAGGGGCGCGGCACGACCCGCCCCTTCGAACTGCTGGGCGCGGAGGGCGTCGACGCCCGGTGGGCGGCCGCCGTCAACGGACTCGGGCTGCCGGGCGTGCGGTTCAGGGAGGCGTACTTCGCGCCCACCTTCTCCAAGTTCCAGGGCAAGACGGTCGGCGGAGTGCAGATCCATGTGCACGACCGGGCCGCCTACGACCCCGTACGCACCGGGATCGCACTCCTGGTCACCGCCAAGAAGGTGTGGAGCGGCTTCGCCTGGCGGCCGGACGACTGGATCGACAAGCTCACCGGATCCACCAGCGTGCGCACGATGACCGACGCGGGCGCGGGCACGGACGAGATCGTCGGCGCCTGGCAGGACGAACTCGCCGCATTCCGCCGCATCCGAAAGGAATTTCTCCTCTACAGGTGAGGCGCGGTGTATGGCCAACCTTGCCCGGCGGCGGGACGATGCGCGCACATCGCACCGGTTCGGGGGACGAGGAGCCTGGTATGGCGGATCCTGGGATGAGTGTGGCTCCCTACTGGGAGCTGACCTTCGACGCCGACGGCGACCCGGACGGCGCCGAACGCGACCGGCTGCTGGGCGAGGTCACGGCCCATGGCGTCCATGACCTGATCGTCTTCGCGCACGGCTGGAACAACGACCGTTCGGGCGCCACCTCCCTGTACCGGCGGTTCTTCGCGCCGATCCCGAAGCTCGTGCCGAAGGCGAGGATCGGGTACGCCGGGGTGGTGTGGCCGTCGATGCGGTTCTGCGACGAGCCGATCCCGGACTTCCCGAAGTCCGTGGTGGCCACGGAGGCGGAGGAGAGACCGGCCCCCGTCCTCGACAAGGACACCCGGCACGCGCTCCTCGACACGTTCCCGGGGCGGGCCACCGTGGTCGACCAGATCGCCCGGATGCTGGACCAGCGCCCGGGTGGCGAGTTGGAGGAGTTCGGCCGCCTTGTACGGCTGCTCGTCGAGGTCCTGCCGGGCGGGCCCCAGCCCCTGTTCGCGGCGGACACGCTCGCGGAGGGCGTCCCGCAGAGCGAGCCGGTGCTGTTCACCGGGGACACGACGGCCCTGTGCGAGGAGTTCGCGCAGACCCTGGCCTCCCTCCGGCCGGGCCCCGGCACAGCGGAGTTCGCGCTGCCCAACCCCTGGGACGGCGCGAAGGAGCTGCTGCGGCAGGCGACGTACTACGCGATGAAGCGGCGCGCCGGCACCGTCGGGGAGCGCGGGCTCGGGCGGGTGATCGGGCAGCTGGCCGAGGCGGCCCCGGGGGTACGGGTGCATCTGGTCGGGCACAGCTTCGGCGGCCGGCTGGTGTCGTTCGCGCTGCGCGGGCTGCCGGACGGGGTGCGCACGGTGAAGTCCGTGACGCTGCTGCAAGGGGCCTTCTCGCACTACGCGTTCGCCGCCCGGCTGCCCCACGACCCGCGCGCGGGCGGGGTGCTGCACGGCCAGGAGAACCGCATCGACGGTCCGCTGGTGTGCTGCTACTCCCGTTTCGACGGGGCGCTCGGCACGATGTATCCGCTGGCCTCGCGGATGGCGGACGACTGCGAGTCGGCGCTGGGCGTGGACGTGGCCAGGGCGCTGGGCGCCAGGTGGGGTGCGATGGGGCACGACGGGGTGCAGGCGGTGCCGGGCACCCGGTCACTGGACCTGGCGGCGGCCCTGCGCGGCCCGCTCGCCGCGCCGGGTTGCGTGAACGTCGACGCGGCGGCGGTCGTGAAGAGGGGCGGCCCGCCGTCCGGGGCACACAGCGACATCGTGCACCCCGAACTGGCGCGGGTGGTGCTGGCGGCGGGGCGCATCGCGTGACCCCGCCGCCGTGGACGTATCAGCTCAGCGGTGCGAGGTGAACTCCACGACCTGCTGGAAGGTCGGGCGGTTCTGCCAGCTGATGTTGTAGTGCTTGATGCCGCCCAGGGTGCGCTGGACGATCGAGTCGGCGCACCACTGGTCGCCCGCCGAGCACAGCGAGTCCCCGGGGTAGACCGTGGACGCGCTGGTCCCGGCCGCCGTCTTGAGCGTACTGATCAGGATGTCCCGGCAGGCGCTGAGGCTGCCGCCGCCGCAGTACTGCTGCGCCAGCGGTCCCGACACGCTCTGCCCGAGCACCGAGCGGATGTCCTTGTCGACATAGCTCCACCAGCCGTACTGGAAGGAGCTTCCGGCGTGCGACCCGGTCGGACCGTGCGCGGCCGACGGGGTCTCGTCGATGTACAGGTTGTTGGTGAACGCGGTGTACAGGGTGTCACCGAGGCCGGGCTGGAACTCGGCCTTCACCAGCAGCGGCCACCAGGCGTCCAGGATCCGGACGGCGTCGGCGTTGGCGTACGTCTTGGAACCCGCCGAGGTCTCGGTGCGCTTGCCGCCCGCGGTCAGCCAGGTCTGGAGCTTGGTGACGGCCGCGGCGGCCGTGGAGTCGGTCACCGTACTGCTGTTGATCACCTTCAGCAGGTCCGGCAGCACGTCCTCGGCCCGCAGGTCGGTGAGCGACGCGTCTGCCATGGCCTTGACAAGCGAAGAGCGGGTGACTCCCCCGGCCGCGACGAGTTTCTTCACCCGGTCGTCGAGCAGGTTGCCGCGGTGGACGGAACCGTCACCCCAGCTCGCCGTCGTGTAGTTCAGCGCCTGTTTGTTGTTCCAGGAGATGTAGTAGTCCTGGTCGACGGAGTTGGGGTGTGCGGAGGCCGGGGTGTAGTCGGCCGTGTTGGTGGCCGGGTCCCAGTTCTGCCACTCGTAGGCCGCCTGGCCCCAGGCCGGGAACTCGGGGTCGACCCCGCTCGCCCGGACCGGGTTGTTGCCGCTGTTGTAGTACGCGGTGTGCGAGGAGTCGGCGTAGAACCAGTTGAAGGTGAAGTTGATGTGCTGCACCGCACTCTGGAAGGTCTGGGGGCTCTTCACGTAGTCGGGGTCGTTGAGCATCTGGAAGCCGATGATCGAGTCGGCCTCGTGCATGTAGGAGGAGCGCAGGGTGGTGTAGGCGACCTTCTTCCCGCCGACGGTCGCGCGGTATTGGACAGGTCCGTATTTCGTCTTCCACACGCGCATGGTGTACGAGCCGGCGGCGGTGCCGTCGGCGGTCGTCGGCTTCCAGGAGTTCTTCTGCTCGACCTTGTCCATGGCCGTGCAGGTGCCGTGGTACAGGTAGTGGTAGTCGTCCTGGCAGAGTTCGACGGCGTAGCTGTCGATGATGTCCTGGCCGGACGTGGTGGCGGACCACGCGTAGTCCTGGCCGCGGCCCAGTTCGACGTACATGCTCAGGCCCGCGAAGGAGGCGCCGCGGGCGCTGATGCCCGGGCCCTGGATCTCCTGGAGCATGAGCAGCTGCGGGGCGAAGTAGCCGGTCTGCGGTCCGAACACGGCGATCGGGTGGCCGCTCGCGGTGGACTTGCCGCTGACGACGAGGGCATTGGACATCCCGCGCCTGGCCGAGCTGAGGGCGGTCGCGGTCGCCGCGGCGGAGGCGGCGGAGGCGCTCTGGTCGGCGCCGGTGCCGGTGGGGTCGTAGACCAGTGGCTCGGTCGTCACCGAACCGGAGTCCGGCAGTGCCTCGCCCTGCGGGTCGGACGGCTTGGTGCCGTACGGGAAGCTCTCGCCGTTGTGGACGGTGAGAGCGGCCTCGGGGTCGTTGCGCTCACGGAACGACTCCCAGACCTTGGTGCCCTGTTCCACGCCGTACTTCTCCTGGGCGGCGAGCAGCGATATCGCGTTGTTGACCTCGCCTCCGCCGCCGGAGCCGAACAGCGAGCCGATCACGGAGGCCAGCGCGACCAGGTCGGTGATCTTGAAGTGGTCGATGGTGCCGGCGTTGGTGATCGAGTCCTTGTGGCCAGTCAGGACGTACTCGCCGGGGAAGTAACGGCCGCTGTCGGAGGCGTCGATGTAGGAGTTGATGCCGGCCAGGTAGGCGTTGGCGTCCGCGAGGGCCTGCTGGCCGCGGGTGCCGTTGTTGGCGACGGCGTTGTCGATCTGCGCCTGGAGGTCGGCCTCGGTGTACGGGGCGTTGCGGTAGAACTCCTGCTCAAGGCCCTGGTTGGAGGCGACGCCACCGGCGAAGGTGGTGAGCTGGCCGCGCCCGACGTGGCGGAACACGTCCATCAGCCACAGCCGGTCCTCAGCGGCGGCATAGCCCGCGCCGAACTCGGTGCCGTATCTGGTGGTACCGGTGATGTGCGGTACGCCCGTCTTCTTGTCGCGGACGATCGTCACGTCGCTGCGACCCGCCGGACTCTCCGTGGAGGCGACTTGATCGGAAGCGACCCCGAACGACGAGTCGTTGAAGAACGTGTTGATCTTCGCGTCGGTGAGGGTGGAGTAACCGGTGGCCAGGTTGTTGTAGGGGCCGAGCTGGTCCTCGGCGTGGTCGGGCTGGATGCCGAAGGCCTGGTTGAGCAGGACCTGGGCGAGGGTGGCGTTGCCGTTCTCACCGGGCGGCAGGATGTCCGAACACTGGCCGCCGCAGTAGTCGTTGGAGGCCGTGGCCGCCGCTGCCGGAGTCGCCTGGGCCAGCGGGGAGAGCAGACCCGCGATGAGCACGCATACGGATGCGGCTTTCAGGAACCCGGGGAGCTTGCGGGGAGTTCTCAGTTTGTCGAACAACGCGTGATGTCTGGTACGCCGGGGCATGGCGACTCCTCACGACGGGGGTGGTGCCGGACGTTACCGCCGGTATCCCCGAGATTGAAGATGAACATGCGTCAAGTTTTGGAGTGGTCGCCCGCGTCGGCGGTGTCACCGGCCGTCGGTCAAGGCGGGCGGCCTTATGGACGGCATCGGAAATCGGATGGAGCCGATTCGAGTGTCGATACGTCTATACGGCAACGCCGCGCGAAGTCCGTGCGACGCCGCCGAAGTGACCGAAGTACAGGTGCAGGTGTGACGGAGGTGCAGGGCGATGGCCGGTTTCCGGAGTCTGGCGAGACAGGTGCGAGACCCACGGTGCGATCTGGCGCTACGACGTTACTCACTGCGCAAGTGCCTGGAGCGGTTCGCTCCCTACGGGCACCGCGCGACCTGGGACCATCTCTGCTCGCGGGCCGGGTTCGGTCCTGAGGACCGGTCCCCCGATCCAGCGCGTCTCGTGGGCGCACTGGAGGAGTTGGAAGAGGCGCGGGCGGTCTGGCTGGCCTACGAGGTCGAGTTCGCCGAGCGCCGCAAGAAGGAGAAGCACGACGGGCTGCGCCGCCCGGGCAGCGTGGACGACTGGCACCGGCTGACCTGGGGCGGATTCGGAGTGGCCTGGTGCGACGACCCACGGGTCCACCCCGACGAACCACTGGCCGAGGTGCTGCGACGGCTGATCGCCGCCCTGGAGCGCGAACCGGGCGCGGTCTGCCCGGTGTGCGCGGGGGAGCGCCTCATCTGGAAGTACGACCTGGACCACGAGCCCTCCGCCGGTCCGGTCTGCGCGGACTGCGGGATTCTGGTGCCGCGTCCGGTGCTCACCCCCGAGGCCCTGGCCTACGCCAGGCGCGGGCGGCTGCTCATGTCGGCCTGACCACCTGGGGGTGCGCCGGGGATGCCGCACCCCCCAACTGCCGGAAGGACCGGCCGCCGTCGGTGACGACCGCCACCCTCACGAACGCCGTCGCCGGCCAGGTTCAGGGACGTTCCGGCAAGAGGCGCGAACCCGCCCGGCGTTGCCCGAAGGCGTCGTCCGGGTTGGACAGCACGCAGGTGTCCAGCGAGAGGCAGCCGCAGCCGATGCAGTCGGTGAGGTGATCGCGCAGGCGGTTGAGCTGCTTGATGCGTTCGTCCAGTTCGACCCGCCACGCCTGCGAGAGACGGGCCCAGTCCTCCCGGGTCGGGGTGCGTTCCTCGGGGAGTGCGGAGAGGGCCTCGCGGATGGTGGCCAGGGGGATGCCGACGCGTTGTGCCGCCCGGACGAAGGCCACCCTGCGCAGTGTGTCGCGGGTGTAGCGGCGCTGGTTGCCGGTGGTCCGCCGGCTGCTGATGAGCCCCTTGGCCTCGTAGAAGTGGAGTGCGGAGATGGCGGCGCCGCTGCGCGCGGACAACTGGCCGACGCTCAGCTCTTGGATCTTCTCGGGAATCTGCGGCACCCCGCAGAGCCTACCGACCCACGTGGGCCGCGCTCCGTTGACAGGGAGCCCGTACCCGACCATGCTAAGCAGTTGCTTAGGTATGGACGCGCGACCGCGAGAGGGCCGGGACATGGCAGAACCGAGGATCTTCACCTCCCCCGACGAGCTGAAGGCGGCCGTGGGCGAGCAACTGGGCCACACCGACTGGGTGGAGGTCGACCAGAAGCGGATCGATCTGTTCGCGGAGGCGACGGGCGACCACCAGTGGATCCATGTCGATCCGGAGAAGGCGGCCGCGGGCCCGTTCGGGACGACCATCGCGCACGGTTATCTGACCCTGTCGCTGCTCCCGCTCTTCGGCCCCCAGCTGATCGGCGTCGAGGGCGTCAAGATGGGCGTGAACTACGGCACCAACAAGGTCCGTTTCCCCGCCCCCGTCCCGGTCGGCTCCCGGCTGCGGGCCACCGCCACGATCACCGACGTGACGGACGTCACGGGCGGCGTCCAGGTGAGCGTCGCCTTCACCGTGGAGCGCGAGGGCGGCGACAAGCCGGTCTGCGTGGCGGAGTCGGTGTCCCGGTACTACCTGTAGGACCACTCCGCCCGCAGGGCTACTTGGCCCCCACCATCCGGAGCACGAGGTCGGCGTAGAGCGCGCCGACCTGCTCCGGTGTGCGGGGGCCGTCCACGTTGAACCAGCGGGCGACGTCGATGCAGAGGGAGAGCACCGCGAGGGTGGTGCCGTGGATGTCGATGACGTCGAACTCCCCGGACTCGACGCCCTCCTGGATGATCCCGCGCACCTCGGCGTCGACCTGGCGGCGCAGTCCGAGGATCTCGGCACGGGCGTCGGGGCCGAGGGCGTCCAGCTCGTACTGCACGACCCGGGCGGTGGTGCGCCGCCCGGCGTGCCAGCGGACGAAGGAGCTGACGCCGTCCGCGAGCCGCTCGGCGGCGGTGCCCTCGCGCCGGGCCGCCGTCTGGAGAATCTCCAGGGCCTTGTCGTGACCGATGCGGCTGATCCGGTGGAGCAGCTCTTCCTTGGTCTTGTAGTGGATGTAGAGGGCGGCGGGGCTCATACCCGCGCGGCCCGCGATGTCGCGGGTGGTGGTGGCGTGGTAGCCGCGCTCGGCGAAGGCCTCCACGGCGGCGACCAGCAGCCGCCGGGCCGCGTCAGGGGTGACCTCTTCCCACGGCTCGACCTCGCCGCCGGTCGTCTCCTCCGCCGTACTCATCGCTCGCTCGCCCCTCTCGATACCGGAGCTCCACCATACCGCCGAAGCTGAGCGAGCGCTTAGTGTGCCCGCTCAGAGCTTGTCACGCGGCTCAGAGCTTCTCGAAGGGGTCGTGTTCGGCGAGCAGCTTCTCCAGCCGGGCCTGGTCGACGCGGCTGACGATCTGCCCGGCCTCCTGGCGGTCACGGATGACCTTCGCGAGCGTGAAGGCGGAGGTGACGAGATAGAGGACGGCGATGCCCAGGAAGCCGCGCACCCAGGCGTCGGCGTGCAGCCGGAAGATGCCGATGACGGTGGCCGTCATGGCGATGGCGAAGGAGGCGACGGCCTGACCGTAGAAGGCGGCCGTGTTCTGTTGTCTGACCGGTGTGTCACTCATACGTCGAGGATCGGCGGATGTGGGCCGCGCCACATCCGCCGAAGTACTCACCAGGTACTCAGACCGGCCGCGGGCGTATCCCGCTCAGAACGCCGAAACGCCTGTCAGCGCCCGCCCGATGAGCAGTTTCTGGATCTGGCTGGTGCCCTCGTAGAGGGTCATCACCCGGGCGTCGCGCAGGAGTTTGCCGACCGGGTACTCGTCGATGTAGCCGTAGCCGCCGAAGACCTGGAGGGCGTTGTTGGCGGCACGCACGGCGGCCTCGGAGGCGAAGAGCTTGGCCTTGGAGGACTCGGTGGCGAACGGCAGGCCGCGGTCGATCAGATCGGCGACCCGCCAGGTCAGCAGCCGGGCCGCGTCCACGTCGACGGCGATGTCGCTGATGAGCTCCTGGACCAGCTGGTGGCCGGCGATCGGCGTGCCGAACTGCTCGCGCTGCCCCGCGTACGCCACGGCCGCGTCCAGCGCCGCCTGGGCTATGCCGACGCAGCCGGCGGCGACCGACATCCGCCCCTTGGCCAGCGCCGACATGGCGACCGAGAAGCCCTTGCCCTCGGGTCCGAGCAGCGCGGCGGCCGGGACGCGGACGTCCTCCAGGACGAGTTCCGCGGTGGCCTGGCCGCGCAGGCCGAGCTTGCCGTGGACGGCACGGCGGGTCAGGCCGGGGGTGTCGGTGGGCACCAGGAAGGCGGAGACGCCCTTGTGGCCGGGCGCGTCGGTGGAGCGGGCGAAGAGAAGGACCACGTCGGCCCAGGTGCCGTTGGTGATGAACATCTTGGAGCCGTTGACGACGTAGTCGTCACCCTCGCGAACGGCGCGGGTGGTGAGGTTGCCCGCGTCGGAGCCGGTGCCGGGTTCGGTGAGGCCGAAGCAGCCGAGGTACGCGCCGGAGGTCAGCCCCGGCAGCCAGCGCCGCTTCTGCTCCTCGCTCCCCCAGGCGGCGACGGACTTGGCGACGAGGCCCAGGGAGACCGACACGATTCCGCGCACGGAGGAGTCCCCGCGGCCGAGTTCCTCGGTGACCAGGCAGTACGACAGGTGGTCGCCGCCGGAGCCGCCGTACTCCTCGTCGACGGTCAGACCGAGGAAGCCGACCTCGCCGAGCTTCTTCACGATCCCCCGGTCCACCTCCTCGGCGCGGTCCCAGGCGATCACGTGCGGGGCGATCTCGCGCTCGACGAAGTCCCGGGCGAGCTGCCGTACGGCGGTCTGCTCCTCGCTGAGTCC
The DNA here is from genome assembly GCF_042716195.1 of Streptomyces sp. NPDC058683. Taxonomy (NCBI): domain Bacteria; kingdom Bacillati; phylum Actinomycetota; class Actinomycetes; order Kitasatosporales; family Streptomycetaceae; genus Streptomyces; species Streptomyces sp. NPDC058683. The sequence goes on from NZ_JBHXSK010000015.1 coordinate 222,333, forward strand.
CAGGTCCACCATGCGATCACCCCACATTTAAATTAGCACTGCTAGTTTCTTGGTGCAGCCCTACTATGTGCGCCATGGCCCGACCGCGCAAGCCCCTCCTCAGCACCGACCGGATCGTCCGGGTGGCACGGGAACTCGTGGACGCGGAGGGTCTGGCGGCCGTCTCCACCCGCCGGCTCGCGGCCGAGCTGGGGGTGAGCGGGCCCTCGCTCTACAACCACTTCGGCACCAAGGACGAGATCCTGGAGGCGGTCGCGGACTCGGTGAGCGCGCAGGTCGACCTGTCGATGTTCGAGGGCGGGGACGGGCGGGACTGGCGGACCGCGCTGCACGACTGGGCGGTGTCGTACCGGGCCGCGCTCCGCGACCACCCGAACATCGTCCCGGTCCTGGCCCGGGGCCCCGGCCGCCGGCCCGCCGGACTCCGGCTCGCGGACGCGGTCTACGGCGGGATGGTGGACGCGGGGTGGCCGCCGGCGCAGGCGACGTCGATCGGGGCGCTGATGCGGTACTTCGTCATGGGGTCGGCGCTGGGGTCGTTCGCCGGCGGCTTCGTGGACGACGCGAGTGCCTACGATCCGGCCGACTATCCCCATCTCGGGCAGGCGCATCTGCTGGCGGAACAGCAGGAGAAGATCGACGAGCGGGCGTTCGAGACGGGGTTGCGGGCCCTGCTGGACGGGCTGGCCCAACAGTTCGCGGGAGCAAAAGAGAAGGCGTAGCGGGCGGCGGGACGTCCGGCGACCGCCCGCAGCCACGACGTGCCCCGCCGGGGGCGCGGGGAGCTGCGCGACCAGCCACCCACCCAGCCGTCCGAAATCCGCCAGCCCCGCCCCGTCCCTCCTCTCTAACCTCGGTGCCATGACGAATCCCGCGCCCCGCCCGCTGCCCGCCCTCGCCGCCGTCGTCACCGTCGTGCTGTGGGCCTCCGCCTTCGTGGCCATCCGGAGTGCGGGTGACTCCTACTCCCCCGGCGCCCTCGCCCTCGGCAGGCTGTTCTCCGGGTCCCTCGCGCTCGGGCTGCTCTGTCTCGTGCGGCGCGAGGGGCTGCCGCCCCGGTCCGCCTGGCGGGGCATCGGGATATCCGGCGTGCTGTGGTTCGGCTTCTACATGGTCGCCCTGAACTGGGGCGAGCAGCAGGTGGACGCGGGGACGGCCGCCCTCGTGGTGAACGTCGGCCCCCTGCTGATCGCCCTGCTGGGGGCCCGGCTGCTCGGCGACCCGATGCCGCCTCGGCTGCTCGCGGGGATGGCGGTGTCGTTCGCGGGTGCCGTGACCGTGGGGCTGTCGATGGCCGGCGGGGGCGGCTCCTCGGTGCTGGGCGTGGTGCTGTGCCTGCTCGCGGCGGTCGCCTACGCGGCCGGCGTGGTCTCCCAGAAGCCCGCCCTGGCCCGGGCGAGCGCACTCCAGGTGACGACGTACGGGTGTCTCGTCGGCACCGTGGCCTGTCTGCCGTTCGCCGGGCAACTGGTGCACCAGGTCGCCGACGCGCCGCTGTCCGCGACCCTCGACATGGTGTACCTCGGGATCTTCCCGACCGCACTCGCCTTCACGACCTGGGCGTACGCCCTCGCCCGGACCACCGCGAGCCGGATGGGCGCGACGACGTACGCCGTGCCGGCGCTGGTCGTGCTGATGTCCTGGCTGGCCCTGGGCGAGGTGCCGGGGCCGGTCACCCTGGTGGGCGGGCTGCTGTGCCTGGCCGGTGTGGCGGTGTCCCGGTCGCGGGCGCGAGCAGGGACGCGGGCTCCCCGCAGCGCGCCGGCGGCCGGGGAGCCGCACTCCGAACAGGTGCCGTGACGGTCACCTGAGGGTCAGAAGACGACCAGCGCCCGGCCGCCCTTGCCGGCCAGCATGTTCTCGAACGCGGCGGGGATGCCGTCCAGGCCGATCCGCTCCGTCACCAGCATGCCCAGGTCCAGGCGGCCGGCCCGGACGTGTCCGGCGAGCACCGGCAGGTCGCGGGCCGGGTCCGAGTTGCCGTAGACGCAGCCGGAGAGGGTGCGGCCCCAGTGGAAGAGCTCCAGGGCGTTGAAGGTGACCTGCTCGCTCTTGCCGCCGATGCCGACCACCGTCGTACGGCCGCCCCGGCGGGTGGACTCCCAGGCCGCGCGGATGCTGACCGCGCGGCCGGCGCACTCCACGGAGACGTCGACGCCCTGTTTGCCGGTGAGGGCGCGGATCGCGCGGGGTGTGGTGTCGGAGGCGACCACGTAGTCGGTGGCGCCGGCGGCCCGGGCCAGCTCCTCCTTCGCCGCGGAGACGTCCACCGCGACGATCCGGGACGCGCCCGCGATCCGGGCCGCCTGGACGGCGGCCAGGCCCACCCCGCCGACGCCGAACACCGCGACGGTCTCGCCCTCGCGGACCCGCGCCGCGTTGTGAACGGCGCCGTAGCCCGTGAGCACCGCGCAGCCGAGGAGGGCCGCGTCGGTGAGCGGGATGCCGGCGGGGAGCGGCAGGACGCAGGACTCGGCGACCACCGTCTCCTCGGCGAACGCGGCCACGTTCAGGCC
>NZ_JBHXSK010000016.1:0-14348 GCF_042716195.1 Streptomyces sp. NPDC058683
TCCTGGACCTGGCGAGCCAGGCGGGAGTCTTCGTGCGCTGACCGCGCAGGTACGGCCGTGGGGCCCGGGGGCCGGGACAGGCTCCGGGGGGCCCCCCCTCGGGGTGGCCCGCCGCACCGAGGCGTCATCGGCATCTGCTCACGGCATCCGCCGCAGCAAGGGCCGCGTCGGGTCGAGTGATGACTACGCCCTCGCCGATTCGTTCTTCCACGGTCTCGAGCGCGAGTCGCTGCATGGAAGGCGCTGGACCGCGAAGACGCAGACACGACTGGAGCAAGCGCCCTGCCGATTCAGTGGCGTGGGGTGAGCGGCGCGCCCACGGACGGCGGGGATACACACTCGTCGCCGATGCGCTGATCCCGCTCGAGCCCGGCCTGATGGTCCGCGAGCCGGAGGAGCTGGGTGAGTAGCTGATCCTCGTGGACGAGGACCCGATAACGCACAGCCTGCACGGGGCGGCGCCGTTGTTGGACCGGGCGGCCGACTCGGCGTCCACCTGGATCACCTGAACTGCGGCGACCGGTGCGCTGATCCTGGGTCGGGAACTCGCCACCCGTGACGGAGCGTTGACGATGCTCGCCACCTACGGCGGCTACTCCAGAGCGACGACGCTCGGAGGCACCTTCGGAAGCGGATATGAGCGCTCGGTTGGCAGCTGGCACCGTGCCTCATCGATCCTGCCATCGAGTACGGCGGCTTGGACCGACCATGCAGCGTACGTCTGGCGCTGGGCGGCGGCCCGGTGGAGACGCCGGAGTCCCATGGCCGATGTTCAGGCTGCGGTCGGTCTCAGCCGGGCGGGGGTTGCTCGGTGCGAGCCAGGGTCATCAGGGCCTGTCGCACCTCTTTCCGGTAAAAGACGGTGTTCGCGTAGTAGGCGATCACGGCGTCGGTGGCCTCCTCGCCGCCGATGCGGGCGAGGCCGCGCAAAGCCGCCGGGTGGCCCTTGTCGTGGTGGCGGTCGGCCAGGAGTCGAGAAAGGGCTGCGACGGCCTGTGGTACGTGGCGCTCGGCGATCGCTTGGGCGGCCGGTACTTGGAGTCGTGAGGTCGCGAGGAGTTCCAGGGCAGGGATGGGGGCAGGGCCGGGACAGGCGGCCAGTGCCGCGATCAGATCACGGAGCAGCTCCGGGGCCGGGGAAGCGTGGGCTGCCTCCGTCGGCGTCGGCGGACGGGGGTTCGACGGCTCGATGCGGCTCGCCGGCGGCACCATGTGGTCCGCCAGCGCACGCAGCACCGGTACGGCCTCGATGCCTATCCGGCCCAGGGCATGCAGCGCGGCCCGTGCGACGTCGCGGCTCTCGTCCGTCCTGGCCGCCTCGCCCAGCTTGTCCGCCACCACGCGGGTGGCATACGCGCCCAGTGCTTCCGCCGCGCGGACGCGGACGGCCTCGCCAGGATCCCGGAGCCCCGCCAGCAGAACAGGCAGGGACTCGGGTACGGCGATCAGGCCCAGGGCACGGAGGGCACGGGCGCGGAGGCGGCCCGGCTCGGACACGTCCTGGGCCAGCGCGGTCAGCGGGCCGGTCGCGGGGCGGTGGCGCAACTCTCCAAGGGCGTCGACGGCGGCGGTGCGCAGTGGGAGAGGAACCGCCGGGGACAAGGCAGGGAGGAACAGCGGGGCGGCCGGTGCATGGCCGATGAGGCCCAGCGCCACGGTGGCACCCCGAAGTTGGACACTGTCGGCGCCATCCTCCAGCAACGCGAGCAGCCGCTCGACCGGCGGTGTCGCGAGCCCGGCGAGCACCGAGGCGGCGACCTCGGTGGCAGTCTCGTCGGCCAGTGCCGTCAAGAGCGCGGCGACCGCCTCCGCATCGCCGAGGGCACCGAGGGCTGTGGCTGCCGCCCTGCGCTCGGCCGGCTGCGGTGCCTGGGCGACCAGCTTGGACAGGGCCGCAACCTCCGCTGAGCCGAAGAGACCGGGCCGGTCCCGGATCACGGCACACACCGGGATACGGGCGGGCTCGGGGTCGTACGGGCGGTGGGCGAGCAGGCAGGAGTGGAGCCGACTGCGGCCCTCGGGAGTTCGGGCCAGCAGCCCGGCAGCCAGCCTGGCCGTCACCGCGTCCGGATCACGCAGGGCGGACTGCAGCATCGGCTCGAGCGGAGCGGGCCATGGCATGCCCTCCGGCAACTTGGTCAGCGCCTCAAGTGCGGTTGCGCGTAACGAAGATGACGAGCCATGAGCTGCCAGGTAGAGCAACGCCGGCACTGTGCGTGGATCGCGCAAGGCGCCGAGCACCCGTACTGCCTCCACGCCCCGCCATGGCAGCAGCCTCCACAGGGCGATCAGCAGGGCCGGGGTCGTCTCAGGGGTGCGGAGCCGCGCCAGCGCCTCAAGGACGACACTGCGCGGGCTTCCCTGGGCCAGTTCGGCGAGCAGGACGCGTACGGCCTCGGGACCGCCGATGGCGCCCAGCGCCCGCAGGACCGTCTCCTCCTGGCCCGGGTTCTCCAGCTCCCCCCTCTCCAGCAGTCCGATGAGCAGCGGAACCGCGCGGCGCTCCCGCAAGCGCCCCAACGCCCCGGCGGCGGCCAGCCACAGCCAGTGCCGGTCGGTTGCCTTCTCCGTCACGCAGCGCAGCAGTACGTCCGAGGCCCGCCGGTCCCCGATGTCGGCGAGCATCTCCATGGCGCGCCGGGCGGTGTCGGGGTCGCCGGACCGTACCGTCCGGCACAGCCCCTCGACATCGCCGCGCAGTCGCATGCGGGCTACATCCGCGTGCCTCATCGGCGGCCCCCGGCTCCGTCGTCCTCGTCCTCCGCCATCGCCACGTACAGGGGCGTGCCGATCACGACCTCCCATTCCTGGCCGTTCTCGTCGGTGGCGGTGCCGCGCAGCAGACGCCGGGCCAGGAACTCGCAATAGGTGGCGGGTTCCGTCAAGTGGGCGGAGAAGTCCAGGACTTGGCGCAGAGCCTCTCGGTCGTTCGCGGGGTAGTCGCGTCCGCTGACCGCGGTGGGTTCCCGGCGCGGCCAGTCCTCTGGGGTCTCCCTCAGCAGCCGGAACAGCGACGGCAGCATGGAGTGGCCCACCGGGATGCCCTCGGCCTGGACCCGGTGGCCCACCAGGTGGTGGGCCGAGCCGATCAGCGCCACGACCGTACGGCCTTCCTGACCCGTCATGAACACCGGGCCCGTTGCGCTGCCGTATCCCGCGATCCGCAGCCCCAGGTCGCCACGGAACCAGGACGTGGGCTCCGTCATCCAGCCGATGTCGTACTCGCGTTCCAGGTACCGCTCGACGACGTCCAGCCGTCCATACGTGCCCGGTTCGGCGCGCGCCGCCTTCTGCACGGCGACGCTCACCACCTTCAGGTCCACTTTTGCCTCGGTGGCCAGCCGGGAGAGCAGCTTCTGCGGGATCTGCTCAAACAGCATGTCCAGCTTCGCCTCGGAAACATAGAGGTAGTAGCGCACGCCGGTGACCCCCTGAGACATCGCGAGGACCACAGGCTATGCAGATCTCGGCTTACCGAGCGAACCGACAAGTCTGCGTGACGGACGGACTGAACGAGGAACGCGCCGTCTGCCGTGACTGATCGTGCCCCCGACCTGCTGTCGCCAGAGAGTGGAACGGCGTTCGCGGTGGGCGGCACAGATGGCCAGCGCCGGAGGCGGTCACGGAGCCACTCGGTGGCAAGGGTGTGGGCGAGCTCGTCGAGGTAGCCGGTGTGCGGCAGGTCGTGTCGGGCCGTCAGACGCCCCCGGGGGAGGCCGAGGTCGCCAAGAAGGAGGCAGCGGGTCTCGCGGTGGCCGAGGCCGTGGATGGCGACGAGCGCCACGACGAGCTTGCCATCGGGGTGCCGGCGCGGTCGATCAGACCGCGGAGCCTGTCGGTGTGGCCGGCAACAGGCTTCGCCCGCCCACACAGTGGATTCTCACATCGGCCCTTGTCAGGGCGTCGCGCTCCTCACCATGCCGCGCGGTATCGGTCCAGGCTTGCTTTACAAGGCAATTTCCGAGCTCCTACTGTTCTACGGGAGCGCCACACAACTCGGCTCGACGCCCGGTGTCATGAAGGCATGGGCCTCCGTGGTTGTGCGACCCGCGACCCGCGATCACAGAATTTAAACAGTGGCTTGACAGTCCGCACTGCTGCCCATAATATCAATCGAGCGTTTGAATTATTAGGAGCAAGAGAGACCGTTGCGGTTGATCTCGGATCCTGAGAACCGACCCGGAGGAACACGACATGAAGCTGCTCAGCCGGAAGTCGCTCACGCCGCGACCGCGGTAGCTGTCCGGACCTGACTCCTCGCCAGCCGGCGAAGCCGCCGCTCACCGACCGCCACCTGACCAAGCACGAGGGTGCGCAACCTCGCCATCGTCCTGCGCGACTACCACGTGGCCGAGGGCAGCCACATCGACGTCCCGACGAGGGACCCCTCCAGTCACCCGCGGGCACCGTCAGGCCGAACGGCGCGAAGATCGACGTACCGACCGCCGACCTCTGGCAGGCGTGAACTTCGACTGGGCCTCGGCCGTCAACAAGCACTGAACCACTCCCCGGCAGGTGATCCCCTGCCTGCTTCCATAGCTACCTCGATCGTGACCGTCGGGGCACAATTCGCTGGAATTGAATTTCGTCGACAAATTCTCCGAGTTCCGGAAACAAACAAAGGCGATCAGTGTTGTTTGACGAAGACACCTTTGACGAGAACAGCATCTCTGCGGCGGAAAAAACTCCCGCTCTTCCGGTGCCCGAGGGGCAGCAATGCCCCTTCGCTCTCACCTCGGAGATGGCCCGGCTGCCGGCCGAGTCCCCGGTGACCGAGGTGGCCTGCCCCACCGGCATCAACGCCTGGCTGATCACCCGGTACGCCGACGTCCGTGAGGTGTTCGCGGACTCCGCACGGTTCAGCTCCCAGCCCGGCTCCATCGCCCATCTCGTCTACGGCCTGGACCCCGACGCCCCCATCGTCGAGGGTGACTTCCCGCGTATGGACGGTGCCGAGCACCTGCGGCTCCGCCGCGCCATCGCCCCCGAACTGTCCCCCCGGCAGGTGGAGGAACTCCGCCCCACCGTCCAGCGGATCGTCGACGGCCTGATCGACGAGCTGGCCGCGGCGCCGGGCTCCGCCGACTTCTGCACGCAGCTGATCACACCGGTCACCACCCAGGTCATCGCCGGGCTGCTCGACGTTCCGTACGCCGATCGCGGACTGTTCCAGAAGACCGCCACGACCCTGTTCGACACCACGACCAGCAGAGACGACGTGATCGAGGTCGGATTGCCGCTCTTCGAGTACTTGCTGAAACTCGTACAGGACAGGCGGCAAAATCCCGGCGCGGACTTCCTCAGCCGGATCATCACCCGCGGAGAACGGGCCGAACGGCCTTTCACCGACACCGAGTTGGTCATGACGAGCGCCGCCCTGCTGGTGGGCGGCTTCGCCAGCACCGACACCATCGCCACATGCGGACTGCTCGCCCTGTTCCAGCAGCCAGCCCAGCTGGACCGACTGCGTGCGGAACCCGAACGGGCGGGAAACGCTGTCGAGGAGTTGATCCGCTTCGGCACCAGCAGCCTCCCCGGTAGCGTCCTGCGCAGGGTCACCGAGGACACGCACATCGCGGGCCTGCCGGTGTCCGCCGGTGACTACGTTGTCGCAGTCGTGCAGACGGCCAACCGGGACGAGGCCCTTGTGTCCGACCCCGACCTGCTGGACGTGGGGCGGAAACCCGTGCCGCATCTCGGATTCGGCCATGGACCGCACCAGTGCGTAGGGCAGCAACTCGCCCGCCTGCAGCTGAAAGTGGTCTTCGAGACGCTGCTGCGCCGGATACCCACCGTCCGGCTGGCCGTCCCGTTCGAGCAGATCGTCTACAAGGAACACTCGGTCGTGCCGGGTCCGGCGGCCCTGCCGATCACCTGGGACGCCGTGCTGCCCGCCCGGGAGGCCCGGTGACGCTGCCCGTGGCCCTGGTGACCGGGGCCTCCTCCGGCATCGGAGCCTGTGTCGCGGACCGGCTCGCGGCGAGCGGCCGGTGGCAGCTGGTGCTCAACGGCCGTGACGAGGAACGGCTTTCCCAGGTCGCAGACCGTACGGGCGGACTCATCCTGCCCATGGAGCTCGACACCGTCGGCGGCGCGCTGAAGCTGGCCGCCGCCACGCTCGACCTGGTCGGCGAGGTGGACCTGCTGGTCGCCAACGCCGGGATCGGATGGGCCGGGGCCTTCGCCGACACCCCGCCGGAGATGATCGACCGGCTGCTCGCGGTAAACCTTCTCGCCCCCCTCCACCTGTCCCGGGCCCTGCTGCCGGGCATGGTGCAGCGCGGACGCGGGCACCTGGTGTTCGTCTCCTCGATCGCGGGGTGCGTCGCCGTGGGCGGGGAAGCCGTGTACTCCGCCACGAAAGCGGGGCTCAACGCCTTCGCCGAAAGCCTTCGCTACGAGGTCGGCGCCGCAACCAGAAGCGGTGCGGGCAGTGACGTGAGAGTCTCCGTCGTCGTGCCCGGCGCCGTGGACACCCCGTTCTTCGAACGCCGGGGAAGCCCGTACACACGCGGGTTCCCTGATCTGATCCCGCCCGACCAGGTTGCTGAGACCATCGTCCGCGCGGTCGGCCGGCGCCGGGACGAGTCCTTTGCCCCTGGCTGGATGCGACTCCCCGCCCGCCTGCACGGTGCCGCCCCAGCCCTCTTCCGGCGCCTGGCCGCCCGGTTCGCGTGAGACGCATCCCAGTACGGACCGTTCAGGCTCCAGTCCGGCGCAACCACTCCGCTTCCTCACCCGGCTCGGGATGCACATGACCGCCCTCAACAGCGGACCGGGCAGGACCGTCCTGGAGCACCACCATGGTCTGGCTCTCGTCCACGCCCGCGACCAGGACGATCGCCGTGGGCAGTCCCACGGCCGGTCGCGTCGCCTCCTCTTGGGGGTGGCCTCGCCGTACCCGGCCGGTAAGGAGCAGCGGTATCGCCGGCTGCCCGCCCGCGAAGACGCTGTCCGGAGGCAATTGAGAGGAGACCACGTTCACGTAAGCGGGTGGCTTGTGGCCATCAACCCGCCGTGGCGCGGGGCAGCGGGTCCTTCACGACGTCCGGTTGTGCTCGCGTCGCGCCGCGGTATCACTGCCGTCCCACTGGTAGCGGTCCGTGCCGGGCAGGCCCAGGAATTGCAGGACGCGTTCGACGAACTCGTCCCGCAGTTGGGCGAGTGTCTCCGGCACGTTGTAGTACGTGGGAATCATGGGGTACACGGTGGCTCCCGCCTCAGTGACGGCCACCATGTTGCGCAGGTGGATGAGGTTCAGCGGCGCTTCGCGCAGGCAGAGGACGAGTTGGCGCCGCTGCTTCAGCATCACGTCCGCGGCTCGCTCGATGAGGCTCTCCGTCTGCCCGTGAGCGATACGTCCGAGGACACCTGCCGCGCACGGCAGGATGATCATCGCGTCCGCCGGGTAGCTACCGCTGGTCACCGGTCCGGACATGTCAGCCGGATCCAGGAAGCGCACCTTCGACGACGTCGCCTCCAGGGCCTGGACCACCGCGTCCGGGTCTTCTCCGGTCTGGAATTCGAAGGCCACGAGTTTCCGTCCGTTGGCCGACACCAGAAGGTCGACATGGCCGACCCGGTCATCCCGCTGAAGTGCGGCGAGCAATGCCTTGGCCACGCCGGTGCCGCCCGCGCCAGTGACAGCGACCGTCACGTTCTGCTGGGTCACGATGTTTCCCTTTCATGGCTCGCCGGGCGGGCAGTCGCCTGCGGCGCACCGGACTGCCAGCCCGCAGAGGCCGGGGGCCGCCACGCCGCCCGGGTCCGGCACATACGCTGATCGCTACCGCGCTCAGCGATCGCCAAATCCAGGTGGTCACTCGACCAGCGGCTTCTCATCCGTCGCCGTACACCCCGATGGCGTCCGCCGCCGGACCATGCGCGGCCGACCGCGCAACGCCTGCCGCACGGACAGGTTCGTACCGGTGAACGACCCGGGCCGCAAGGCCGACGGTGCCTGCGAGCGTGCTCATGACCACGGCAACGACACCCAAGTGGCTGACGGAGAGTCGGACGCGCGCGGACTAGGGAGATTTGGCGACACCGGTGAACAGCCCCGACTGTGGCCGTTCATTGACTGAGATGATCGCGATATTCACGCCGGTAGGCGCCCGGCGTGTCCCCCACAGCCCTTTTGAAGGCTTTCCCGAACGCGAATGCCGAACCGTAGCCGACCTGTGCGGCAACAGAATCGAGCGTCAGATCGGTATCGCGGAGCAGGCGGGCAGCGAGCATCATGCGCCAGCGGGTCACATAGGCCAGGGGTGACTCGCCGGTAAGTGCGCGGAACTGCCGGGCGAATACCGTTCGGGACACGCCCCCGGCCGCGGCAAGCCCTCCGACGGTCCAGGGCTCAGCAGGCGACTGTTCTATGCGTTCGAGTGCCATGCGAATGGCTGGATCTTGCAGAGCTCGCGCCCAGCCTTGTGCCCCACGCTCCGCCTCGCGGGCGTACCACGTGCGGAGTGTGTAGATCATCAGCAAGTCGAGGAGGGCCGGAACTGCCGCGCCGAGCTCCGGCCCGTCACGCGCGACCTCAGCGCCCAGCAGGTCGACGACGGATCGCAGGGGCTCGCCGATCGCCGCCCTCGCCGGCAGATGGATCACCGCGGGCAGTTCAGCGATCAGGGGGTGCGGCCGGGCGCGATCGAGTGCGTACAGGCCGCACAGCAGCACGGCTCCCGGCGTCTGGCCGACGGCCGGTTTCGGCAGTGGCCATTGGTCCGTCGGGGCCAGGGAGGACACCTCGACGATTGGCGCGTCGGGGTGATTCGCCAGCGTGTATCCCTCGCCTGTCCGGGCGAAGACGACATCGCCGACCCCGAGCTGGACCGGGGCCGGGACAGCCGGAGGCAGTATCCACGCTGTTCCCTCGAGCACGACATGAAGGCCGGCGCCCTGGTCGCCGGTGAGTCTCAGCCCCCAGGAGCCGTAGAGATCCTTACGGCGGGCGATCGGCTTCGAAGTCCGCATCGACATGGCGATGCTGCCGACAATGTCCATGCGAACTCTCCCTCCCGGCGATGCGACTGTCCGGATCCTACGGGTCTCGGCCCGGATCGGGACGATCAGACATCAGGTGCGGACTCAGAGCCATTACTCGTCGCAGCAATGCTCTCTAGTCTCGTACCTGCAAGACCCGAGATGACCACGGAGAGGCTTCACCATGACCGATTCTGCGGCGGAGACACGCAACCGCGACATCGTCCGTCAGGTATACGACGCAGCGTTCAGCGGTGACGTGGACGCGTTCCGCGCGGCCATGCATGAGGAATTCGAAGAGAATGTTCCCCCAATCTTGCCATGGGGCGGTGTGCATCGCGGACCTGACGCCTTCTTCCGCGACGTGCTGCCCAAGTTCGCAGCGGCGGTCGACCTTACGAGTATCCGTGTCGTCAGTTTGTCGGCCGATGGAGATCACGTCGCCGCGCTACTGACGGGACGATCGACTTCTGGAGATGAGCTCTGGATTGCTGAACACTGGATCCTGCGCGATGAAAAATTGTGGCAGATGAGGAACTTCTACTTCGATACCGCCTCGCTTCTCAAATAGAGCATGTGAAATAGAGCATGCAGGAGTCCAATCCCCTTCCGATTGCGCACGATCTGCGGCCCGAATGTTCGGCCTCGTCCACGCCCGCCCTGGAGAGCGCGTATCCCGATCGCGGCTGTCTTGGATGCTCCGGCCGTGGCACGGACGGAGCACCTCGGGTGCTGCGACACTGACCACTACGGAAACGGGCGCCTCCTGGCGAGTCCGGGGCTGAATGGATGCCGGCCGCGCCCGGGCATGCTGGGCCTCATGACGTAATCCCCGGTGTGTTGCGGGGTCGGCCGCACGCCGCTCCAGGTCGTCGAACAGCAAGCCGAAACGCGGGTCCCCCAGGCCCCGAACCGGTCAGGGCGGTCGCGCATCGGGCCGCACGAGCATGTGGGGTCTCCCGGCCGTGAGGGGAACGGGGTACGCGAGGGGAGACGGGGTGGATGCGGCCCGGACAACACAACTCCGTGGCCGGCCTGTTCACCAGGTGTCCCAGTGCAGCACCTCCTCCCTCGGGATACGGCGGGCCGGGCGGAAGTCGGTGCCGAGGGTGAACGCCACCGGGATGAACGCCGCCTGCATGACGTCGTCGTAGGGGATGCCGAGGACGCGGGCCGACTCCTTCTCGTGGACGAGGTTGCCGGTGGTCCAGCAGCTGCCCAGGCCACGGGCACGGGCAGCGAGCATGAAGCTCCAGACGGCGGGGAGGATGGAGCCCCAGGTGCCGGCCTGGTGCAGGACGGACGCGTCGTCGGTACGGCCCTCCACACACGGCACGACGATCGCCGGGACCTCGTGGATGTGCTGGTAGAGATGGGCGGCGCCGGAGTACACCCGCTCCATGTGCGCCACATCGGCTCGGCGCACGTCCCGTTCGGGGACGGGGGCGGAGACGCCCGGCGTGCGCACGCCGTCGCGCCACACCTCGGCCAGCGCGTCCCGCCGCTCGGGGTCGGTCACGATCACGAAGTGCCAGCGCTGGCGGTTGCGGCCGGTCGGGGCCTGGACCGCCAAGTCCACGCATTCCTCAAGCAGTTGGCGAGGTACGGGCTGGGTGAGGTCGAGGCGGTGACGGACCGCCCGGGTGGTGGAGAGGAGCTCGTCGGAAGAGAGGTCGAGAGTCATGCGTTGACCTTCGCGGAGCGTGCGGTGCGGCGACAACGCCGGACTTTCACTGGATGAAAACGCGGGGTGCGACATGGCCGAGAGCGTTGCCGGGCGGGTCTTCTCGGTGCTGGACGCGTTCATGGGCGCACCGGCCACGCTGCGCCTGACGGAGATCGCCCGCCGGACCGGGCTGCCGGTGCCGACGGCGCTGCGCATGGTGCGGGAGCTGGTCGCGTGGGGCGGGCTGGAGCGGGCGGCCGACGGCTCCTACCGCCTGGGCACCCGCATCCGCGCCCTCGGCGCCGCGGCCCCCTGCCCGCGCGGCCTGCTCGACCTCTCGCTCCCCGCCCTCCGCACGCTCACATCCCGCACCGGCGGCCACGCGGACATCGCCGTCCCCTCCGACGGCGCGGCCCTGTGCCTGGTCAGCGGCGAACGCCTGCCGCTGCACGCCACGGCGGCCGGCAAGATCCTCCTCGCCCACGGCCACGGCCCGCGGTCGGAGGTACGGCGCCACACCCGCCACACGGTGACCGCCCCGGGCACCCTCGGCTCCCAGCTGATCCGCATCAGGGAGACCGGCTTGGCCACGGCCCACGAGGAGTACGTACTGGGCGAACTCTCGTTCGCCGCGACGGTGTTGCGGAACGACCGGGCCGTGGCGGCGGTCTTCGTCACCCTGCCCACCAGCACGCCGTACGACCGCGTCGACAGCGCCCTCCGCGAGGCGGCCCGCGCCATCGGCCGAGGACTCACCGACCCACCGCGATAGCCGCACCGGCCTACGGGGCGTTCCTCACCGCTGTGGAGCGCCATCGACTACGGAGCGTCTTCAGGTCTCCGGTCTTCGGTGGGATCAACTCGCGGAGGATTGGAATCGTGTGGATTCCCCAATCGGCTGTCAGCCGGTGATGCCGACGACCGAGCGGACGAGTCCGGCGAACGTCCGCGGGTTGGACCGGGTGGGTTTGTACCACTGCCCGAGCCGGTAGGCCACGGTGTTGGGGTGGATCCCCAGTGCGTCGGCCGCGTTGACCAGCATCATCCCGGACTCGGCGAAGGCGATCACCGTCTCCGCCAATTGCGTTTGCTCGGCGGCGACTCCACGGACCGCGGTGAACAACGGCTGGAGCCGTTCGCGACTGTCCATGAGGCCGGCCCGCAGCCAGACGTCGGCCCTCGCCTGCCCCGAGCCCTTCGGCTCTCCCCGGTTTCCTCCGTGACGGAAGGGTGACGGTCCGTTGGGCAAGGTGAGTCGGACTGACGACACCTGAGGCGAACCGACTTGACGTGACTCGACGGAGGCGGACGTGGGCAGTGAGCATTCCCCTGAGCCTGGGTCGGAGAGGGCCCGGAGCCGGACCGACGACGCCGGGAGCGGGCTTCGCGCCGCGCCGCGGGCGGGCGGGGCAGCACGGACGATCCCGCTGTGGGCCGTGCCTGACGGCGCGGGCGACACCAGCGAGGCGCGAGGGCGTCGTACGGGCCCGATCCAGGCCGTCGCGGACGTCGTCGCCCGGCAGCCGGGGCAGCCGCTCGACCCTGTCGTCCGGGCACGGCTGGAGACGGTCTTCGACCGGGACCTGGGTGACGTACGCGTGCACACGGGCGCCGAAGCGGCGGAGTCCGCCAGGTCCGTCGACGCGAAGGCGTGGACGGTGGGGAACCACATTGTCTTCGCCCCGGGCCACTACGCACCGGACACCGAAACGGGATTGCGGCTGCTCCGGCACGAGTTGAGCCATGTCGTCCAGCAGGGCGGGCGGATACCGACGGTGCCGACCCGGCTCAGCTCCCCCGGTGACGCCGCCGAACGGGCCGCCGACGCCGTCGCGGCGGGAGCCGCGCCCGGGGCGGCGCTCGTGGGGACGGGCGAGACCGGCGTTGTCCACCGGCAGGCCGCCGGGGCGGAGAACCGTGCGACGCACGGGGATCCGCGTGATCCGCAGAATCCGCACAACAGACTCACCGACCGCGAGATGTACGAGCTCTGGAAGGGCTACTGGCAGCGGCGGCTCGGCAGAGCCCTCGATCGGGAGCGTGCCGTCAGGAAGCGGATCTGGCGCGAGGACCCCGTCGGGTACGCGGACGACAGGAACAAGTTCGAGCAGGGCCTCCGGTCCGCGCTCGGTCCCGAATACGAGGCGGCGGCCGACGAGTTGGCGTTCTGCCAAGCGATCACGGCCGAGACGGAGAACATCCTCAACTGGCTCGAGGGCAAGGAGACGCAGCGGGTGACCGTGACCTTGGACGAGGTGGATGCCCGGGCTCTGGCAGAGGCGCGCAGCCGATACTGGTCCGAGATGTTCGTGTTGCCCCTCTTCATGCTCTTCCTCGCAGAAGGGCCCCGCCTGCGAGGCGGATCGGTCCCCCGCATCCCCGGGGCGCCCGTCGAGGCGCCCCCGTCGGCCCGTCCTCCCGGCGGAACGGGTTTCCGCGGGGTCATCCGGAAGGTCACGGCCGCCGGGATGATCGGCTTGTCCGAGGGGGAGCGTGTGACCCAGGGACCGGCGGCCGGGGGTCCTCCACGGGCCGCCATCACCGAACCCCTGCGGCCAGCGGCGCAAAGCCCGTCGCCGACGGGCGGACCTTCGGCGGTCACCGAACGGCCGACCGCGACCGTACGCCCGCAGCAGAACACCGTCGTACCGCCCGCTGCCGATGCGAGGCCCGCCGCCGAAGCGGCCGCGCGCACCACCCCGCCGCCCGAGGCCCCCGCCAAAGCCTCCCCGGCCACGTCGGCGACGGCCCCGAAGGCACCCGCAGCCGGTTTCGACGCCGCGGGCCGGCAGCGGGCCGCCGAGAAGTTGGCGGGCAAGCAGCAGGCGGTCGCCGACGCCGATGCGTCGGGCCCGTCACACGAGGCGGACCAGCGGAGCGCCCGGGACAGACTGCTCAAGCAGGCGGGAGAGCGCCCGGTGAAGCCCGCCTCGCTGAAGACCCGCCTCGATCGGATCAACGGGTTGCCGACCTACGACGACAAGGTCGAGGCGGTCCGGGAACTGCGCCGGGAGGCCGGGGTGACGGCCGAGGAGAAGGCGTACCTGGACTGGCTGAGCCGCAACTACGCCCTGCAGCACGAGGTCCGGGACTCCGGGGGCGCGGCCACGACGGTCAAGAACATTCAGCTGCCCGCCGTGACCCAGGAACGGGACGCCGCGCAGAAGGCCCTGGACCAGGCGAGCAAGAGCCTGAACGAGCTCATGCGGAGCAACGGCCCGAACTACAAGGCCGCCGGCAGGATCCAGGTCGACCAGGTGATGTCCCTCGCCGCGTGGAACGCCCAGGTCACCAAGCCGGAGCTCGCCACGGATCACCTCGTGTCGCTGGACCGCATCACCAAACTGCGGGAACTCAGCAGGCTGCTGGCGTTCTACGCGCAGGCGCCCGCAGAGGTGCAGGCGCTGCTCAGGAACGAGCTGGCCGCTCTCGGCGACCTGCCGGACAACCTCGTGCGCATGCGGGCGGACGCCAACGGCAGCAGCCTCAAATCCAACAAGAGCTGGGCGGACATCCCGTACGCGAAGGCGGCGAAGTTCGGGTACAGCGCGTCCGACGTCGACGCCATACGGGCACGCGAGGCGCAGACGTATGCCGACATCCTCCGGAGGATCGAGGAGCTGACCGCCAAGTACACCAAGCAGGGAGCGGGACAGCGGTGACGGCCGGGCCGTCCGTCCGGGGTGCCGGGACGCTG
>NZ_JBHXSK010000016.1:14358-217427 GCF_042716195.1 Streptomyces sp. NPDC058683
CGGCCCTCAGCGCCGGCTGTCGCGTGGTGGAGCCCCAATCTACCCCCGCCCTGCGCGGGGGACCGGGGGTTGGGCGGGGCGGCCCGGGGGGGGCGCGGGGTGGCCGCGCCCGGCCACTCAGGTCCGCGGGGCGCGGTAGAAGTCGAGGTCCGGGCCGAGCAGCGCCCGGACCTCGTCCATCGTCGCGGGCGAGGCATGGACGTTGCGGCTCGACTTCGCGACCGTGTTGGCCGGGTGTACCAGGGCCACGAGGGCGTCGCCGGGTGTGGTCCGGGTGGGGGTCCGGTTGATCAGGCGGCGGACGAACACCGCGTCCTCCGCCATGGCCTGGTCCGGGAAGGGTGAGCGGACCCAGAGGTCGCGGCGGAAGCAGAGGCTCTGGCCCGCGAGCCAGCGGGGCAGCCGGGACGGCCAGGTGAAGCGCCAGGCCACGTCGGCGGCGGGGTCGTAGTAGAGCAGGCTCGTCATGCCGCACAGGTCGGCCCGTCCCGAGGTCAGCTGCCGCACCTGCCGGCTCAGCCGGTCGGGGGCCTGCCAGTCGTCGTCGTCCCAGTGCGCGATGACGCTGCCCGTGGCCGCCTCGCAGGCGAGATTGCGCGCGGCGCCCACCGTGACGCGCCGGGTGAGCCGGTGGTAGCGGACGTTCGGCAGCTCCGGCACCAGGTCCTCGACGGGGATTGTTCCGTCGTCGACGATCACCAGTTCTTTGCGGGGGTGGTCCTGGCGCAGGAAGTAGGCGATCGCACGGGGTACGAACCGTCGCCGGTTGTGCGTCGGCATGATGCAGCTGACGAGCGGGAGCGTGTTCGCACTCGGGAGCGTGCTCATGTGCGGTCCGGGAGCGGGCAGGAGGCCCCGGTGCGGCGGTACTCCCGCCGTACCGCCGCAATGAGGTCCTCGTCGCCGACGGGCGTACCGCTCTCCAGGCCGCGGAGGACCGCGTGCAGGGCGGCGTTGCGGATCTGGCCGCCGGTCAGGTCGCACCGGCGGGCGGTGTCTGCCAGCACCCCGGGGCCGACCCGGTGGTCGTCGGGCAGGTGGGCGGACCACAGCCGGCGGCGCAGACCGGCGTCGGGCGGCACGAAGTCGACGGTCACGTCCATCCGGCGCAGGAAGGCCGGATCGATGCGGTTGCCCGCGTTCGTGGTGACCACGACGATGCCCTCGAAGGTCTCCAGCCGTTGCAGCAGGAAGTTTGTCTCCAGGTTCGCGTACCGGTCGTTGGCGTTCGCGACGTCGGTGCGCCGGGTCATCAGCGCGTCCCCTTCGTCGAGCAGCAGCATGACGTCCAACTCCTCCGCACGGCCCAGGAGCTGGTCGAGGTTGCGTTCGGTCTCCCCGATGTACTTGTTGACGACCGCACTGAGGTCCACCCGGAACATGTCGAGACCGAGCGTCGCGGCGAGGTGCCGCGCCGCCAGGGTCTTGCCGGTGCCGCTCGGCCCGCCGAACAGGGCGCGTACGCCGCGGTTGAGACCGCCGTGCCCGCCCCCGGCGGCCGTCGTCAGGCGTTCCCGGTGGCGGCACCGCATGGCCAGGGTGCGCAGTTCCGCCGCGGCGGCGGGGGTGAGCACCGGCGGGTCGCCGACCGGCAACGGATCCAGGGGGCGGGCCAGCACCTCCAGGCTCTGCCGGTCGAGCGTCCGGGTCGCGGCGGCGACGTCGGCCGGCGTGACCGCCGTACGGCCCGCCGTACGCGCTCCCGCGACGGCCAGCGGAGCCGCCCGGTGGATGCTGCCCGGGGTCAGCAGGAACCGCTCCACGATGGTGTCGAGGTCGGCCGCGCCACCCGTCACACCGAGCGCGGTCCAGAGCCTGCGGCGGTCCGCCGGGCCGCACGCGCCGAGGGTCACGGTCAGCGCCGGATCCACGGCCTCGCCGGTCACCCCGCCGGTGCGGCCGATCACGACGCCGAGCGGCTGGTCGACGCCGGGCGGGTGGGGCAGCGTCAGGGTCTCGCCCGGCCCGAGTGCGCACCGAACGACGGGGAACACGTCGCCGATCGAGGCGAGGGCGCCGAACAGCCGCCAGGCGTCGTCGCCGGGCTGCCCCTCGTACACCAGCAGATCCTTGTCGAGCGCGGCGGCCAGCGAGCCGAGCAGGGTGGTCCGGCCGGAGCCTGCCATCCCGCGGACGACCAGGGCCGCGACGGACCCGTCCCGCAGCAGCGCGGGCAGCCTCGGGACGACCGCGGCCGCGTCGGCGGAGAGCACGACCGCTTCCGGCGGCGGAAACTCCGCCCGCGGCCGGTGGGTCAGCCCGGCCGGCAGCGCGTCGGGGCCGATCCGGCCGGTCCGCAGCAGATCCCACACCGGCACCGGCACGCGCACCACCCACTCCGAGCGCGGGTCGGCCGGATTGTCGACCTCCAGCAACCCGCGGCGTACGAGGCTCTGCACCCGGCCGGTGAGGCCGTGCGCGGTGTGGGAGGCGTCGGCGAGCAGCCAGCCGAGCAGGCCGACGCAGGGCCGGCGCGACGGGAGGGGAGCCTGGAGATGGGCGAAGAGCGCGCCGAACCGGACGTCTTCCTCGATCAGCCCGGCCGCCATGAGGAGCAGCCGGTCGGGGGCGTCGAGCCGGTGCGGCGACGGCGGCTGTACGTGTGGTGTCGTGAGGGCATCGGAGTGCGCTGCGGCGCGGTACTCGTCGAGCCACGGCGGGTTCGCCAGGGGGTCGGACGCCGTGTGCGGCGCCTCGGCCAGCCTGCGCAGGATCCGGTCGAGCAGATCACGGCCGGAAAGGCCGGTCGTCGCAGTGATGGTCGGCATCTCAGTTCCCGCCGTCGAAGCCGTCGTAATCGAAACCGTCATGGCCGTCGTGGTCGAAACCTTCGTAGTGGAAGGCGATGATCCGGCCGAGGGCCGGGACCCAGCCCGGATCCTGGTCCAGGCCGCTGGACCGGGCGGCGAGGTCGATCTGGTGCAGGCCGAGGACCACGTCGACATGGGTCCGGCCGATGACGAGGGTTCCGGGCCGCGCGAACACCTCCGGGGTGAGCCGGTGCCGGTCCAGGAGGTCCCGCAGCCGGTCGGTGATCCCGTCGAGCCGCAGCGATGTGGGGGCGGGCGGGTCCCGGCCGTCGAGTTCGGCGAGGAGCCGCCAGATCGGGTCCCGGTCTTCCCGGTCTCCGGTTCGGGGTCCGGTGGCGAACGCGTCGGGCAGCAGCCAGGCACCGAGCGCTTCGAGGGTCGCCCAGCCGGACACGGGCCCGGGGCCCGGCTCGTGGGCGCCGGCGCGCGGGAGGTCCAGCCAGGTCATGAGGTTGACCGCGTAGAAGAGGGTGGCGAAGCGGCTCTCGACGACGGTGCCCCCTCGGGCGGCCTCACCGACGGCCGGGCTCTCGCCCCTGGTGCGGGCTTCCGCGCGTTGCGGGTCGGGGGTCGGCGTTCCGATCGCATCGGGTGGGCGGGGCGTCTCGGCCGGGTACGAGTCCGACCGGTCGTCGGCGGGCACCTCCACCGGTCGCCGCGCGGTGCCGGTCGTTCCGGTGGTGCTGGTGGTGCCGGTCGTGCCGGTCGTGGGGCGCGTTCCGGCCGGGTCCGGACGACGTACGGCATGGGCCGCCGACCGGGCGCTCGGCGGCCGGTCGGACGCGGTGGGCCCGAAGTCGGCCGGTGCGTCCGCCCGTTGACGGACGCCGGGGCTCGTCGCACAGGCGTCGGCCTGGTCTTGCGTGGCGTACGCGTACGGTCCGGCGGGGTCCGGGGCCGCCGGGTCCGCAGGCCGCAGCAGGTCGTCGACCTCCCTGGCGAGGCGGCCGTCGCGGGCGACCCACGGCGTGGCCGCGAGGGTCAGTCCGAGGGCCAGCAGCGCCCGTCCGGCGGGCCGGAGCGCGGCGCCGGCCTCCGACCGGTACGACGCCAGGGCGAGCGACCGATCCGGTGCGGGGGCGGGCAGCCGATCCGGTGCGGTCATGGCCCCGGCCGAGGCACTCCCTGCCCTTGCTCCGGCTCCGTCCCCGGCCCTGGTCGACACCGCCTCCACCCCGGCCTCGACCGACTCCGCCGAGGCCCCGATTCGCCCCCGCGCAAGCCCCGTTCGCGCCTCCGTCGCGTGAAATGCCGTCAGGACCGCGCTGATCACGGCCCGCGCCTGGGCGTCCGACAACAGGCTTATCGCGCGTACGGCGCCCCCCGGGAAACCCGGCGAGGACCGCACCAGTTGGGCCAGCGTCGCGGGTACCCAGGCCGGCCGGTCCAGCCAGATCCGGGCCAGTGTCGTGCCGGGGCCCGCCGAGCGCACCCCCCTGCGGATCTCCGCCGGCCAGTACCAGCGGTCCGCAGCGCGGTCGGCGCCCAGATCGGCCGTCAGGCAGGTCATGGCCTCGACCTCGTCGCTGAACACCACCGCCGTGCAGTCGGGCGGCGTCGGGCCCAGGGCAGGCCGGGCCGCGCTCCCGCGCAGGGCGGCGACCCGGTCCCGTACCGTGCGGGGTTGTGCGGCGGGCACGCTCAGCCGCCGGATCACCAGCACGGACCGGTCCGGCACCGACGGGACGAGGTCGAGCGCACGGACGGCCGCGTACGCGTCGGGCGTGTCGTGCCGGGGGCGGTGCAGGCGCATCCTGGCGATGCGTACGGTGTCGCTCACGTGGCGGTGCCCTTCGGCGTGTCCGCGGCCTCGGAGGCCTTGGTGACCGTCCCGCCGTAGCTCTGCCGCCAGGGCAGGTCGGTCATGAACACCACGTAGGTCGGGATGGTCTCGGGGGCGTCGAGGTTCTCCCGGACCCAGTAGAACGTGAGCCGGACTCCCCGCTCGTCGGAGTTGAACGAGGTGAGTTCCGGCGGCAGTTGCCAGGACTGACGCAGCGCGAAGTCGGCCACCGACCAGTCGATGACGCCGCCGAAGTTCGCCGCACCGCCGAAGAAGGTCCACGGGTCGAACAAGGACCCGGTGAAAGCGGCGGACGGTTTCCTGCCCGTCGACGCGGCCGAGGCTGCGTCCTTGCTCGCGGCGATGGTCCCGTTCTGGAAGGCGGCGGGCAGGAACCCCACCGGGGGCAGCAGCCCGAAGTGCCGCGTGGCCTCGATGTAGCGGGCGTTCCCGCCGGCGGCGATCAGGTCGATCTGCTCCTGGAACTGCAGGAACCGCGCCTGGCCGTCGGCGTCGCGCCGGTCGGCCACCGTTGCCGACCAGCCCGAGGGGGCGGGATCGGGGGTGGTGATCCGGCGCCGGGCCGACCAGTTGTCGAGGTCGACCACGCGCTGGCCGTCCCAGCGGAAGACCGCCAGGGGCAGGTCCAGGTCGGTGAGGTCCGCCGGGGCCAGACGGTCGAATCCCGAGTACGCCGGATCGAAGGTGAAGGGGTAGACGGGGAGGTTCACCAGCTGTTCGGCTCCGAAGCACCAATGGGCGGTCAGATTGCGCAGGTTGTCCGTCGTGGTGCCGACTCCGAAGACCGTGGTGAGGGCGGGCAGGGCGATCGCCCGGATCTCCACCCCCTCCGCGGTCCAGCGTGCCGCGCACCCCGGTGACAGGGTGCTGTCCGGCGACGCGGCCAGCGGCACCTGCCCCTGCCGCTGCTGGACCGGGCGGGCCGTGAGCAGGTACGCGCCCGCGGCGACGCCGGAGCCCGTGCCGCCGCCCGAGCAACGCATGAAGACCGCGGTGTTGACGGTGGTGGTGGTCGAGAGGGCCAGCGGCAGCGTGATCGTCCGCGCGGCCACGACCGGCTGCCCGGACGGGGTGATGCCGGTGCCCGCGGCCACCGTGAGGGTGGTGGCGCCCGAGGTCACCCAGAGTCCCTGGACGACCCCGGCACCGGCCGCCCGGCCGATGCGGGTGTCCCGGGCGAGCAGGCTCGCCTGACCGGTCGCCAGGTCCTCGGCGGCGAGCAGCCGCCCGTTGACGTAGTTCGGCAGCAGCGCGCCGCCGGTGAAGTCCGACCCGATCGTCTGGCTGCTCATCGCTTCTGTCCCCGCCCGCTGGTCGCCTTCGGCGCGGCGGTCCTGGCCCGGGTGGTCGTGCGGCCGGCCGGGGCGGGATCCGGCTCCTCCGCGTCGGGCGCCGGGACCCGGTGGAAGACCACGATGCTCGCCTCACCCCGGTCCCAGCCGGTGAACTCGACCGCGCCGCTGTCAATCCAGCTCGCCAGCGCGGTACTTCCGGAGGCGGCACCGGTGAGGGTGAAGTCCTCGGTGGGGAAGACGAAGCGCACGTAGGCCGGGAACGGGCTGTTGCCGGCAGGCGCGTTCGTCGTGACGTGCCAGACGTTGCCGTGCCTCGGGTCCTGGGTCGGGCCGGTGACCGTCAGCGGATCGCCGGTGGTCTCGTCGTACGCCCGCACCTGCGGGGTCTGGACGATCATGTCGTGCCGGGTGCCCCGGGGTTCGGGGTGGAACCACAGCTCGAAGTCCAGCTGTTCCGCCGTCGCGCCGGTGTCGGTGATCGTCACGAAGGGAGTGGGGGTGGGGTTGGCGGCGGCCGGCGGGGCGACCTCGGCCGCGGCGGTCGGCGGGTCCTGAGCGGTCTGCGCGTTCTGCGCGTCCTCGGGCAGCAGGGTGCTCGTCGTCCCGTTCGCCGTCGTGTAGGCCAGGACGGCTCCCCCGCTCGCGGAAGTGTTGAGGAAGCGGACGCCCCGCTGGTCGCGCCATTGGTTCAGCGTCCAGCCGCCCCCGATGACCACCGCGTCGGACTCGAACCGCGCGCTCAGTTGCTGACCGGCAGTGGGCTTGAACCCGGACGGAGGGGTCAGCGTCCATACGTTCGCGTAGGTCGCGGATTCCCCCTGGGCGAACGGCTTGCCGGTCGCCGTGAACGCATAGGTGGCTCCGGCCTCCGTGGTGACCTGGATCGGACCGGTCAGGGTGACCGCGTAGTCCACCAGATGGAACCAGGCGTCGATGGTGAAGGCACCGGCCGTGGGCGGGGAGGGGACCAGCGTCGCCAGCTCGACCGGTTCTCTGTCGATCCGCTCCGGCGGGGGCAGTTCCTGGATCAGCTGGGTGTTCAGGACGCTGGGCCGTCCGGCGTCTTCGACATGCATGTCGTAGATGGTGCTGACGTCTGTGCTGAGCCCGTACATCTGGAGGGCCCCGAGGAGGATCGCGGGGTCCGAGGACCGCGACGGGGTGATCAGGTCCGGTTCGAGCCGGGGCCTGACCTCGCTGACCCAGATGGCGAAGATCTCGTCCCAGATGCGCGCCGCCTGCCACCTGGCGATCTCGTAGGCCACCAGCGGCGTGCCGAACTCGTCTATGTCACCGGGGCCGTTCGGCGCGATGTCGGCCAGCGCACGGACCGCGGCGAACAGCGCGTCCTCGTCCGGGAAATTCCCCTGTGGCTGCTCGACGACCGCGACCGAGGCGAGGAGCCGTCCCAGCCGTCGGTCGCTGTCCCAGCGCGGCATCTCCGGGGGGTCCCAGCGCAGTTCGATGGTCCAGGAGTCGCGGACGCGGGACGCCACCTGGGTCTGGTCGCCGGTGCCGCACGGCCGGCCGGGCAGCGGCACCAGGCCGTCCAGGCACTCGGCATAGCTCGCGACGACATAGATCGTCGAGGCCCCGGAGCCCTCGGTGTGCTCCGCGACGATGCCCGGATGTGCCTGTTCCTGGGCCGTCAGCCAGTCCTGGAGCCGGAGGCACTGGGACTCGGGGACGATGAACTCCCGCCCCCGCTGGTCGATGCCCGATCCGCGGCTGACGGCGACGACGTAGTCCCCGCTGCTGTCGGGGGCCGGGTCTACGGACACCTGCAGGCCGTAACTGGTGCCGTACCCGTGCAGCAGGCGCCGGTGCCGGTAGGTCTTCTCCTGTTGGTACAGCTGTTCCTGGACGAACTCGTCGAGGCCGAGCACCATCCCGTACGAATAGTTGACCCGCAGGTCGGGGCTCAGCGTTCCCGTGGACAGGGAGACGCAGGGCCCGGTGGTGGGCTCCGTGGTGGTCATCGCGGACTTCTCCTGATCTCAAGAAGGCATCGTGCGGCGTCTACAGGGCGTGCAGGGCGCCGATCCGGTCGCGGTCGCTCACGACGCGGTCGGTGATGTCGAAGGGGTGGGCGTAGCCGAGGTAGCCGGCGGCGAGCACGCCGCTGCCGGTCACGATCGGCGTGAACGACGGGCCGGCCACGACCTGGGTGTCGATGCCGAGCCGGGCCCGGCCGATCACGAACAGGTCCTGGAAGCGGCTGACCTCGAACGCGGTGTGGCCCGGTTTCGCCGCGGCCACGATGCGGGTCACCATGGCGGCGGCGTCCGCCGACAGGTCACCGGGCACCAGCACGTCGAACCGGTGGGCGAAGCGGCGGACCCGGGTCCGCGGGTCGTCGTCGGCGGTGCCGGGCGCCGGGGCGGCGGCGTCCCGGGTCAGGAACCGCTCCACGACCCGGATCCCCGTCGTGGCCGCCGCCCCGCCGCACTCCCCCACGGGGTCGAAGATCCGTTCGTCCACGACCGGATCGAGGAACACCCGCAGCGTCGCGACGAGACCGGGGACCGTGCCCCGGCGGCGGTAGAACGTGTCGACGTGCCGGATCAGGAAGCGTCGCCGTTCGGTGTCCCACAGCGGGTCGAGGGCGAGCCCGAACCAGGCCGCCAGCCAGGGCAGATCGGCGGTCGGCGCGGTGCGCGCGTCGAGCAGCAGGTGCGTGTGCTCGATGCGTTCCTCGATCGCGGTGTAGAGGCCCTCGGGGTTGGCGAGGAACCGCTCCAGGAAGCGGTCGGGGCTCTGGGTGCCCGTGTAGACCTCGGGCAGGTAGTGCTCGGGGTAGGAGAACCGCGGGTACCAGGCGCGCAGTGAGCGCAGGAGCGGCGAGGAGCGGCCGGTGCCGGTGAGGGTGATCTCCAGTTGGAGGTAGCGGCCGGTGACCCCCTGGAACAGCAGCTCCCAGGTGCCGGTGGCGTCGGGCAGGGTGCCGTCGGGCTGCCGGCGGTCGGCCCAGACGTCGGTCCAGGGCAGTTCCGGGCCGCCGGAGCGCCGGTACGGGGCCGGCTGGTCGAGCCAGGGCCGCAGCGACAGCAGGGCGGGGTCGTCGTCGGCGCGCGCCCGGACGGTCACGCCGGTGCCGGTCGGCACCTGGGCGTCCAGGAGGAGCCGGTGCCATACGCATCCCGGCAGCCTGCTGTCGAAGGTGTCGCCCGGGACCGTCCCGGTGGTGTCGACGGCGGTGACGAGTGTCGCCGTGGTGGCGAACCGGCACTCGTTGAACACCTCCAGGGAGATCCAGCGTTCCCCGAAGTCGTACCAGGCGCCCGCTCCGGAGCGGACCAGCGCCCGCCCGGCCCACCGGCGCATCGGCAGGAAGTCGTCGTGCGCCCGCACCGTGCCGGTGTCGGGGTCCAGGTCGAAGGCGATCACTTGGGCGCCCTCGGCGTCGGCCACGTAGAGGACCGGTGGTGGCAGCGGGCCCGTCGCGGGCGGCCCCGCCAGGTAGCAGAAGTCGTGGCCGAGCAGCGAGTACAGGGTCGGGGTGTTCGTGGGGTCGCGGGGGTCGACGACCTCGACGACGTCCTGGAGTGGTGTCGTCCAGCGCAGTCGTCCCCCGTCGAAGCGGTAGAGCGTGGAGTGGCCGCGGCCGGGGTCGGCGTCCAGGACCAGCACGCTGCCGTCGGGTCCGGGTTCGATGGCGACGGCGTGCAGGGGGTTGCCCTCCGCGTCGGCCAGCGGCCAGGGCTCGGGCACGGCGGGACCGGTCGCCGGCGGTGCCGGGGTGCCGCCGACGGGCCCGAACTCCGCGGTGGAGGTGGTCTGTTGTTCCTCTCGGCCGCGGAGCCGGAAGTGCTCGTCGAGCCGCCAGTACGCGGAGTGCGTGGCGTCGAGGACGAGAACGCCGCCGTCGGCGGTGTCGGCGAGGTCCCACGGGTCGAACGCGTCGCCGTCGGGCCACGGCAGCCGCAGGGGTGCGCCGCCGCCACGCAGGTCGAACACGAGCAGCCCGGCCTCGCACGGTGTCTGCCGGCCGCGGTAGCCCACGAGCAGGTACTGGTGGGTGGTGACCGCGAGCCCCTGGAGCAGGATGTCCACCGGCGGACAGGCCCCGGAGTGCGTGAACGTGCCGGGTTCGGCGCTCCGGCAGGCGCAGTTGTCCGCCAGGTCGTCGACGGACCACCAGGTGGACGCCGCCCGGGCGGACACGGCACGGCCGCGAATGGTGCGCCGGTCGGCGTCGATCCAGTACCAGTTGCCGTAGGTGTCGCGGCCGGAGCCGCGGCGGATGTCCGGGGCGAGGGGCGGGGTGCGGGCCGCCCGGCGGAACAGCGGGGTGTCCCGGCGCAGCCGGAGCACGCCGAGGTCCGGGTCGTACTCCCAGGCGGTTCCGTCGGTCGCGGGTGCGGTGTCGGACCACGCGTCGGAGAGGGTGCGTCCCGAGGCCGCGTCGGTGCAACGGCCCCAGTCGTCCATCCCGTTGACGACGTGGTACTGGGAACCCTGTACGTCCATCGTTCACAGCTCCTTGGCGTGGTGATCCCCGGTGCGGCGGTCGCCGGTCAGCAGGTGTCGGGTACGACCGGGACCGGCACCTGGGTCGGCGGTGCGGGCCGGCTGCCGCCGATCAGGGCGGCCGGGTCGGGCGCGGGCCCGGAGACGACGGTCACGGTCGCGGCCGGCAGGCGCAGGCCGCTGATCGGCACCGCGTCCACCGGTGAGACCACGCTCCCGTCGGCGTCGGTCATGGCGATCAGGACGGAGTCGACGTAGCGCACCCCCGGGACGCGGGTGGCGATCGCCTCGATGTCCTGGGGCCGGACGTCGACGCCCAGGGGCCAGCCGGTGCCGGTCGCCGCGGGTGCGATCAGGCCGTCGCCGTCGGCCGCGGTGGCCGGCAGTCCGCCGGTCAGCGGGGAGAGGTACGTCTCCACGGCCCGGGTGACGGCCTGTTCGACGATCGACGGCACCTGGCCGGGCAGCGCGACGATCCCGACGGAGACCCGGATCGGCTGGTACTCCGGTCCGCGCACGTGCAGTTCGGTGGTGATCAGCCGGCGCGGGTCCAGCCAGCCGCAGACCGCGCCCAGGAACTGCCGGTCCGGCAGCGGGGCCGTGGGGCGCAGCGGGTCGGAGCGGGGAATGACCAGGACGGTCACCATCCCGGCCCAGTCCTGCGGTTCCCCGGGCCGGTCGGGGTTGAACAGGGGCAGCACCTCGACCCGGCCGAGGTCGACGCCCGGGGTGCGCCGGGTGAGGTCGCGGAAGTCGTCGGCGGTGACGAGCCGGTCGCGGTGGCGCAGCCAGCGGGTCACGGCGCTTTCGCCGTCGGCGGTGGACTCCCCGTCGCCCGCGCCCCATGTCGGCACCGGGTTGGTGACACTGAAGCCGCCGGGGAGAGCGGCGCTGCGGTTGATCCCGCCGATCGCGACCTGTCCCTGGAGTCCGCCGCCGGAGGAGTACGAGGCGCGGATCGCGGCCCCGCGCGCGGGGCGTCGCCCGGACAGGCCGTTGCCGAACAGGAGCTTGCCGGTGGCGCGTTCGAGGGTGAAGACGGTGTCGTCGGGTCCCGCGGCGTAGATGTCGTCGATCTCGGACCAGGCGTGCCAGGTGTCGTCGGTGTCCTGGACCTCGACGGTGAGGCCGCCCGGCGCGTCGTCTCCCAGCACCGGGGTGCGGGCCAGGGTGAAGGTCTGGAAGGGGGTGCCGGTGCCGGTTCCGACGCGCTCGGCCGGGATGGTCACGGACTGCACCACGCGGGCGGCGTTGACTCCGGCCCAGGTGATGCGGCCGGTGGGGCCACCGGTCGCGGCCGACAGTGCCGCCAAGGTCGTGGTGGACGAGGTCGTGGTGGACGAGGTCGTGATGGCAGAGGTCGTGGTGGAGGAGCCGGTGGCCGAACTCCCGCAACCGCAACCGCAGTCCGTGCCTGTACCCGTGCCTGTACCCGTGCCGGTGCCGGTGCCGGTGCCGGTGTCCGTGCCGGCCGCCGTGGGCTCGTACCGCAGTCGGATCCAGGTCACCAGGCGGGCGGCGACCGCCGCGTCGTCGACCCGGGGCGGGAAGTCGCCGGTGCCCTCCTCCTCGGGGTCGAAGTCCCACAGCAGCAGGTTTTCGTAGGGCGGCAGCGTGACCTGGACCAGGCCGGGCCGGTCGAGGACCGGCTCGGCGTAGGTCACCGGCAGCCGGGTGTAGCGGGCCGGGCCGACCCCGAAGCCGGGGCCGGACCGGCCGGACGGGTCGGATTCCGGTGCGGCGATCTCGAACACCAGCCCGGGGTCGACGGTCCGGGTGCCGGTGTGTTGCGGCGGCAGCACCTGACCGGCGACCCGGGTCGCCGGGTAGACGCCGATCGACAGGCTCTGGCCGGCGATCGCCCGGCGTACCGCGTCGAGGTCGGCGTTCTTCGGTGCGAGCAGCGCGACCCAGAGCGAGCGGTCGACGGTGCCGTTCACCGGGTCGCCGAGGTCGACGACCGGATCCGGCTTGCCGGTGGCCGGCGGATCGAGCGCCACCGGCTTGTAGAAGGTGAGGACGTCGGAGTCGGTCTCCAGGAACGTCTGGTAGATGAGCTGGTACCGGCTGCGGGTGGCGGCGTCCAGGGCGGTCTGCGGCTGCTTGTAGTACAGCGCCGACGTCACGGGCAGGACGGCCAGTGGGGTGCTCGTGGTGAACGGGACCTGCCCGGCCCGCAGTTCGGTGCCGGTCGGGAGTGGCAGCGGCGGGGCGAGCGGCCCCTTGTCGTTGCCGACCGTGACCAGGCCGGTGCCGGGGCTCGGCGGCTGGAGGGCGATGCCCAGCATGCCGAGGAACTTGAGCCGGTTGGCCTCGGGGATCCGGTTGGCGCGGTAGAGCAGGTTCTCGGTGAGGAACGCGAACAGTTCGAGGAGGGTGACACCGGGGTCCGACTCGTTGAGGTTGGACCACTCCGGTGTGTGCACCGGTACGCGGGCCAGCGCCTCCTGGACGAGCTGGTCGAAGGAACGGTCGTCGAGGACCGGAATCGGCAGGGTCACGGCTGGTCCTGGCCTTCCGCGCCGAGGGTCATCCGCAGTCGTTCGCGGATTCCGGTGGCGATCAGGGTGTAGACGAGGGTGAGGTCCACGTCGCGGGGGTCGGCGGCGTTGACGTCGGCGGTGACGTCGTCCAGTCGGATGCGCGGCTCCCACCGGGTCACGGCGCGCTGGACGTCCTCGACGATCAGCCGGAGCGTGGCCACCGTGTTCGGTTCGAACAGGTACCGGTCCAGGCCGCAGCCGAAGGCCGGGCGTTCGACCCGTTCCCCGGGGCGGGTGCGCAGGATCGTCACGACGGACTCGCGGACGTTGGTCTCGCCCGCCGACCGGACGATGCCGCCGTCGGGGCCGACGCGGGGCGGGAACGAGATGCCCTGTCCGTAGAGCACTGCCGGCGTTGTCATGGTGTCGCTCCTTTCGGGGAGCCCGTTGCGAGGAGGCCGGTGCGCAGGCCGATGGGAGGCGGGAGCGGACCGGCGAAGGTGAAGGGGTGGCTCGGTGCGCCGAGCACCGGCGGGCAGGGGTCGCGGGCGAGGACGGTACGGATGACGTGGGCGGTGGGGTCGCGCACGTCGGGGTCGCCGTCGGACACCGGGACGAACCCGTAGAAAAGCGTGCGGGTCGACCGGCCGCCGGCCGCCATGCCGAGCGTGGCCGCCGTGGATCCGGGCGGTGCGAAGGCGGCGACCGGGGTGGCGTGCAGCGGCAGTTGCCGCTCGCCGGGCAGCAGCGCGTCGTCG
This sequence comes from Streptomyces sp. NPDC058683, assembly GCF_042716195.1. Classification (NCBI taxonomy): domain Bacteria; kingdom Bacillati; phylum Actinomycetota; class Actinomycetes; order Kitasatosporales; family Streptomycetaceae; genus Streptomyces; species Streptomyces sp. NPDC058683. The sequence goes on from NZ_JBHXSK010000016.1 coordinate 27,979, forward strand.
GGTCCGGCCGCGGCGGCCGGGCGGATGACGAAGAACGGCCGTTCGCCGAGCGCTGGTTGTACGGCGTGGTCGGGAATCCCGGGCCGGCGGCAGACGAGGCTCGCCGCGACGAGGTAGTACTGGTGGGCCGTCGGCCAGTACAACGGGTAGGTGCCGTCGGGGGCCGGGTCCGGAGGGAGGCCGGCGAGGTCCGTGGGCGCCCGGCCGCCGGTGCCGCCGACCATCGCCAGGAACACGTCGAGGAAGGCGTCGGTGTCCAGTTCGGCGATCAGCGGGCGCAGGAACGCCGGGCTCGTGGTGCCGATGGTGTCCGCGGTCCACAGCGGTGCGGGGGCGGTCCACTGGAGCCGCTCCGGTCCGGCGGTCACTGGAGGTTCCCGGGGCCGCCGGTGTAGATCTTGCCGACCACGTTGTTGGCGATGAGCGTGTCGCACTGGAGCGCTCCGTCGTGGGTCCACATCGCCGGGCTCGACTTGGCCGAACCCGCGTCGATCTGGAGGGCCTGGGCCTTGATGGAGAGGGTGCTCGCGGCGGTGAGGGTGATGCCGGCCGGTGCCATCTCCAGCGAGTTGCCGCCGGAGTCGGCGAGCCGGATGGTGCTGCCGCCGTCCTCCAGGGTCAGCTGCTGGCCGCCCGGGGTGCGCAGCGACAGTGTGACGGCGCCGTCGGTGTCGTCGAGGGTGATGCGGATCCCGGTCCGGGAGACGATCGACCTGAGGTTGTTGCCGTCGTCCATCGACTCCGGCGGCTCGTCCTGCCCGTTCCACAACGCGCCGATCACATAGGGCCAGTTGGGGTCGCCGCCGCCGAAGCCGACCAGCACCTCGTCGCCGGTCTCCGGCACGAACCAGGTGCCCCTGCCGCCGCCGGCCATCGTGGTCGCGAGGCGGGCCCATACGGCGTACTCGTCGCCGCCGGAGTCGGGCGACCAGGGCAGCCGCACCTTCACCCGGCCCTGCCGTTCGGGGTCCTGGTTGTCGCAGACCACCGCGGGATACATCCCGAAGTACGGTGCGCGCGGGGTGGTCATCGGGCACTCTCCAGTCCGGGCCGCTCGACGTCGAACTCGGTGCGGTAGCCCTGTGCGAGGTCGTAGCTGTGCCGGACCCGGCAGACGTAGTACTCGCCGCCGAAGAGGACGCCCAGGCCGGTGAGGCGCACCCGGATGCCGACGCGCAGGGCGGGGTTGCCCGCGGTGAGGCCCGTCCCGGACACGAACCGGCGGGCCCGCTCCAGGTAGGCGGCCTTCGCCTGGGCCCGCGCGTCATCGCCGGCGAGCGGGGCGGACCGGACGATCCGTTCCCGGCGGTCGGCGAACGCGGCCGCCAGGACCGACGATCCGCCGCGCTGGCCGGGTGCCAGCTCGGCGGCCAGGTCGGCGGCGTCCGCGGTCTCCACGACGGCCGCCTTGTCCGCGACCGACCAGCCGGTCACCGCGAGCTCCGTGACCTGGTGCGCCAGGTCCGCGCGGACGGAGAACGACAGCAGGTCGCCGCCGTAGTCCAGGCTCAGCGTGTCGCCGTCCCGGTCGGGGCGGCGCCGGACGCGCAGGGTGTCGTCGTCGAGCTGGACCTCGCCGTCGTCGCTGCGGGCGAGGCCGCGCAGGAAGGCCAGGTCGCTCTGGTTGAGCTGGGCGGTGACCTTGCGGGCCGGGCCGTCGAGGCCCACGTCCGCGGTCAGGCCGTGGTCCCGGGCGAGCCGGTCTGCGATGTCGGCGGTGGTGGCGTCGTCGAAGGTGCGGGTCCGCCGGGTGAGCCGGAGGTCCTGGAGCCGGTCCTCGGCGAACACCAGCACCCGCGCCGGACGGTCGGCGGGGTAGTCGGCCTGGAGGGCGCTGACCTTTCCGTCGAAGACCGGTCGGTCCGTTCCGTCGGTCGCGAAGGACACGCTCAGCGGGGTGCCGAGGTCGATCGGGTCGCCGTTGAGGTAGCGGTAGCCGGGGACCGCGTCGCGGGCTCCCCAGTTGCTGAAGGTGGCCTCGCACCAGGACAGGCCGACGGTGGTCTCCTCGACCGTCAGCGCCATCAGGTCGCCGGCCGCGCCGCGGTCGACCGCCCCGTTCAGGGCGATGACCGGGGTGGACACGTAGGCCGCGAGCAGGGGGCTCATGGCTCAGTCCGCCAGCAGCCGCTGTTCGCGGGCGCGGGTCTCGCGCGCCCAGCGGCGCAGTTGCTCGCCCAGGTCCGTGGCCGGCCGGCGCGGTGGGCTCCCGTCCGCGGCGGTGTCCGCGTCCGGTCCCGCCGGGGTGTCCGGTTCGAGGATCTCCAGCTCGTTGATGTCGATACGCACGGGTGGTTCAGTCCTTCCGGGTCACGAGATACGGGCACTGGGGTCGAGGACGGTGCCCGGGGGCAGCAGCCTCGGGTTGTCGATGCCGTTCGCGGCGGCGATGGTCTTCCACGAGACCCCGGCGCCGGACCGTGCCGCGATCGACTGCACGGTGTCCCCGGACTGGCTGAGCGTCAGCGGTGTGGTCCCGACCGGGGCGGCGGGGCCGGCGGCCGCCCCGGTTCCGGCGCCGAAGCTCACGGGCGGGGCGGGCGGCGGCGGGGCCGCGCTCTGGTCGGGCGGCCGCACCTCGGTGAGCGTCATCTCCACGGTGGCCCGCAGCGGGATCCCGGTGTCGGAGAAGAAGTCGATGGTCTGGCCGAGGCTCTGCACCACGCCCTCGAACAGGAACGAGCCCCAGGCGAACCGCATCCCGCGCCGTGCCGGGGCGCTGGCGTTGGAGGTGTCCGGCTTGGTGAACTGGACGATCTGCTCGGTCTTGGCCTGCACCGTGGTGTTCTCCGCGCTGGTGTCGAAGAGCAGTTCGACGCTCAGCGTGGTCGACTGGCCGGTCTGCTGGGACGCGAACTTGCTCAGGGCGCCCGACTTGGTGGCCGCGTCGGCGCCGGTGACGCCCGTCGGGCTGTAGGTGAGCCGCAGACTCTTCGGATCGAAGTCGACGACGAGGTGGACGCCCGGGTCGACCTGGACGTGCTTGACCAGGTCCCATTCGGTGATGGTCGCCGTGCCCATCAGAGGGACCCCCCGCCCAGTGAGGCCGTGGCCGGGGTGCCGGGCGCGGCGGAGGGCGTGCTGTCGTCGGGCAGGGCGATGTCGAGGTGCTCGTAGACGAGCCCGAGTTCCTCGACGGCGATCAGCCCGTCGCGGGCGTGCAGGGCCGGCGCGCGCATCCGTACCGGCAGGCAGCGGGTCAGGGTGAACCGCAGCGTGGGGGTGCCGTCGGCCGCCCGCAGGGTGATCGTGCCGTGCGCCGTGCGGACGGTGCCGGGCCGGGTCCCCCGGGTGAACCACTGCCAGAGCTGGAGGTTGCCGGTCATACCGCGCCGCAGGGTGAGCTGTCCATGGGTGACGGGTCCGACGAGGTGGACCTGGCCGTCGTTGAGCCCGCCGACCTCGACGGTCCTGGGCTGCATCGTCATCTCCAGGCCCTCGCACTCGGCGAAGGCCGCGTCGCACAGCGGGCCGGTGAAACCGGGGGTGGCGATGTCCAGGTCGAGGGTCACGTCGAAGCGGAACGCGGTGAAAGGCGGATCGTTGGCCGTCATCGTCAGCCCTCCCGTACGTCGAGCAGGCCCTCGCCGGAGCGGACCAGGCTGATGGTGATGAACTCGACCGGACTGGTCGGGGCGACCTGAAGCGTGATGATCACGGTGCCGTCGGCCCCCTCGGCGGTGGTCACCCGGTAGTCCGCGAGCGCGCCCTGGGCGGCCAGCGCGGCGAGGACCCGCTCGAACCGTGCCCGCACCAGCTGCCGGAACCGGTCGTTGTCGGTCTCGAAGGTGTAGCGGGCGCCCTGTGCCAGCGCGGTCCTGCGCAGCAGGATCAGCAGCCGCCGTACGGAGAGCTGGAGCAACGCCGGATCGGCCGACAGGGTGTGCGCGCTGAGTGCGGTGATGGTGCCGGGCCGTTGGCGCAGCAGATTGGCGTGCGCGTCGAACAGCTTGGTGGTCTCGGTGTCGGTCAGTGCCGGGACGAGCTGGACGGGGCCGCGCAGCGGCAGGTTGGCCGGAGCGATCCAGGCCCCGCGGGCCCGTTCGCGGGCGGCGATCGTGCCGGCCACCATGCCGTCGGGCGGCACGGTGCGCAGCGGCGCCGTGGAGCGGGGGTCGTTCTCCAGGACGCGCAGCCAGGGGTGCCAGTAGGCGGCGTAACTCAGCGGCGACGTGCCGGAGGTGCCGGCGTCGGACAACGGCCCGCGGGTGGTGAGCCGTTGCTGCCAGCCGAGTACCAGGTCGGCGTCGTAGTGCGCCGGGACGCCGAGCAGCGCCACCAGGTCGCCGCGGGCCGCACACATCGTCACCAGCGCGCTCTGTACGTCGACCAGCGCGGCCTCGTCGTACCCGGCCGGGTCGTCGAGGACGGGCGGGCCGGGGGCCGTGTCCGGGTTCGCGGGGGCCGGGGACCAGCCGAGGTGGGTGGCGTCGGGTACGGCCACCAGGGCGACCTCGTCGACCTCCAGCAGGGCGTGGATCCCGGTGAGCCGGCCGGGGGGCCGCGCCAGTCCGGTCAGTTGGGCCGCATCCTCGGTCAGGGTGTACACGGTCGCCGTGGTCAGCGCCGGGTCGGTGAAGGACCGTACGGGGAAGGTGCCGAGGTCGTCGGAGCCGGTGACGTCGGGGTCGGCGGCGTCGGTGACGGCGCCGGGCGGGCTCATGCCGACCGGCACGACGAGGCCGGCCGCGGCGGCCGACAGGGAGTCGGGGTCCGCGCGCAGCACCATCGACCGGCCGTTGTCGGGCGCCTGGTCGTCGGCGGGTTGCAGGACGTCCGTCCAGACGGGCCGAATCGTCGGGACCGGCCGGACCGTCGCCGAACCGGCCGGGGACACGGCCGCGTTGAAGGCGAGATCCGTCTGCCGGTCGAGTAACCGCGCGCCGTCGGACCCGAGTTGCCGGATCACCAGGTCCATCCGCAGCAACTCGGCCGAGATCACCGGGAGTTCGGCGGGGAGTCCGGCCAGGGCGCCCGGGTCGGGGCGGTCCTCGGCCGCCGTGTCCGACATGGCGGTGTACGGCATCTCGGTGTCCATGGCGACCGCGGCGGTGCCCGGCAGGAGGCCTCGCACCCGGGTGTACAGGGCGGGGCGCTCCGGTCCGAAGGTGAACCGCAGCAGGTCGCCCGGCTGGACCGGGACCGGGGCGCCCGTCGCGGGCAGGAACTGCCCCGGGGCCGTCGGGGTGGACCGCCGGTAGCTGCCCGCGAGGGCCAGCGGCCGGGACAGGAGCTGGGTGGCGAGCTGGATGCCCGCGGACCAGGCGCCCGGCCAGGCCGCCTCGACGACGGCCCCGGTCACGGTGCCGTCCGGCTGCCAGATCCGCAGCCCCGGCACCGTCCACCGGGCCGGGCGGGCGCCGGGACCGGCCACCCGCACCACGTGGCAGCGCCGCCCGCCGTTGTCGAAGAACGCCCTGACCGCCCCGGCCAGGCGCGCGTACACCGGCACGCCGGCGTCGGTGGCCAGCACCAGTTCGCCCCCGAAGACGGCGGCGAACTGGTTGACGTCCTCGACCGCGACCGGCAGGTCGAGCGGACCGAGCGGGGCGAATCCCACGAAGGCCGCGACGTCCAGCCGTAGCGGCAGGTCGGCCGCGGGGGGTGCGGCGGCGACGTCGACGCCCGGCAGGCGTCCCGAGAACGTGAGGGTCGAGGCGGCCATGGGGGCTACTCCACGCTCATGTCTTCGACGGACAGGACGAGTTCCTCGATCGCGACCTCGGAGCCCGCCTTGGCGTTGAGCGACGGCGCGGTGTAGCGCAGCGGCCGTGCGTTCAGCAGGGTCCAGGTCATCACGGGGCCGTTGTGCGCCTCGTCCTGCAAAGACACGTGCACGGTGCGCAGCGCGGACTGGTCGCCGGTGCGGATCGCGTCCACCCACTGGAACAGGTCCAGCGCGCCGATCAGCCCGCGTTTGAAGGTCACGTCGCCGATCTTGTAGACGCCGTTCACCTTGACCGGATGGTTGACCGGCGAGTTCCCGGCGCGGTAGTCCGCCGAGGTCACCTCGATGTTCATGCCGCTGACCTCCTGGAAACCGCCGCGCACCGTGCTCGCGTCGCCGGTCGCGAAGTCGACCAGGAAGTTGAAACCGCCGTAGGGATTGTCACGTTGGGTTGCCATTGCCGCTCCTCATCGGTTGGCCGCTGTCAGCCGTAGGTGTCGCCGTCTCTCAGGCCGTCTGGGTGGCCGTCCACTGGCTGATCCGGAAGACGACGAACTCGGCGGGCTTGGCCGCCGCGACGCCGACGACGCAGATCAGCCGGCCGTTGTCGAGGTCGTCGGCGGTCATCGTGGAGGCGTCGCAGCGCACGAAGTACGCCTGCTCGGGCTTGGCGCCCAGCAGGGCACCGCTCTTCCACTCGTTGAACAGGAACCCCTCGACCGTGTGCCGTACGGCGTCCCAGAGGGCGGGCCCGTTGACCTCGAAGACGACCCACTGGGTGCCCTGGTCGATCGACTTCTCCAGGAAGTTGAAGTACCGGCGGATGCTGAGGTACTTCCACTCCGGGTCGTCGGAGATCGTCCGGGCGCCCCACACGAGGAACCCGGGACCGGGGAAGAAGCGCAGGCAGTTGACGCCCTGCGGGTTGAGCAGTTCCTGCTGGGACTTGTTCAGCCGGGTCTCGAAGTCGAGCGCGGAGCGGACGACCTCGTTGGCCGGTGCCTTGATCACGCCGCGGGCGGTGTCGCTGCGCGCCCAGATCCCGGCCATGTAGGCGGCGGGCGGAACGTCGACCCGGGTCCCGTCGAGCGGGCTGCTGACGGTGATCCACGGGTAGTACAGCGCGGCGTGTGTCGAGGACCGCTGGTTGCGGTAGTCCAGCGCCTCGTCGGGCAGGAAGCCCGGCGGCGTGTCCAGCGCGGCCACCCGGTAGACCATCCGCTCACTGTGGTTGATCACCGCGTTGGCGATCGCCCGTGCCTTGCCCTGGGCGGCGGTCGTACGGTCCCAGCCGGTGGAGGAGCCGGGCGCGGCGACGATCGAGATGTCGTCGACCGACTCGAAGGCCGGCAGCCCGTTGAACGGCAGCGCGGTGGGGTTGTTCTGGTAGTCGGCGAAGCCGGTCGGGTCGCCCTCGTACTCGGTGACGTCGGGGGCGTTGCCGTCCGAGCCGCCGGTGAGGGTGACGACGCGCTGCCGCAGTTGCAGCGGGGTCGTCGTCACGGGGCTGGTCTCCAGGATGCCGGCGTCGAAGAGCGCCGCGGCGATCACCCGGGGCAGGTCGTCGGGCGACACCTGGCCCAGCCCGGCCACGCCCTCCACCGCGATCGGAACACTGAGCGCGGCGCGGCGGGTGGGCGGATTCGCCGTGAGGACGGTGGTGATGCCGGTGCCGACCGCCCGGGGGTCGAACCCGAACTCCCCGACCGCCTGGGGCGGGCCGAAGGCGGGCAGGCCCTGGGCGTCGACGGTCGGGTGCTGTACCTCGACCAGGGCGGTGAGCGGGTAGACGCCACTGGCCTGGTCCAGCGCCAGATCGAACGCGCCCCCGGTGAGGGTCCAGGCCCCGGTGGTGGTGTTCCGGCGGACGGTGAACACGCCCTTGTCGTCGGACGCGGTCCTGGTCGCCCAGACGGTGTCGAACTCCCGTACCCGGGTCAGGTCACCGGCGGCGGTGAGCGCGTTGGTGCCGGCGCGGAGCGTGAGGGTGACGCGCAGGTTCCCGGCCTGTCCGGGGAAGCGCGCCCGCAGGCTCAGCCGGACCGCGTCGGTGTCGCGGGGCACGGAACCGACACCGTGGTCGTCCTCGGGGGCGCCCGCGTCGGTACGGGCGAACGTGCGCATCACGTACAGGCTGCTGCCGCCCTCGTCGAAGAAGCCCTTGACGCCGAGCGCGAGGTAGTTGGGGAAGCGGCCGGCATTCTCGAATTCGAGATCGACCGCGTCGCCGTAGACACGGGTGAAGTCGGCGTAGGAGGTGAGCAGTTCGGGTCGGCCGCTGGTGGGGCCGGAACGGGTGGGCCCGATGAAGGCCGCCGTGCTGGTGCTGACTCCCTGGATCGTTCGGGGGCCAGCGACCTCTTCGACATAGACACCGGGTGCTAGGTATTGGGGCATCGTCGGGTCGCCTCCGCGGCTCGTTCGACTGGGCTGGGGCTGGGCTTCGTTGGGTTGGGCCCGGGCTCGGGAATCGAGCCGGGGTTCACGAGGGCACCACCGTGAGCGGCAGTACCAGGGCGGTACCGAACGCGAGCGTCTCGGTGACGGCCGGCTGGGGTCCGCCGCCGAGGTCGATCTGCGCGGGCGCCTGCCCGAGGATCGAGTCCAGGTACGGCGGGTCCTGCGGGGCCGAGTCCACCGGCCGGCGCAGGGCACCGGGCCGGCAGCGGACCGCGACGGTGACCGGCCAGGTGAGGGAGGCGAGGCCCGCGGATCCGGCTGCGGGGCCTGCCGCCGATGTGCCGGGCGGCTCGGGCAGTTCGGGCAGCGCCTCGGGGTAGGGAAGACAGAGCAGGAAACGGCCCTCGGCATCGCTCACGGTGGAGTAGCGGCCGGCGTCGGTCGACACCTCCACCACCCCCCACCCGAGGGGTCCCCCGTCCGGGGCGCTGTGGAGCTCTCCCCGGACGACCGCCCAGCCCGACGGCGCCTGCCGCCCCGGGGCCGGGTACAGCGGTACGGCGACGGGCGTACCGACCGGCACCTCGGCCAGGAGGGTCGTCGGCAGATACCGGCGAGCGCGGTCGGTCACCCGGACCACGAACGGCTCGGGAGCCGCCGGGACCGGCCAGTTCAGCGGCTCACCGCCGGTGGAACGGGCCCGCTGGTAGGCCCGTCGGCCCGGCAGGCTGCCGAAGCCCAGCAGGTCCGAGAACGGTGAGGGGGTCGCGCGGACCGTCGTCGCCGGATCGTTCTCGGGCCAGGCGACGGCACTCAGGCCGTCCCGGGCGAACGCGGCACCGGCCGCGTCGAAGCAGCGCACCGCCAGCGGGGCCCGGTACCCGATCCGCTCGCGCTCTTGGGGGACGCCCATCAGCCGGCCGCCGTTCCCACGGCCAGTTCGCGCACCTGGACGGGCGCGCCCTGCGGCACGGTGAGGTCGGACTCGACGCGTACGACGCGGGCGATGTACGGCACCGACAGCTGGAGGCTGCCCGGGAGTACCTGCCAGAGCTGGAAGACGTCGTTGTCGCTCATTTCCATGGGCACCAGCTCGACGGTCTCCTCGGGCCGGAACACCCCCGGTACGGCGGCGTTGAGGAAGCCGGACGACAGCACCGGGCTGTCGGCGATCGTGCGCATCGCCCAGCCGAGCAGGTCGTGCTCGGTGGACGCGTCCTGCCCCCAGGCGGTGAGGAGGAACGAGATCCGCACCGGCAGCGGGCGACGGTGGTCGGACGCCGCCGGTGGCAGGGTGCGCTGTACCTGGTCGACGGTCACCTGGTAGACGAAGACCGAGACGCCCTGGGCCATCGGCGTGGAGAAGTCCTTGCCCTGGTACACGTCGAACTGCGGCTCGATCCCGCCGAGCAGCGCCGGCTGCCACGCCTGCCGAAGCAGCCGGGCAACGGCCTCGGCCACCGATCCGATCGACTGGTAGTTCGCCACCGCGTTGTCCCTCCGTTCTCTCGTCCCACGGACCATGGCAGACCCCCCGTGACCACGCCGTCACGAGCGCGTCACCGCCAACTGGCAGGTGCTTTCCGGGTGTTGTGCATCCCTGGAGACGCCGTCAGTCCTGCGCCGACCCGTCCCACGGGTTCTCCCCCTCGGCCGACGGCTCGGCAGCGGCGTCGTAGACCGCCTCGCCGACCTGCCCGCCGCGCTTGCTGAACCACCAGGCGCCGATCAGTCCGCCGAGAATCCCGAGGACGGTCGCCATCACCCATGCGACGGGGCCGCCGATGATTCCGAGGGCGAGCAGGAACGCGGAGAGGAACGTCGCGATGGCGACGCCGGCGCTCGTGCCCAGCGACGCGCCGATCACTCCCCCGGCGAAGGCGCCGACCTCCCGTGCGGCGACCCGGCCCCGCTGTCCCTCCGGCGCCTGGACGATGGCCCGGACCCCCAGCACCACACCCACGGCGATCATGACCGGGCCGACCACGCGGCCCACCTTGGCCAGTGTCTTGATCGTCGCCTGGGTCTCCCCCGCGCCGACCGCGATCCGCCGGGCCAGCTCGATCTCGGATTCCGGGGGAATCCTGGCGCCGCCTTCGGCCGAGGGCAGCCGGCCGCGGTACTTCTCGGCCGACTTCGCGAAGTCCTGTTTGGTGTCGACCGCTTCCGACAGGGCGCGGCCCCCCGGGCTGAGCTTCTTCTGGGTCGCGGTACGCGCAGTGGCCCGCTCGGTGGAGACCTCCTCGGCGATCTTCATCGCCTTGGCCGCGTCCTTCTCCGCGGCCGCCTGCGCGATGGCCTCCACGGCCTGCTTGGACATGGCCTTGTTCTGCTCGACGTACCGGCCGCGGTGGCGGGAGTCCCAGGTCGTGACGGCTCCCCCGCCCTCGCTCCGGCTCGGGGCATCGGTGGACGCGCGGTTCCTCACGAGGACACGCCAGGAGCCGCCCTCGCCCTGGGCTCCGGGCCCGGGTCGGTACCGACTCCGGTAGTTCTGCGGCGTGACGGCCGGGTCGAAGTGCCACCCGGGCGTCTCCCTGGCCTTCTTCACGAGAGTCTCGTAGCTCTCCCGGCCGGTGAAGTGCTCCTTCTTGACGAGGACGACTCGCGGGCCCGGCCTGTCGGCGGTCGCGTGACCGTCGTGCGTCGTCTCGGCCGTCGCGTGGTCTTGCGCGTCGTCGGCCGCCGCGTGGCCCTCCGCGCTGTCGGCCGCCCCATGGTTCCCGGCCGTGCGCGCCTGCCGGTGTACGACATGCGGGTCCGCCGTACCGGCGAGCGCCGCGCCCGAGCGGGTGCCCGCCGCGACCGCGTCCGCCACCCGCTCGGCGGGCTCGTGCTGTGCGCTGACCCTCGTCGGTGCGGCCGGTGGGCGGCCCCGCTGCTGCACGACGTGGGTCAACTCGTGTCTGAGCAGACGGTTTCCCGCGTCCGAGCCGGGCGCGTACTCGCCGCGCGCGAACGAGATGTCGTCGCCGCTGGTCCAGGCGTTCGCGTCCAGGGCACGGGCGGAGTCGTCGGCCTGCGCGTCGGTGTGCACGCGTACGCCGCCGAGGTCTGTGGCGAAGAGGGATTCCATCTCCGTACGTGTCGCGGGATCGAGTGCCCGGCCCGGTCGCGAGCCCGCAGGCCGACCGACGGCCGTGATCGGCGCGGCACGGCCCTCCGCGTCCGCGGAAGCGCCCGCGGACCGGTTCGCCTCTGGGCCGGCGAGGGTCCAGAGGGGGATCCGGTTCACCCACCCCGGATCCGGCGGTCGATCCGGCAGCCGGTCCGGCGCGTCCGCGGCCCGTGCCGGCCGAGTCGTGGCCGCAGGCTCGTGGGAACGATCAGGTCTCATGGTCACCACCCGGGTCGGTGCGTCCTCGTCTGCGAAGAGCGCGACATCCGCGCAGCGTGGCGAACCGTCCGTCACCATCGCGTCACCGACACCCGACGGAACGAGCCGGTCCCGCATCCGGCCGCCGACGCGCCGGTCCGCCGAGCGGGCGGGGCGTGACACGCGGTGGTCGCGGACTCACGCTGTCAACCGGCAGTCGGCAGACCTCGGGATGCCGATGCCCACGGGGGTTCCGCCGGGTCGAGCACCTCAACCAGCGGCGACGAGGTGGTGGCCTGACCTCGGGCTTTCACGAGGTGCCGTCCGGCAGGTGACCCCGCGCCGCTGAACGCGCGGGGTCGAGTGCGCTGAGCCGGAGCTTCCCAGCCTGCGGGCAGACAGCCGAGCGAGGTGAAACACACCCCGCCCGGTTCGCTCAGGGTCGACAAACGCAGCGTGTGACACGTCCTGACGTCGTGACACTGAGCAGCACCCGCGATTCCGTCGCAGCCTCACGGACACGACGTTCGCCGAGGACGCCTCTCAACTGAGAACCGGCAACGCACCCCGCGCGATGGCCACCTGGCACAACCTTGCCGGCGGACCTACTCGCCCGGCGGAACGCGAACGAAACCCTCGGTCCAAGCGTCGTCGTCGAGCTCGCAGGCGTCGAAGTAGAAGCACTCCGGTTCATCACGGAAGCCCGGTAGCAGTCGAGCCTGCCGCACACGCTCCTCCGCCCGTTCAAGAGTGGAGTAGATACCGAGCAGCTTTACGTCGTCGCCGTCCAACTCGTCGCAGAACACACCGCTTTCATCGACATGCACGGTCGAGCCGTCGTCGCCGGCTTCGTTCTGGTGGCCGACATGCCACAGCGGATACACGATCACGGGTGCGAAGCTACCAGCACTGGAATTCGCGGGGCCTACACCGTTCTTGTCCATGGTCGCGGGCATCAGGGCGCGGTCGGCGAACTTGCCCCCGGTCGGGTTGCCCACGGCCCATGCCGACGCCGAACAGCTCGTCGGCGGCACGCAGTCCGTGGCCGTCGCGTGCGGTGGGCGACGGCCACGGTGGGGACCGGGCTGTCCCGGTCACTGGCGATGACTACCGAAAGTGACTCACCGTATGCGCAGAGCCTTGAGGGTGCGCAGTGACGTGGCGAGCAGCTTGGCGTAGTCGCCCCTGCTCATCCGGGCCGGGGGGTCGAAGCCGAGCAGGTGCTGGCTGGACACGTTCTGGGGCTCGGTGTACTTGAGGAGGCCTGCCCGGCCGTGGCGGCGGCCGAGGCCGGAGTCCTTCATGCCGCCCATCGGGGCGCCCTGGGAGGCGTATGCGGAGGCGTAGCCCTCGTTGATGTTCACGGTGCCCGACTCGATGCGGGCGGCGACTCGGCGGGCCCGGCGGACGTCGCGGCTGAAGACACTGGCATTGAGCCCGTAGACGGAGTCGTTGGCGGCCCGCACCGCCTCCTCCTCGGTCTCGAACGAGTAGACGGACACCACCGGTCCGAAGGTTTCCTCCTTCCGCAGCGGCACTTCGGGAGTGACACCGGTGAGCACGGTCGGCTCGTAGAAGTAGGGGCCGATGTCCGGGCGGGGCCGGCCACCCGCCACCACGGTCGCACCCGCGGCGCGGGCCTGCTCGACCTGGGTGCTGATCCGGTCCAGCTGCCCCTGGGAGGTGAGTGAGCCCATGTCAGCCGTGAAGTCCAGCCCTGCTCCCAGCTTCATGGCCCGCACGCGTGCGCCGAAGCGGGTGACGAACTGGTCGTACAGCGAGCTGTGGACGTAGATGCGCTCGACCGATACGCACAGCTGTCCGGAGCTCGCGAAGCAGGCCCGGGCGGCGGCCTCCACGGTGTGGTCGAGGTCGGCATCGGCCAGCACCAGGAGCGGGTTCTTGCCGCCGAGTTCGAGAGATGCGCCGATCAGGCGTCGACCGGCCTGTTCGGCGATGGTACGGCCGACGGCCGTGGAGCCGGTGAAGCCGATGAAGTCGGCGTGCTCCATGATCGGATCCCCGACCACCTTCGAGCGTCCCAGTACCACCTGCCACAGGTCTGCGGGAAGGCCCAGCTCCAGGAGCAGCGCGCGGGGCCAGAGGCTGGACAGCGCCGTCTGGTTGTCGGGCTTGTGGACCACCGCGTTGCCGGCCAGCAGGGCGGGGATCACGTCCATGGTGAGGGCCAGAGGGTAGTTCCACGGGGTGATGATGCCTACGACGCCCTTGGGGTGAGGTGTCTCGACCGCCTGGGTGAGCAGGGGGAAGGCGCCCTGCCTGCGCTGGGGCCGCAGGACCTTCGGGGCCTGCCGGGCGGCGTACAAGGTCGACGACGCCGCCTCCATCAGTTCCTCCATGGCGTGGTGGCGCGCCTTGCCGTTCTCCCACTGGAGCAGATCGAGGATCTCCTCCCGGCGGGACAGCATCAGATCATGGAGCCGCAGGAACGGCTCGGCCCTGCGACGTGCAGGCAGGGCCGCCCAGCGGCGCTGGGCCTCCCGCGCGGCCGCGAAGGCGGCTTCGACGTCCGCCGCAGTGGACTGGGGGAGGACGGCGAGCGTGTCGCCGGTGAACGGGGCGGTCGTGGCCACGGGCTCGCCACCGGCCAACAGGCCTGCCGTCAGCCTCCTGACCAGTGGGGCGTCCGGGCGTCGCACGCCGACAGCATCGGCACTCTTCCGGCTCTCCGAGGACTCGCCCATCGGACTCATCGGACTCGTCGGACTCATCGGGTCATCTCCAAACAGGTTTTCACACGTGCCCTGGCGTTCTCACCGACAGCAGAGAGCACCAGCGGATCTGCGGTTCGCCCCCACGGTTGCCGTCGAGGAGCGAGCCGAGGCGGTCTCGTACCGTCGGCCCGAGGGGCCGGATCGATCGTGCGAGGGGACCGGCCTCGCTGCCGCACGGCCGCCGGCTCCTCGTATGTGGCGGGATCAGACCTGGCGCAGCGCGCCGCCGTCGACGGCCCACTCCGCGGCGGTGACTTGGCCCGACAGGGGCGAGACGAGGTACGCGATGGCCTGCGCGAGGTCCTCGGGCGTGCCCCACCGGCCCGTGAGCAGCGGTCGGACCTCCGTGGTCATGCGAGTCAGCGCGGTCTCCCTGTCCGTACCCCACACCTCGGCGGCCTGCTCGGCGAAGCCGTTCGGCCCGTCGTACAGCGGGGTGAGGGTGGGTCCGGGGACGACGACGTTCGAGCGGATGCCCTGGGGGCCGAACTCGGTGGCCAGTGAAGTGGACAGCGCGAGCAGCGAAAGCTTCGCTGCCGCGTAGTCCTGGTTGCCGGAATGCGGCAGCCGCGCGGAATCACTGCCGAGGTGGACCAGGCTGCCGCCGCCGCTTTCCAGCATGGCGGGCACGACGGCGCGGCTCATGCGGCGGGCCGCATGGAAGTTGAGGTCGAAGGCGGCGAGCCACTGCTCGTCGGTGATGTCCAGGAAGCCGGTACGGGCCTGAAGTCCGCCGGCGTTGTTGACCAGGGCGTCGATCCGGCCGTGCCGCTCGATCGCGGTGGTGATCACGTGGTCGGGCGAGGCGGGGTCGGTGAGGTCGGCTCGGACGGCCGTGCCCCGGGCACCGAGACCGGTCTCGACCGGGTCGCGGTCGACCCCGACCACGACGGCCCCTTCCTCGGTGAGCAGACGGGCGGTGGCTTGCCCGATGCCTGAGGCGGCACCGGTGACGATGACGACCTTGTCGGTCAGTTGCAGGTCCATGACGTTCTCTTTCGGGCGGCGGCCAACGGTGCGGGGGCGCCGCGGTGCGGGGATCGTGGGGGAAACGGAGATCAACGGGGCGCCGGCCGGCAGGCAGGAGGCCCCGGTCCGCGGTTGTCAGGGGAGCTGGGCAAGCAGTTCCTGACGGTGTGCGGTGGCCCATGCGGCGAAGTGGATGGGCTCGCGGCCGAGCAGGTCCTGGACTGCGCTGGTGGTGACCTGGGAGTAGTCCATCCGACCCTCGTAGGTCTGTCGCACCCAGACCAGCGTGCTGGCCGCGTACGCGTCGTCCATGTTGTCGGGTGCGGTGTCCAGCCCGCCCTCGATCATGCGCATCAGATCGTCCGGGGTGATGACCACCGCGGGGATCTCCTGCCCGAGAGCGGCGGAGAGGACCTCGGCGACCTCGGCGCCGTTGAGGACGTCGGTGGACAGGAAGTAGTCCTTGCCCGCATGCGTGTCAGGGCCTTCGGCGAGGACCTTGGCCACGACCGCCGCGATGTCGTCGTTGGCGATCCAGCCGACCTGCTTGTCGCCCATCGGCCACACCAGCCGGCCGTCGCGCAGCCGGTTGATGCCCAGCAGGTTCTCCATGAACACGTGCGGATGCACATTCGCCCAGGCCAGCCTGGAGCCGGCGATGTAGCGCTCCACCAGTTCGTGCCAGGCGAAGTGCGCGTCGGTGGAGCGCTTGTCGCTGAACACGCCCAGGTGCACCAGGAAACTGACGCCGGCGTCCTCGGCGGCGTCCACCAGGGTCTTGGTCTGCTGGTTCATCGCCGAGGTGTAGCCGGTCATCAGGAAGACCCGGTCGATGCCCGCCAGCGCGTCGGGGAAGGTGTCGGGGTCGTCGAGATCGATACGGACCGCTTCCTTCCCCTCCTTGATCCACTGCTCGACGGTCGACTTGCTGCGTGAGGCGCGCACCGGGACCGCCTGGCCCGGCGTCGCTTCCAGCGCCTTCACGACCGCCGCTCCGGTGCGGCCGGTGGCCCCGAGAACCAGCACCCGGGGGGTGTCCGTCTTCTGCATCTGTCTCTCCCTTGGACTCGCATGGACTCATACGAAAGCAATCACTTTCGTGTGACTCGATAGTGATTGCTGTCGTATGCTGTGTCAAGTCGACGCGAGACCGGAGGAAGATCGTGCGTACCTGGGCAGAGAACGACCCCAAGGCGCGCCTGATGGCGCGCAAGCGCGAGGCGATCATCAACGCGGCCCTCGCGGCCTTCCTCGACGAGGGGTACGGCGGAAGCTCGGTCAACCGCATCGCCGCGAGCGCAGGCGTGTCCATCACCACCCTGTACCGGCATTTCGAGAGCAAGGACGATCTCTTCGTCGCCGTCATCCAGGAGGCCTGCGACACCTCCGCGCAGACCGCGAACCCGAAATGGCTGGAGCTGCCGCCCCTGGAAGGCCTGACGGAAGCAGGCTGCGAGCTCCTCCAACACATCCTGTCCGAGCAGCAGTTGGCGCTGTTCAGAGTGGTCGCCCGGGATGCGCAGCGCTTCCCGGAGCTCGGCCGCCGCTACCAGCAGGAGATTCTCGGAGACCGCGTGGCCCTGTTCACCCGGCACCTGTCCCACTGGCCGGAGGATCTGCGTACCAAGGTCAGCGACCCGACACGGGCCGCGCACGTCTTCTCCGCGCTCCTCCAGGCGGAGATCGTGGACACCGCACTGCTCGGCGGACCGGTCCCCGACCCGGCCGCCCTGCGCATCCGCGCCCAGGAAGCCGCGGACGACCTGCTCGCCCTCGCCCGGACCGGACGGCTGTGAGCCGGCGACGGAATCACCGCGAGCGCACGCATGCGCCGCAGGCTGTTCACGGCACCGGAACTCTCCGCCCCCGACCCCGGGCAACCGGCAACGCACGTCCCGGCGGCGGTCCCGAGCCTCGCTGAACGGCGGGCCGCTGACGCCTCTGGGACCGGCCAGGTCCGGTCGGCTCGGCTGTGGCGGCACGCCGTCTCGCCGGTCAGCCAGTTGATCTCTGTTTGGCGAGGGTGTCCGCGTTGGTCGTCGCAGCCTGCATAGGATCGTCGGCATGACGCTGCGCCTTGTCCAGGCGAACCTGAAGGCTCTTGACGACTCGGCGGTCGGCCGGTTCTGGGCGGAGGCGCTCGGCTGGGGTGTTTCCGGTGAGGGATCCGGCGTGACCGCCGTTCAACCCGCCGGCTTCGACTGGCTGGACCCGGCCGCCGTCGGTATCGACGTCGTCACCGTCCCGGAACCCAAGACAACGACGAAGAACCGTGTGCACCTCGATCTCGCCACCACCTCTGCGGCCCATCAGGCGGAGTTGGTCGCGCGTCTCCGGGCTCTCGGCGCGACACCCGCCGACGTGGGCCAGGGCGACGTGCCGTGGACGGTCCTCGCCGACCCCGAGGGCAACGAGTTCTGCGTGCTGGAGCCTCGGGAGATCTACCGGGACACCGGTCCGATCGCCGCGGTGGTGGTCGACTGCGCGGATCCGCGGGTCATGGCTTGGTTCTGGGGCGAGGCGACGGACTGGACCCTGCACCGGGTGACGGACGATCATGCGGTGCTGCGCTCCGCCAAGGGGGTCGGCCCGTATCTCGAATTCCTCCGCACGCCCGGCGTGAAGACCGTGCCGGACCGCGTCCATCTCGACCTGGTGGCGTGTCCCGGTGACGACCAGGAGGCGGAGGTGACCCGACTGCGGGCCCTCGGCGCCACCGACTTCGACCTCGGCCAGGGCGACGTCTCGTGGAAGTGCCTGACCGACCCGGAGGGCCACGAGTTCTGCGTCCTCGCCCGGCCCTGACCCGAAGCCTCGACGACACCCCGGCAGGTGAGCCCCGCCTGCTCATGTACGCGCTGGTGGGTCTCGCGGCCGACGCGGCCCGTCAGAGTGGTGCGAGACGGGCCCTGAGCAGGCAGAACTCGTTGCCTTCAGGGTCGGCCAGGACATGCCAGGACTCTTCCCCGGTCTGGCCGACGTCGGCCGGGCGCGCCCCGAGCTTCAGGAGGCGTTCGAGTTCGGCGTCCATGTCGCGGTCGGTGGCGTTGACATCGATGTGCAGCCGGGATTTTCCGGGCTCCGGCTCGTCTCTGATGCTGAGGATGATCGTCGGCTGTGGGCCGCCGAACCCTTCGCGCGGCCCGATCTCGATGCTTCCGTCGTCCTCGCGACCGAGCTCCACGAAGTCCAGAACCTCGCACCAGAACCGCGCCAGTACCTCGGGGTCGCGGCAGCCGAGCACGAGTTCACTGATACGGCACGCCATTGCCGACACCTATCTCTCAGCGTGGGAACCGCCGGGGTGGCCGCGCGCGGATCACGGGGCTCCCAGCAGGGAGGACACTCTCGCGACCGTATCGGGCGAGGCGACAAGTGGCGAATTGGCTTCAGGTCCAAGGGCGTCAGGTACGCACCGCCGTCGACTGCGACTGCGACTGCGACTGCGACTGCGACTGCGACTGGCGGGTCTGGTCCTGCACGCACACCGAGACACCCGGTGAAGCTCGGCAGCATCCCGAAGAGTCACCTTGCAGCGCTCGGTGGCGATCCGAAGTGGGCCACGATCTGGTGCGCGTGGCGATCGTCCGGGCCGAGATCCTGGACGACGCGAGCGGCTTCTCGGGCCCGGCCCGTCTCGCACAGCAGCCGGACCAGGACGTACAGGGCATCACGGTCAGCGTCTTCGGCGCGGTTGCGGAGCGCCGCCTCCATCCCTCGCTCGCGAAGCGACCTGTTGAGTCTCCGACGTGCGTGGACATCCGTGCGGGCGAGTTCCGTGAGCTCCGTGCGCCGTTCCGCGCGGACGAGCAGGTCCAGGTGCCACAGATGGCTGTCGTGCGCGGCGGAATCGGCGGAGTAACACTCGGCGTGGACGCTCACCAGCGCGATGGCCGCATCCCAATCGCAGACCTGCTCCGCTGCCCGGGCCTGCTCGAACCACTCCACGGGACGAGTATCGCCTGGGCTCGGGACCCGGTGCGAGGGGGTCACCTCCCATCGGCTGTCCGTCAGCCGACCGCCTCACCGGTGCGGAAGATTCGGTTCAGATGGTGGTCCAGGACCGCGGCGGCGGACTCCGGGCTGCGCTGGCCGACGAGAACTCCGGTGCCGAGTCCCGCGGACATGGCGAGCAGGCCGGCCGCCTCCAACTGCGCATCCACGCCCGGCTCGAGCAGCGCCGCATCCTGCGCCTGCCGGAGGAGTCCGGTGAGGGCCGCCTCCGCGGCATCAGGGTTCTTGATGAAGGACTGGGCTGCGAGAGCCCGGTCGCTCACGGACAGAACGGCGTACGACGTGTAGATGTAGTGGAAGGCGCGGCTCTCGTCGTCCGTCGGCAGCGCCGCCGTCAGCAGCGCCTCGACCATCGCCCGCGGCCCCGACCCGTCCCCGGCGGCTCGCACACGGGCGGAGACCCGCTCCCCGAACCCCTTCGCCAGATACTCGAGCCCGAAGAGCAGCAACTTCTCCTTGGTCTGGAAGTAGTACTGCACCAGTCGCAGGGAGACGCCCGCCTCCGCCGCCACATCGCGCATCCCCACGGCATGCAGCCCACGTCGTCCCGCGACCCGGACGAGCGCCTCCGCGATCTCGGTGCGCCGTTCTGCGTGGTCCACGCGTCTGGGCATCGGCCGGTTCTCCGCTCGTCGTTCCTGCCATGGCTCCCTCTGGACCTTTGATGATACAGGTGTACCAATATCGTGGTACGTTCGTATCACAAAAGAGAACGGAGGGGCCCATGCCCGAGACCGTTGCCCGACCTCAGGCCGATGTCGGCCGCTATGTGAGCGAAGCCTGGCGGGAGCGCTGCTTCGCGGCCTGCGATGCGGTCTACGCGCTGGGAGCGCCTGCGCGCGCCGAAGAAGACGTGGAGACGTCCTTCGGTACCACGCACGTCTATCGCTACGGCCCCACGGACGAGGCGGCCCGGTCCCGCACCCCCGTGGTTCTGGTGCACGGGGCAGGCTCCTGCTCCGCGATGTGGTACCCGAACACCCCCGCCCTCAGCGCGGACCGCCCGGTCTACGCGATCGACACCCCGGGTGATCCCGGCCGAAGTGTGCAGAGCGAGCCGATCCACCAGCCCGAACGCGCCGCACAGTGGCTGGACGAGACTCTCGCCGGACTCGGCCTCGACCGCGTACATCTCGTGGGCAGCTCGTACGGCGGATGGCTCGCCCTGAACCTGGCGCACCGCAGGCCCGGTCGCCTCGCCTCGGTCACCCTGCTCGACCCCGGCGGCCTGGAGAAGGTGGGGCTGCGCTTCTTCGTCTGGATCTTCGCCAGCCTCTTCGCGACCTTCGCGCCCAAGGCACTCCGCCCGCGGCTGGCGGCCTGGCTGGAACAGCCGGTCCTCGTCGTGCCGGAACTGCGCACGATGATCAGAACGGCCACCCGCGCCTACCGCATACGCCGCCCCGTTCCGCTTCCCCTGTCCGACGGGGAACTGACCACCATCCGGACTCCGCTCTATCTGGTGCTCGGCAGGCGAAGCCTCCTCGTGCACCCGCAACGGCAGGCCGAGCGTGTACCGCGCCTGGTTGCCGGCGCCCGAGCCGACATCATCTCCGGCACGGGCCACGGCCCGCAGATCGACCACGCGGAGGAGGTCAACCGCAGGATGCTGGACTTCATGGCCTCCGTCGGCTGACAACCACCCACGGCTCGGGAACGGGAGGCGCAGACCGGCGCACGATTCCGCTGGTTGCCGTGCCGGCGTGCGCGGCTCTGCTGATCGGCGTCGGCCTGCTGCTGACGTGAGCCTCCCGGCGGGCCCTCGGACGCTGCCGGTGCGGTGGCGTCCGAGGGACTGCCCTGCCGGGTGTCAGGTGCTGCGGCGGCGGGCCGGTGCACGTGACGCGGGCTTGGGTTCGCGGGGTGGGGTGTCCGTCTGTACGGCGTCGGCGGCGGCGTCGGCCACTTCGGCCACGTTGGTGACGTCGGTGTCGAGCACCTGATCGCCGTACAGGTCCTGCAGCCAGTTGGTCTGGTAGATGGTGTCGAGGTAGCGCTCGCCCAGGTCCGGGGCGATGGCCACCGTGGTGAGGTCACGGGCGTCGTGCCGGGACAGCCAGTCCGTCGCGCCGCTGACCACGGTTCCGGTCGAGCCGCCGAACAGGAAGCCGTTTCTGGCCATGCGGTGACACATCCGGATGGTGTCCGGCTCGTCCACCCTGATCACCTCGTCGACGAGGGACTCGTCGAGCAACGGCGGCCGCATGCTCATGCCGAGGCCCGGGATCATCCGGCGGCCCGGCTCGCCGCCGAACGCCACCGAGCCGGCCGCGTCCACGGCGACGATCCGCACCGGCCGGGACGACTCGCGGAAGTAGCGCGCACAGCCCATCAGGGTTCCGGTGGTGCCGGCCCCGACGAACAGCACGTCCAGCTCCGGGAACCGGCGGGCGATCTCCGGGGCCGTCGTACGGTAGTGCGCCAGCCAGTTGCCGGCGTTGGTGTACTGGCTGAGCCAGACGTACCGGTCGTCGGAGGCGCACAGCGAGCGGACGTAGTCGATCCGCTTGCCCAGGAAGCCGCCGTTGGTGTCCTGGTCGGCCACGATGTGCACCTCGCTGCCGAGCGCCTCCATGAGGAGTCTGGTCGACAGGTTGCACCGGGAGTCCGTCACACACAGAAACCGGTAGCCCTTGCTTGCGGCGATCATGCTGAGCGCGACGCCGAGGTTTCCGGAGGAGGACTCCACGAGGACGGAATCCGCTGTCAGGATTCCGTCCCGCTCGGCACTCTCCACCATCTCGTTCGCGGCCTTCAACTTGATGGAACCGGCGAAGTTGAAGGCCTCGCACTTCAGGTAGAGCGGGTATCCGCAGATCGATGCGAGATCGACGAACAGGTCGCCCTCGTTGAAGGCGTGGGGAGCGGATATGACGGGCACGGCGGGCCTCCTGGTGCCGGGCCGAGGACCACGGCCTCAGCCGTACCGACGCAGTTCGTGGAAGAAGTCATCGATGAGACGCAGGTCCCCCGCCCGGGACACCTCGTCGTAGACGTGCTTGCCGACGGCGAGGTCGAGGACGCCGAGCCCGAAGGGCGAGAAGATCACCGGTCGGTCGGCCGGCGGCGCGGCCCGTCCGGCCATGACGTCGCCGAGGGTTCCGTTCAGGAAGTCACGGTTGCCGCTGAGCTGTTCGGCCAGGTGGGGCGACGTGTCGGCCTTGAGGCAGTGCTCGACGTCGTCGACGAAGTTGGCCGAACCCAGCAGGATCTCCGGGGCGAGGTCGCGCAGGGAGACGTGCAGGACCAGCGGGTTGTGGGCGAACAGGGCCTGGTCGGTCACGTGCGGCCGGCCCGCGATGGTGGCGAAGACCACGAGGTCGCTGGCGCGGACCAGGTCCTCGGGGGTGTCGTGGACGGTGATGTGCGCGGTGCTGCCGGTCTCCCGCAGGTAGCCGCAGAACCCGGCGGAGCTGTCGGCGGACACGTCGTGCACGCCGATCTCGTCGAAGTCCCAGCCCGTGCCGGCCAGGAAGGTGTGGATGTAACGGGCGATCAGCCCCGTACCGAAGAATCCGACCCGGGTGGGGCGGGTCCGGTTGCGGCTGAGCCAGTCGGCGGCGAGCGCCGCGGAGGCCGCCGTCCTGGAGGCGCTGATGATCGAGCTCTCCAGGCAGGCGAACGGGTAGCCGGTGTCGTGGTCGTTGAGGATGAGCACCGCGGACGCCCGCGGCAGCCCGGCACTCACGTTCTCCGGGAAGCTGGAGACCCACTTCAGGCCGTCCACCTGGACCGGCCCGCCGAGGGAGGCCGGCAGCGCGATGATCCGCGAGGTGGGGCGGTCGGCGAAACGCAGGAAGTACGACGGCGGGTTGACCGAGTCTCCCGCGTCGTGCAGCCGGTAGACGGTCTCGACCAGCTCCACGAGCTGTTTCTCGCGGCCGCTCAGCGCCTGCTGCACCTGCTCACCGGTGATCACCGCGAAGGTCGGCACGGCGGGCCCGTCGGGGACCGCGGACCGGGTGGCGTTCGAAAGGGTGTCGGTCATCGCTCGCTCGCCTCCAGGGCCGGGCAGTCGTCGACAGGCCGCAGGGGCTCGCCCAGGCCTACCAGTACCTGGCGCGCTCCGGTGAACGCCTCTCTGCTGTGCGCGCTGCGGATGTTGTCCACCAGCAGCAGGTCACCGGCCTGCCAGGGTTCGCGCCTGGTGTGCGCCTCGTAGGTGCTGTTGACGATCCGGACGACGTCCTCGTCGATCGGGGAGCCGTCGCCGTGACGGGTGTTGAACGGCAGCCCGTCCGGGCCGTAGACGTCGAGCAGGTACTCGCGTACCTCCGGGTCCAGCGTCCACTCGTTGAGGAAGGCGATCTGGTTGAACCAGCAGCGCCGGCCGGTGACCGGGTGCCGGACCACGGCGGGGCGGCGCTGCTCGGTGCGCAGCGTCCCGTCGGGCTGCCAGGTGCAGCTGATGGCGTTCGTACGGCAGTAGTGCTCGATCTCGGCGCGGTCGGCGGTGCCGAACGACTCCGCGAGGCTCGCCCCGATCTCGTCGTTGTAGCTGCGGGTCAGGATCCAGCCCTCCCGCTCGAACCGTTCGGTGAGCCCGGTGGGCAGCGCCCGCAGTACCTCTTCGGCGTCGGCCACCGCCGTCGCCCCGCCCTGCTGGGGCGCGGTGAGACAGGCGAACAGCATGAGGCCGGGCACCTGCTGCTGGTAACTCAGCTCGTGATGCATGCACATGGGCTGGTTGTCCGGCCAGGGCGTGGAGGAGTAGAGCCCCCGGCCGTGGGCCTCGCGGGGGGCGAAGGCCTCCCGCTCCGTCATGAGGTCACCGGCCAGCCGGGCGAAGACGGCACCGGCCTGGCCGGCGTCGCGCAGTCCGAGGCCGCGGACGACCAGCGCCCCGTGCTCGGTGACCTGTGCGCGCAGCGCCTCGCGGTGCTCGGCCGTCCACCTGGGGGCGTCGTCGGGGGGATCGACGCACAGCAGTGCCGGTTTGTCCGGCCGCAGCTCCACGTCGAGTGGTGATGCCAGGGATGAGAACGGCATCTCGGTTTCCTTTCGGTCGACCGCCTGGGGTGTGACGGGGGTCAGGAGGAGGCGAGGGGGAGGACGGTGTTCAGGACGGCCTGTGCCGTCTCGGCCGGACGGGTGCGCAGGAAGTGGTGGCCCCCGTCGGCGAGTTCGTGGAGGTCGACGTGGTCGGCCAGGAGCTGCCAGTCCCGGTGGCGCTGGGCGTGGCCGGCGGTGTGCGGGTCGTCGGCGGCGACGACCACCGAGACCGGCGCGGTCAGTTTGACCGGCGGCGGGGCCTCGAGGGCCTGGTGGAAGTAGCGGTGCGCGGCGACGCAGTCGTGGCGGTAGGCGGCGGCGATGTGTTCTGCGTGCGGCGCGTCGAGTTCCACGAGTTCCGCGTAGCCGCCGTCCGCGGTCAGCCGCTCGGCGATCTCGGCGTCGCCGGCGGCGGTCAGTTCGACGATGGCGGTGAACCGGTCCCTGGCGGTGCCGAGCAGTTGTGCCGCGAGGAAGACCCGGGCCACGTGCACGCCCCGCTGCTGGAGTCTTCGGGCGGTCTCGACGGCCGCCGCGGTCCCCGAGGAGTGGCCCCACAGCACGACCCGGGTCAGGCCGCGGTCCGTGATCTCGGCGACGGTCCGCTCGGCCACCTGCTCGATCGACGCGAACGTTTCGGGGGGCGCGGCCAGGTTGTGGCCGGGCAGGTCCACGGCGAGGACCGGCAGGCCGCTGCCCGCCAGCGCGCTCGCCATCGGCTGGTAGTTGACGGCGTTGCCGCCCGCGTACGGGAAGCAGACCAGGGCGCACTCCGAGGCGCGGCTCCCGCCCGACAGGGGCACCAGCAGCTCCGGGCGCTGCCGGGCCGTGCCGTCGAGGAGGGCGGCCAGGTCGGCCAGGACCGGGTGCCGGGTGATGTCCTTCAGGGACACCGCACGGTCGAGGGCGAGGCTGAGTTTGACCGCGGTGAGGGAGGTGGCGCCGGCGTCGAAGAAGTGGTCCGTGCGGCCGATCCGCCGCTCGGGCACCCCCAGCAGTTCGGCCCAGGCCGCGGCCAGCCGCCGTTCGGTCGGGCTGAGCGGGGCGGCGTCGTCCGCGGTCTCCGTGTCCGGTGCCGACTGCTCGGCCAGGGCGGTCAGGGCCTTTCGGTCGATCTTGCCGTTGGCGGTCAGCGGCAGGCTGTCCTGCCAGTGGAAGGCAGAGGGCACCATGTAGCCGGGCAGGGCCGCGCCGAGTGCCTTGCGCAAGGTCTCCGGCTCCTGCTCGTCGCCGGAGTAGAAGGCGATCAACTGCTTGCCGCCGCCGGTCCGTTCGGCGACAACCACCGCGCCGTCCCGTACCCCGTCCACCCGTAGCAGGGAGTTCTCGATCTCGCCGATCTCGATGCGGAAGCCGCGGATCTTGACCTGGTTGTCCCGGCGGCCGAGGAACTCCAGCTTGCCGCCGGGGTGCCAGCGGCCCCAGTCCCCGCCCAGGTAGAGCCGTTCACCGGGCCGGTACGGGTCCGTCCGGTACGCCTCCCGGGTGCGTTCGGGATCGTTGACGTACCCACGGCCCACGCAGACGCCGGAGAACGCGATCAGTCCGGGGGCGCCCAGCGGTACCAACGACAGGTGCTCGTCGACGACATGGACGCGTACGTTGTTGACGGGCCGCCCCAGCAGCACCCGTTCGGGTACCTCCCGGAGGACCTCGTGGTTGGTGTCGTCCGAAGTCTCCGTCAGCCCGTAGGCGTTGAGCAGCGCGATGCCCGGCTGGACGGCGAACCAGCGCTGGACCAGCTCCCGTTTGAGCGCCTCGCCGGTCACCGACACACAGCGCAGGTCCGGGAGCATCCGCGGGTGCCGCTCCAGATAGGAGACGACGACCTCCAGATAGGACGGCACGAGCTGGGCCACGCCGACCCGGCCGCGTTCCAGGGTGCCGACGAACCGCTCCACGTCGGTGATCACGTCCTGCTCGACGAGCAGGGTCCGGCCGCCCACCAGCAGCGGGGCCATGAGCTGCCACAGGGAGATGTCGAAGCACTGCGGGGCGGTCTGCGCCACCACGGTTCCCTCGCCGATCGACAGGTCGTCGATCTTGGCGTGGAGGTGGTTGAGCAGGCCCGCGTGCTCGCACATCGCGCCCTTGGGCTCACCGGTGGAGCCGGACGTGAAGTAGATGTAGGCGAGTTGACCGGGGTCGACCCGGATGCCGGGGCCGTCGTCGGCGTGCGATTCGGCGTACGCCGTCTCCGTCAGGAGCTTCTCGACGCCCTCCAGGGTGGCCAGCGCCTCGTCCAGGGTGTGGGTGCTGCCGGACTCGGTCAGGACCAGCCGGCATTCCGCCCGGGAGAGCGTCGCCGTGATCCGGCCGGCCGGGAAGTGCGGTTCGATCGGCAGATACGTGCCGCCCGCCTTGAACACCGCCAGCACGGCCGCCAGCCAGTCGAGGTTGCGCTCGGTGACGACGGCGACGACGTCCTCCCGGCCCAGGCCCCTGGCCAGCAGGGCGCGCGCCAGCCGGTTGGCCCGCCGGTCGAGTTCGCCGTACGTCCACTGCCGCTCGCCGTGGACGGCGGCCACCGTCTGCGGATGCGTCCGGGCGCGCTGCTCGAACAGTTCGTGTGCCCGCGCGTCCGGCAGCGGGCGGGCGGGCCCGGTCAGGCCTTCCAGCTGCTCGCGTTCCTCCTCGGCGGACAGCAGGCTCTGCCGGGTGTGGTCGGCGTCCGGTTCGGCGGTCATCAGCCGCAGCGCGGTCAGGTGGTAGCCGCCGATACGGGCGGCGGTCCGGGCGTCGAGCACGTCGGTGCGGTACCGCAGGCGCAGGGTCAGCCGTCCGTCCCGGTCGGACCAGCGCACGTGCAGGACACCGTCGCCGGCATGGGTCCCGTGGGCTTCCGCCGGCCCGCACACGACCTCGTACGGCGGCTCCGTCAGCCCGAGTTCCCGCCGCAGCTCGGCCACCGGGAAATCGCGGTGGGCCAGCACCTCCGCCTCGGCGTCGCGAGCGGCCGTGAGCAGGGCCGGCCAGGGCCCGGCGGGGACGGATGCCCGGCACGGCAGCGGCTCGCCGTCCGCGCCGGTGGTGTACCCCGTGACCACCTCCGCCTCGCCGGAGAGCACGGCCAGCACCTTGAGGTGCGCGGCCAGCATCAGCGTGCCGACCGGCAGGCGCCGCTGCCCGGCCAGTTCCCGCACCGCCTCGGCCGTGTCGTCCGGCACGGGTATCTCGTGCTCGGCCGCACCCTGAACCGGTTGCGGAGCCCACCGCGGCACGGCGGTGGCACCGCCGGCGGTCAGTACCCGGCTCCAGAACTCCCGGTCCGATTCCACGCGCGTTCCCATCGAATGGCCTTCCTCAACTCACGGTCGCCGTGGTGGCGTTGGCTGCTGACGTGGTCCCGCCGGTGGCACCGGGCCCGCTGCCGCTCTCCGGCATGTCCACCGCGGGATTGCCGCCCCACTGTGCGTGCGGGGGGACTTCCTCGCCCTTCATGAGGAAGGAGTCGGGCGCCAGCACCGAGCCGTCGCCCATGGTCACGCCGTAGTGCACATGGGCGCCCACGCCGAGGGTGCAGCCGGTGCCGAGCGTGGTGACGTCCGACTTGAAGGTGCCGTCCTCCTGCGAGTGGCACTGGATCTTGCTGCCGGCGTTGAGGGTGCACTCGTCACCGATGGTGGTGAGTGTCCGCTCGGTCATGTAGACGCCGTCGTCGAACACCCTGCTGCCGATGCGGACCCCCAGCAGCCGCCAGACCAGGGTCTTGAACGGGGTGCCGTTGAAAAGGTTGAGGTAGTGGTCCGGGACCTTCCACAGCCGCTCGTGCCACCAGAAGTACGGGTCGTAGATGGAGCACAACCGGGGGCGCAGCGCTCGGAACGACGCGATGCAGCGCTCCACGAGGACGAAGTACGCGGCGGAGAAGGCGAGCGTGAAGGCCAGGTATCCGCCGATCACCACCTGCCCGACCACGCCGTACAGGTCCACGGAGGCGAGTCCGAGCAGGGTGAGCGCGAAGGTGTGCAGCCATCGCACGAGCAGCATGCCCGCCATGGAGCGGAGGTTGTAGCGGTTCTTCGCGGCGAGCCGGCGGCGCAGGGTGTCGCCGGCTCTGAGGTGGTCGAACCGGGTGTCGCGGTCCACCGTGCGGGGGATCTCGAAGCACGGTGAGCCGAGGAGGCCCACTCCTTGCCGGACCTCGCCGTCGAGGGGAACCATCACCTTCGTCGCCAGCAGGCAGTTGTCGCCCGTCCTGCCGCCCGCCGGGTAGGCGATGTTGTTGCCCAGGAAGTTGTGCGGCCCGATCACCACCCTGGACAACCGGAAGGACGTGCTGGAGAAGTCCGCGTTGAGGACGGAGAGGCCGTCGGCGACCATCGTTCCGCTGCCGACGGTGACCAGCAGGGGAGACTCGTGCTGCACTTCGGTGCCGAAGTTCGAGCCGGTCTGCTCGACGCGTGACAGGTCGTATCCGATGCCGCGGAGATAGTGGACGATGTACGAGCTGTCGCCGAAGAGCCACGCGAAGAACTTGATGTTCGTCATCCGGGCCGTGGTCCGTTGCAGCACGTAGTGGAAGCCGTAGAGCGGATAGACCTTGTCGGGCCTGAGGAACAGACCCACCAGACGCGGAACGGTGCACAGGACCAGCAGTCCCAGGACGACGAACCCGAAGAACAGGACGAGGGAGAGCACCAGGGCGTCGGGGAGCAGTTCCGAGGGGCTGAGCGCGGCCGACTGCGGGTCGAGTCGCGTGCCGATCGCCGGTACCTCGGTGAAGAGCATGTACGCACCGCCGACGACCAGCGGGATGTACAGGAGGAACAGCTGCGTCAGCGTGCCGAAGCCGAACCAGGCCCGGCGCAGGGTGCCGCACGGGGCAGGATCGACCCTGGCGTAGTCGACCCGGGTGGGTTCCGCCGGGGATCCGTGCCAGTGCTCGCCGTCCGGGACCGCCTGGCCGCGGTACAGGGCGGACGAGTGGCCGAGCTGGGCACCGTCGCCCATGGCGGTGTCGATGTCCAGGACGGTCTTCTCGCCGACGAGGACGTCGTCGCCGAGGGTGATCCGGCCGGTCTGGATGTGTCCCGCGCTGGCCCGGTAGCAGAGGAGGAACGCGTCCTTGCGGATCACCGTGCCCGCGCCGATCGTCAGGAGGTCGGTGCAGACCGGGACGGTGCGGGAGAGGATCGTGACGCCCTTGCCGATCCGTGCGCCCAGAGCCCGCAGGTACAGCACGTACAGCGGGGTCCCGGCGAGGAAGACCATCGGATTGGCGTGGATCAGCACCTTGACGAGCCAGAAGCGCAGATATGCAAGGCCCCAGACGGGGAACTCACCGGGCCGCCAGCGGCCGACCAGCAGCCATTTGGCGACGATCGGGAAGGTGCACAGCACCACGAACGCGATGCCTCCGAAGAGCACCGACCGCAGATAGATTCCGGCCAGGCCCGAACCGGCGGCGATCCACTCGTAACCCGCGGCGGTGACGAATCCGGAGACCAGCGAGTAGCCCAGGAAGACCAGCAGCTGGACGGTTCCGCAGAGCAGATGGGTGCGCCGCTTCCCGCGCGTCACCGGGGCCGGCGGCGGGGGCGCCGCCGGGGACGGGGCGTCCGCAGGACCGGCGGGGGCGGGCGTGGCATCCCCGAGCGCCGTGACCAGACTCTGGATCGTGGGATGCCGGTAGATGTCCTTCATGGACGGGGAGGGCAGATCCGCGGTCTTGCGTATTCGTGCGCAGAACTGGGCCATGACCAGGGAGTTGGCGCCGAGGTCGGTGAAGAAGTGGCCGTCGACCGGAACGCTCTCGGCGCCCAGGAGGTCGGCCAGTGCCCGCGCGAGTCGCCGCTCGGTCTCCGCCCCCCTGCGGCCGGTGTCGCTCAACGCGACGACGGATTCATCCGGCTCCGAAACGACCTCGGAGGACTGTTCCACCATGCGATCTCCTGGAGAACGTGGATGTTCCTGATCACGAACCGGCGGATTCAGTTTGTCCAGAGAGATCTACGTCTGCCACTTTTGCCATGGATTTAACTGCTCGGAAAGAATGATTCGCCGGGCCGGATCCCCCGGGATTCAGGCCGGGACGGGTGCGACGCGGTTCACCCACATGGCGGTCCCCCAAGCGGCGGCGCGCACCCCTCGGGCTGCGACCGCATCGGAAAAACGAGCATCACGGCGTCACGGTGACCGATCCGCTCACACGTCGGGTCGGGCCGACCGCCCCGTCGGCCGGCCACCCCCTCGGTCACCGCGGCCGTGCGGCCGCGTCGGCGTGCCGGGCCACGGCTCCGCGCACGACACTTCGCGGCAGCGGGCCACTTCCCGGCAGCAGGTCGCGCCGCGGATCAGCCGGCGGCCGTCCAGGCCTTCGGCCCGATGCCGCGCCACTCGATCAGGTCCGGGTCGTCGACCGTCGTATTGGCCTCGGGCAGCCCGGCCCGGCGCAGGAACTCGACGACATCGAGCAGGTGATACGCGGTGCCGACATACTCTCCGCGGATGGTCACCCGCCTGCCACCGTCGGGGCCCGGCGGCTGCACCACCACAGGCGCGTCTTTCATGATTGCCGAATGCCCCGTACCGGGCCGGGTCATGCGGGCGCGGCACATGCGTATACACATCGTTTCGACATCATTCCGGCCGGTCGTGACGACTGACGCGCCCGAGTCCGGCTCCCCGTGCCGGACCTCCGGGCGGCGCACCACCGGCGTGGGGGTGGGCGGGGCCGGAAATCGGCGGATGGCCGAGATTCCCCGGGAGGCGGAGGGGCGGGAGGGACGTTCGGTGCGTCCGGTACACGCCAATAACGACCGCCCCAAGGGCGGGGGCGGTGCCCGGCGCCGGGCCGGGCGGCCGCTCCGGTGCACGCCGGTCACGTGCCCGTTCGACCCGGCGACGACACCTTCACGCACTAGTTACATGTCCTTCACGATGCGCGCGCTTTCAGTCACTTAGTGTGCCCGTCCGGTCGCCCGAAGGAGACGTCCCGCGTTCCGGCTGCCTAGCCTCCCGGCCATGCGATCACCACTGATGAGACGCTTCGGCCTCGGTGCCGTTCTCGCCCTCGCCCTCGCCGTCTTCGGGCTGGCCCCCAGCGCGAGCGCCGACCCGGCACCGGCCGAGCTCACCTTCGCCACGAACGCCGCGACCACCACGCCCGGCGGCACGGTGAACCTGTCGATGACGATCACCAACAACAAGACGTACGACATCTGGTTCGTGTACCAGACGATCGACCCGACCTACCTGACCACGCAGCGCCCCGACCTGAAGTACAGCTTCACCGGCTGCAGCCTGGCCGCGGCCGACGGCACCAGCACCGCCTGCTCCGGCACCGGGCCCACCAACCTCGGCACCGACTACGGCGCCACCGTCCCGCCCGGGCAGAGCCGCACCGTCACGCTGACGCTGAGCGTCGCCGCCGACTCCGGCTGCAACGGCAACATCGGCTTCTACTCGTACTTCTACGCCGAGTTCAGCGACTCCACGAGCACGAGCGGCGGCCCGGTCTACACACCCGAGACGCGCGTCCTGTGCGCCTGACGGTCTGTCGGGGTTGACCTGAAAAGGTCTGTGATCGGCCAATGGTCCGGGGCCGGGCGCTCTCTCCCCCAGAGAGGTCCCGGCCTGCACCGCGGACGGAAAATCAGGTAACTCGGTTCCATCGGAGGCCTGTTGGTCGCCTGCTCTTTTCCGTCATGTTTCGCAACACGACCACGAAAGCTACACACAGGCATCACTATGTGACGCGACGGATGCGTCGACGAACTGGCCTCTCAGGGGGAAGCCGGCGTCGGCGTAGGGGGTGCGTCCGCTCTACGGAGCCGTACTCACCCCTTCCCGGGGAGGGGACTTCACCGCATGAAGCGGACCATACGCACGGCCGTGCTCACGGTCGGTGCGCTCATAGCCACGCTCGGCCTGCCGGCCGGCGCGGCCCATGCCGACGACGCACCCAGAATCGACCTGCGGGTGTTGGTGGTCAGTGACGGGGGGCCGTCGACCGACGCCATCGCAGCCGAACTGACCGATGCCGGAACGCCGTTCACCGAAATCGACCTGACCCGGTCGGGACGGCAGAGCATCGACGCGGCCTTCCTGGCAGATACCGTCGACGGGCGGCCGCGCGCCAGGTTCCAGGCCGTGGTGCTGCCCAACGACAATCCGTTCGCGACCGGCTCCAGTGAGATGGCCGCACTCACAGCCTACGAACAGACTTACCAGATCCCCCAGGTCGATGCCTATACCTACGCGCGTCCAGAAGCCGGTTTGCAGTACCCGGTCGGCAGCACCGGCTACTCCGGCAGCCTCGACGGCGCGCAGGCCGACGTGACCGACGCAGGCAAGGCGGGCCCCTTCGGCTACCTCGACGGCACCGTCCCCTTCGAGGACAACGACCCCTCCGTGGGCGAGAGTTACGCCTACCTGGCCCAGCCGGCGGCCGGCGCCGACTTCACCCCCTACGTCGAGGCCACGATCCCGGGCCAGTCCACGAAGGGCTCCCTGGTCGGCGAGTACCGGCACGACGGCCGGCGCGAGCTCGTCGTCACCTTCGTCTACAACCAGTACCAGGAGCAGTTCCGGCTGCTCTCCCGCGGCATCGTCGAGTGGATGACCGGCGGGGTGCACCTCGGCGCCTCCCGCAACTACTTCGCGGTGCACGTGGACGACCTGTTCGCGGCCGACGACCGCTGGAACACCGAGCTCAACTGCACGCCCGGCGACGTCGACTGCACCGACCCGAACGCCACGCCCGACCCGATCCGGATGACGTCCGCCGACGTCGACCACGCGGTGGCCTGGGAGCAGAGCAAGGACTTCACCCTCGACCTCGCCTTCAACGGCTCCGGCAGCGTCGACCAGCGCGAGGACAACAACGGCGTCGACCAGCTAGCCGACCGGCTGATCGCGGACAAGAACGACTTCCGCTGGATCAACCACACCTACACGCACGCCTTCCTCGGCTGTGTGCAGAACACCACCGTGGTGCCGTGGGTCTGCGACACCAACGCCGACGGCAGCACCAAGTGGGTCGGCGAGAACGACATCTCCGACGAGATCGCCACCAACCGCGTCTGGGCCCAGACCAACGGACTCCCCCTGGAGAACGACGAGTTGGTCACCGGTGAGCACTCCGGGATGCGGGTGCTGCCGCAGCAGCCCGACGACAACCCGAACCTGGCGCCCGCCCTCGCCGCCAACGGCATCGACTGGCTGGGCTCCGACAACTCCCGTGATCCGCAGCAGCGGCAGATCGGCGCGGCCGAGACCGTCCCCCGCTACCCGATGAACGTCTTCTACAACGCGGGCAAGGCCTCCGAGGAGGTCGACGAGTACAACTGGCTCTACACCAGCCGCGCCCAGGGCGGCAGCGGTATCTGCGAGGACAACCCGGCGACCACCACCTGTCTGTCGCAGCCGCTGGACACCAGCACCGGCTACACCGGCCAGATCGTGCCGCTGGAGACCCGGATCGCCCTCGGACACGTGCTGTCCAACGACCCCCGGCCGCACTACATCCACCAGTCGAACCTGGCCGAGGACCGCATCGCCTACCCGGTGCTGGACGGCGTACTCGACGGCTACCGGGCCCTGTTCGCGGACGACACCCCCGTGGTGAACCTGCGGCTGAAGGACATCGGGACCGAGCTGAAGCGCCGGGCGGACTGGCAGGCCGCGCTCCAGGCCGGCCAGGTCACCGCCTATCGCATCGGCGACGCCGTGACCGTCGACGCGCCGGCCGGCCTGGAGGTCACCGCGACCCTGCCGACCGGGACCACCGTGGCCGGCACCGCGTTCGGCTCCGCGTACGCGGGCGCCGTCTCCGGCTGGACCCCCTCGGCCGGCGAACCGATCGGCCTCACCCTGCCGGCCACCACCGCCGCCCCGGCGGTCACGGCGGCCGACTCCACCGCCCCGGCCACGGATCCCGCACCCGACACCCGGGTCCCGGCGGGTGTGACCGAGTCGGTACCCGCCACCGTCGGCGACTGAACAGCGCTCCGCAGTACCAGCGACCGAAGCGAGAACAGACCCGCGGTCCCGGCCGCCCGCACAGCGGCCGGGACCGGCACGACCACCCCACACCTCGGCCGTGGAGCACACCGATGCCCCTTCCCTACGGCGCGCCAAGCACCCGCACTACGCGCGTCACCCTGCTCACCGAAGGCACCTACCCGCACAGTCACGGCGGCGTCAGCGTCTGGTGCGACCAACTGGTGCAGGGCATGCCCGACATCGACTTCGACATAGTCGCCGTCACCGGCACCGGACGCGAACCCGTCGTCTGGGACCTGCCCGCGCACGTCTCGAACGTGTGGTCCGTGCCGATGTGGGGCGACCCGCCACAGGGCCGTGCGCCGCGAGGCCGGGACCGCCGCCAACTCGCCGACACCTACGCCCGGTTCCTCGCCGCGCTGCTCGACCCCCGGGAGGAGGACGGCTTCCCGCCCGCCCTGTACGCCATGGCCCGGGCCGCGGCCGACGGCACGCTCAGCCCGTTCCTGCGCGCCGACACCGCGATCACCGTGCTGACCTCGCTGTGGAACCGGCCGGGGCTGGCCGTGCGCGAGGCCCGGCCCACCCTGCACGACGCGCTCACCGCGACCGCCCTCCTGGAGCACGCCCTGCGCCCGTTGACCGCTCCGCTGCCCGAGAGCGGGGTCGCGCACGCGGTGAGCGGCGGCGTCGCCGCGCTGCCTGGCCTGGCCGCCCTGGAACAGCACGGGGTCCCGCTGCTGCTCACCGAGCACGGCGTCTACCTGCGGGAACGGTATCTCGGCTACCGGACCGCGCCCTACCGCTGGCCGGTGAAGGCGGTCGTGCTCGGGTTCTTCCGGCTGCTGGCCCGCGAGTCCTACCGCAAGGCGGCCCTGATCACCCCGGGCAACCGCTACAACCGGCTCTGGGAGGAGGAGGGCGGCGCCGATCCGGAGGCCATCCGTACCGTCTACAACGGCGTGGACCCGGCCGCGTTCCCGGCGGCCGGACCGGAGCCGGAGGTGCCCACCCTCAGCTGGGCGGGCCGGGTCGACCCCATCAAGGACCTGGAGACCCTGATCCGGGCCTTCGCCCTGGTCCGGGCCCGGGTCCCGGAGGCGCGGCTGCGCCTGTTCGGCGGGACACCCCGGGGCGGCGAGGCCTACCGGGAGCGCTGCAAGGCCCTGGCCGCCGAACTGGGCCATGGCGACGCCGTGACCTTCGAGGGCCGTGTCGACGACATCAAGGACGCGTACGCGGCCGGCAACGTGGTGATGCTCTCCAGCATCAGCGAGGGCTTCCCGTTCACGCTGATCGAGGCCATGTCCTGCGGGCGCGCCACCGTCTCCACGGACGTCGGCGGGGTCCGGGAGGCGGTCGGCGACACCGGGCTGGTCGTCGCGCCCCGCGACCCGGCAGCGATGGCCGCGGCCGCGCTTGAGCTGCTGGGCGACCCGGCGCGCCGCCGGGCGATGGGCGAGGCGGCCCGGCTGCGGGTGATCGAGCAGTTCACGCTCCGGCAGACCATCGACACCTTCCGCGCCATCTACCTCGAACTGCCCGACCTCGCACGGGAGCCGGCGGTCGAGCCGGCGGCCCCGGCCGAGCTGCCCGCCGCGTCCGTCACCGGGAGCGTGGCCCTGTGAGCGGACCGATATCCCTCGAACCCGGCGGCTCCGAACAGGACACGCTGGCCCTGCGGCTGGCCGAGCCCCGGCCGGCGCCCCGCCGCCGGCCGCGCTGGGCCCTCGACGACACCACGCTGACCATCCGGCTCCCCCGGCGCGGCCCGGACGAGGACGCGGTCAGCGAACTCGCCGCCGAACTCGCCGACCGGATAGGCCCCGCCGTCCACCCCTACGAAGTGGCCGCGCTGCTGGAGTCGGAGGGCCTGTCCGCCGCCCTGATCAACGAGCGGTACGGCCACCCGAACCTGTTCTCGCTCGCCTCGGCGCTCTATGAACGGGTGCCCAGGACGTTCCCGGAACCCGCGCCCGCGGCCGACCCGTGGCGCCCGGACACCGTGCGCTGTCTGCTGCGGGGCGTGCTGTTCGCCCTGCCCGGACTGGCGTATCTGCTCACCGCTCCGCTGTGGAACGCGGCCGGGCACGCGCCCGCGCTGATCGTGGCCGGGCTGGTCTCCTGGGCGTGGGGGCAGGCCCTCGGTCACCGCGCCCATCTGCGGATGGCGACCGGACGGCACGAGGCGGGCCGTACCCTGCTGCTCGGCGCGCCGGTCGGGGCGGTGCTGGCCACGGGTGCCGCCGCCCTGGTCTCCGGGGGCGGCCGGGTCGTCCTGGCCGCCGCGGCCCAGTCGCTGTACCTGGCGGCCGCGGGCGTGCTGCTGGTGCTGGCCCGGGAACGGCTGCTGCTGGCCGCGCTCAGCCCGCTGATCGCGGGTGCGGTCGTGCTGCCCTGGTGGGAGCCGGGCCGTCTTCTGCGGGCCGGGCTTCCGCTGCTGGCCCTCGCCGCGACGCTCGCGGTCACCGGGTGGGTCCTGTGGCGGACCCTTTCGGTCCCGGCCGTCACCGGCGGCCACCGGCCCAAGGTGCTGTGGTCCCTGCCGTACGGCCTGTTCGGGCTGGCCGCCGGGGTGCTGGTGCTCCTCGAGGGGCGTGAGGAGCCGTACGCGGTGATCGTGCTCACCGTGAGCATGGGGCCCGCGGAGTGGCTGCTGTACCGCTACCGGGGGCTGTCGGTCGGCGCGCTGCGCGCCACCGCCACGCCCGCCGCGTTCCTGCTGCGTTCCGCCGGCATCCTCGCCCTCTGCCTGCTGCTCTACCTGGCGCCGCTGCTGCCCGCCGCCCTGCTCACGGGCGCCGCTCCGGCCGCCCTGCTGCTGCTCGCGGCCACCCTGTGGACCGCGCTGCTGCTCCAGGCGTTCGGCGCGGCCTGGCCGTCGGCCGCGCTCTGTCTCACCGCCGCCACCGTCGCCGGCGCGTTCTCCCTGTTCCACCTCCCCGGGGCCGGTCTCGCGCTGCCGCTGTGCTGCGGCGCCGCCGCGCTGTGTCTCGCGGCCGGCGCGCTGGTGCTGCTCGGCCGCCCCGCCCCGCACGGATGAATCACACCCCCCATGAACCACATGCACAACCGACCGGAAGGAAACGACAGTTGACCTCCGCACCGCTCGCCGCCGTCACCGGGGCCGAGGGTTTCATCGGCTCGCACCTCACCGAGGCGCTGGTCGCCTCCGGGCACCGGGTGCGGGCCATGGCCCAGTACAACTCCTTCTCCTCCTACGGCTGGCTGGAGACCCTGTCCCAGGACGTCCTGGACCAGGTGGAGATCGTCCTCGGTGACGTCCGGGACCCGGGCTCGGTCCGCGGCCTCCTGGAAGGCGCCGACACCGCTTACCACCTGGCCGCGCTGATCGCGATCCCGTACTCCTACCAGGCCCCGCACAGCTATGTGGACACCAACGTCACGGGCACGCTCAACGTGCTGGAGACGGTCCGCGCGCTCGGCACGCCCCGGCTGGTGCACACCTCTACCAGTGAGACGTACGGCACCGCCCAGACCGTGCCGATCACCGAGGACCACCCCATCAACACCCAGTCCCCGTATGCCGCTTCGAAGGCCGGCGGGGACCGCCTCGCCGACAGCTACCACGCCAGTTTCGACACCCCGGTGGTGACGCTGCGGCCGTTCAACACCTTCGGGCCACGCCAGTCGATGCGGGCGGTGATCCCCACCGTGATCGGTCAGCTGGCGGCCGGGGAGCGCACCATCACGCTCGGCGATCTGCGTCCCACCCGGGACTTCATGTTCGTCAAGGACACCGCCCAGGCGTTCCTGACGGTCGGCACCGCGCCCGCCGAGCAGGTGGTGGGCCGTACCTTCAACGCCGGTACCGGCGGGGAGATCTCGATCGGCGACCTGGTCGCGCTGATCGGCAAGGTGATGGACACCGCCGTCGACGTCCGCGAGGACGAGGCCCGGATCCGGCCCGCGGGCTCCGAGGTCATGCGGCTGGTCGCCGACGCGAGCCGGCTCACCGCGGCGACCGGCTGGCGGCCCGGCCACTCCCTGGAGGAGGGCCTCGCGCACACCGTGGAGTTCTTCCGCGAACCGGCCAACCTCGCCCGGTACAAGACCGGCATCTACAACATCTGACCTCGTCCGGCACGTCTGCGCACGTACACGAAGGAGGAGCCCCATGCACGCAGTGATCCTGGCCGGAGGCAAGGGCGTCCGGCTGCGGCCCTACACGACCGCGCTGCCCAAGCCGCTCGTCCCCATCGGCGACCAGCACGCGATCCTGGAGATCGTGCTGCGCCAGCTCGCCAGCGCCGGCTTCACCAGCGTCACCCTGGCCATCGGCCACCTCGGCGAGATCATCCGCGCCTACGTCGGCGACGGCTCCCAGTGGGGCCTGACCGTCGACTACGCCACCGAGGAGAGCCCGCTGGGCACCATGGGCCCGCTGCTCAACCTGCGTCACCGGCTGCCCGAGACGTTCCTGGTGATGAACGGCGACATCCTCACCGATCTCGATTACGCCGACGTCCTGGAGCGGCACAGAGGCTCCGGCGCGCCGCTGACCATCGCCACGTACGCCCGCAAGGTGCACATCGACTTCGGGGTGCTGACCACCGACGACAGCAAGGTCGTGGCGTTCACCGAGAAGCCGAGCATGGACTACCACGTCTCCATGGGCGTGTACGGGCTGTCCCGTGCGACGCTGGACGAGTACACGCCCGGACTCCCGCTCGGCTTCGACGAGTTGGTGCTGGATCTGCTCAAGGCGGAAACTCCTCCGCACGCCTACGAGTTCGAGGGGTACTGGCTGGACATCGGACGACCGGACGACTACGACCGGGCCAACGCAGAGTTCACCACCCGCAAGTCGCTTCTGCTCAAGGGAGCCTGAGCTCGTCATGCGCATTCTCGTCCTGGGCCACTCCGGCTATCTGGGCACCCATGTCGCCGCGGGACTGCGGGCCGTACCCGGCGCGCAGGTCCTCGGCGGCGGCCGCTCGGCCGGCGCGGACCGCCGCGTCGACCTCGCCTCCGTCCGCCCGGAGCAGCTGGCCAAGACCCTGGCGGCCGTCGCGCCGGACACCGTGGTCAACTGTGCGGGCGCGACCGGCGGCGACGCGGTGGGGCTCGCCGAGGTCAACGCCCGCGGCCCGGCGGTGCTGTGTGCCGCGCTGCGCGACGCGGCCCCGGCGGCCCGGCTGGTACACCTCGGTTCGGCCGCCGAGTACGGCCCCGGCATCCCGGACGCCCCGGTCGCCGAGTCGGCGCCGACCAGCCCGGCGGCCCCGTACGGCGCGACCAAGCTGGCGGGCACGGTCGCGGTGACCTCGTCCGGCCTGGACGCGGTGGTGCTGCGGGTGGGCAACCCGGTGGGGCCCGGGGCGCCGGCCGCCTCGCTGCCCGGCCGGATCACCGCGCTGCTGCGCGAGGCGGGTCCGGACCCGGAGGCGGTATTGCGCCTTGGCGACCTGTCGGCGTACCGCGACTTCGTGGACGTCCGGGACGTGGCCCGTGCGGTGGTCCTCGCGGCCACCGCTGCCGGTCCGCCGCCGCCCGTCCTCAACGTCGGCGGCGGCCGGGCCGTCCCGGTACGTGAGCTGGTCCACGCGCTGGCCGCCCGGGCCGGTTTCCGCGGCCGGATCGAGGAGAGCACGGGCGGCTCGGTGCGGTCGGCACGGGTGTCGTGGCAGTGCTCCGACATCTCCGCCGCCGAACGGGCCCTGGGCTGGCGCCCGGCGCACACGCTGGACGACGCGCTGGCCGCGCTGTGGGAGAGCGACGGTACGCGGTGAGCCTGCTGATTCCGCTGTACGTGCACCCGGCCGAGGACCCGGGTGCCTGGCACCGCCTGATCACCGCCGCGCGGGGCACCTACGGTGTGGTCCTCAACCCGGCCAACGGCCCCGGCGAACGCCCCGACCCGGCGTTCACCGCCGCGGCCGACGCCCTGCGGTCGGCCGGGGCGCTCCTCCTGGGGTACGTCGACACCGACTACGGGATGCGCGGACCGGCCGAGGTCACCGAGGAGGTGCGCCGGCACGAGGAGTGGTACGCGGCCGACGGCTGCTTTCTCGACCGGGTGACGGCGACTCCGGAGGCGCTGCCCGCCTGCCGCCGGCTGGTGCGCGCCGTACGCAGGTCGGGCGCCGGGACGGTCGTCCTCAACCCGGGCGTCCATCCGGCGCCGGGCTACATCCGTCTCGCCGACCTGACCGTCACCTTCGAGGGGCACTGGTCGACATACGTCTCGGCGTTCAGCAGACCGGCATGGGCCGCCCGGCAACCACCCGAGCGGCTGTGCCACCTGGTCTACGGTGTGCCCGAGGCCCTCGTCCCGCTCGCGGTACGCACCGCGCACGAACGGGGCGCGGCGGTGTGCGGCCCGGTGACGGGCGAACCTCCCAATCCCTGGGCCCAGTTGACTCCGGCGCTGACGGGGGCGCAGTTATGAGGGCACGGGTGGTGCTCACCGCGGCCGTCATGGCGGGGCTCCTGGCGGGCTGCTCCGCACACCGGGACTCGCCCTCCGCGCACTCAAAGGCCCCCTCCGGGCCCGCGAACTCCTCGACCGCGCGTGGAGGTTCCCCCACCACGCCGGCCGGGACCCCCACCGCCACGCCGTCCAAGTCCGCCACCACCCGCCCGGCGTCTCCCACCCCTGCGCCGACGGACTCCGCCGGGGCACGCCCCGCCAAGTCCCGCTGGAAGCCCGGGCCCGGCCTGGCCTGGCAGTGGCAACTGGACGGAGAGGTCAAGCCGACGGTGGACGTGCCCGTCTACGACATCGACGGCTTCGAGAACTCCAAGGCGGACGTGGCCCGGCTGCACGCCGCCGGCCGGAAGGTCATCTGTTACGTCAACGTCGGCGCCTGGGAGAACTTCCGGCCCGACAAGGACGACTTCCCGCGCTCGGTGCTCGGCAGCACCAACGGCTGGGCCGGCGAACGCTGGCTCGACATCCGCAAGCTGTCCGTGCTGCGCCCGATCATGGAGCGGCGCTTCGACATGTGCCGCGACAAGGGCTTCGACGCGGTCGAGCCCGACCTGGTGGAGGGGTACGGCAACGACACCGGGTTCCACCTCACCGCCGCCGACCAGCTCCGTTACAACCGCATGATCGCGGACATCGCGCACGCACGCGGGATGTCGGTGGGCCTGAAGAACGACCTCCCGCAGATCCCGCAACTGCTCGCCGACTTCGACTTCGCGGTCAACGAGGAGTGCGCCCAGTACGACGAGTGCGCGCGCCTCGCCCCGTTCGTCAAGGCGGGCAAGGCGGTCTTCCACGTGGAGTACGAGGAGCCGACCAGTGCCTTCTGCGCCGAGTCCCGGCGGCTGGGTCTGTCGTCGATGCAGAAGAAGCTGGAACTGGGGGTGTGGCGCAAGCCCTGCTGACCAGCCTGGGCCGGCGTCCGACCGACGAATCGGTGGGGGATGCGGGGCGGCAGCAGACGGTCCCGCAGGTCGTCGACCTGCGGGACCGGTGGCCGGGGGTGCCGACGGGGTGGTCTCGGCCTGGCTACTGAGCAGGCGCGTAGAAGTCGTACGTGGCCGAGTAGGGCACGCCGGCCTGCGCCCCCTGCGAGCAGGATCCCGTGGGGGCCAGGCCTCCACGGGTGTTCAGCCGCTGGACGTAGGAGACCGAGCCGAAGACGCCGCTGCCGCGGTTGGCCGTCGCCTTGAGCAGCAGTTCCGGGACGGCCTTGTCACGGGGGACGCTCGCGCCGGGCACCGCGGAGGCGTTGACGGCGCTTCCGTCCACCGTGGAGACCCACACGGGGCCTCGCGAGTGGAGGGCGACCGGCCGGTGACGCCAGTCCCGGGGATCGGACAACGTGGCGGCCGGCTCGACGAACGTCCAGGCACCGTCGGTGCACGCGTAGG
This sequence comes from Streptomyces sp. NPDC058683, assembly GCF_042716195.1. Taxonomy (NCBI): domain Bacteria; kingdom Bacillati; phylum Actinomycetota; class Actinomycetes; order Kitasatosporales; family Streptomycetaceae; genus Streptomyces; species Streptomyces sp. NPDC058683. The sequence continues at coordinate 69,866 of NZ_JBHXSK010000016.1, forward strand.
TCTGCACGCCCTGCGCGTCGAACTCGGCGATCTTCTCGTTGCCGGCCGGTACTTGCAGTTGCGGCGGAATCGACGTCACAGCCGCAGGAGCAGCGTGCATGTGAGCCGCCGGCCTGCCCGATGCCTGACTGGCCGCCGCGGCGCAGACCACCGCGGCGGCGGCGGTGACGATGGCGCCACTCGCCAGAGTCGCCCGATTGCTGAAGATCCGCATGAGAATTGCTCCACCTGTAGAAGGGTGCGTCGAAGGCGGCGCTCAGGCGTGAACAGCCGCCACTCGCCGCCGAGTTGATCGTAGGAGCGGGTTCATGGATCTCTCGCTTCCGAGCACCGGGCGTAAGAATTACGAAAGGAGACGCCGCCGGCCGCTGATGCGGAACGGGCCGCGGCCACCAGAGGTGGGGGACCCCTGATGGCCGCGTTGTCACAGCACAGCTCATGTGTGTGTCACTTTGACCCCGTACAGGGCGACCTCGGCGTAGTTCGAGTTGGCGCACGGCGAGGAGTTGCCGCAGTTCGCCTGCGTGTAGTCGCCGGCCTTGAAGTAGCCGCTGCTGAACCTGGCGGTGACGGTGGCCTTGAGCGTGCCGTTGTAGTAAACGTCGACCTTCCCGTCGTGGGCGACGAACTTCCCCTGGAAGCGGTCCCCCAGCTTGTAGTCGGAGGTCACCAGCTTGTAGTGCGTGGTGTTGTACGAGGTGATGTAGAGGCTGGTCCCCTCGAGACGGAACGACGTGACGTCGCTCGAGGAGTCGTGTATCTGTCCGGCCATCACGTGCGGCTTGACCTGGGGCAGGTGCGTGATGGCCTCGTCGACGACCATGGTGTGGGTGCCCGAGGTGGACGACCAGCTCGCCGTCGACGAGCCGTCCGAGGTCATCTCGCGCAGTTCCGACCGCGGGTAGCCGGTGTTGCTGGTGGTGGCGCCGTTGACGGCGGCCCGCATCAGGATCGCGTTGCAACTGGCGGCAGTGGTGAACCAGGGGGCGTTGTTGTACGTCGCCAGTGCGGGCTGCTTGATCTCGACGGGATCGCCGTCGCTGTCGGGCAGGGGGAGTTGGAGCTTCCATGCCTTGCTCAGACCGACGGCCGCGGCCGGTGCGGGGCAGGCCGCGGGACGTGCGGGGGCGGCCGACGCGTTCGGCACCGAGGCCAGGAGGCCGGCGGCGAGTGCGGGCGCGGCGGCGAGGACGAGAGCGCGGCGGGGAGTCCTGCGCGCTCGTGCGTGCTGCTTCATGTGCGACTCCTTCTTGTGCGGGCCACGACGCGGCCCGGGTGGGGACTTGCCGGTCAGGCGCCCGCCGCTGCGGTTCAGCGGGCGAGCTCGCGTACGATCCCTTCGTCGATGCCGATACCGAGGCCGGGGCCGGACGGCACCTCGGCCACCCCCGCGCGCACCCGGATCACGGATCCGGTGGCGTAGGGGCTGCTCAGGAACTGCCGGCCGTTGAGGTCGGCGGGGGCGGTCAGGTCGTGGGCCGCGAACAGGTGCAGGGAGGCGGCGAGGCCGATGTCGGACTCGGTCAGCCCCGATCCCATCAGCGCCACACCGCAGTCCTCGGCCAGCTGGCACTGGCGCAGTGCCAGGGTGAGTCCGGCGCAGCGCTGCACCTTGGCCACGGCGATCCCGATGGCGCCCCTGCGGACGAACGTGGCCAGGTCGGTCGGGTGGCGCAGGCTCTCGTCCACGGCGATCGGGACCGGGCTGAGGTCGCGCAGGCGACGCAGTCCCTCGATGTCGTTGGCGGGCAGAGGTTGTTCCAGGGCCGCGATGTCGAACTGCGCGAGCAGCCGGGCGAAGCGCAGTGCGGAGTCCTGGGTGCCGGCCTGATTCGCGTCGACGATCAGGGTGGCGTCGGGGGCCGCCTCGCGTACCGCTCTCACCCGGGCCACTTCTTCGGTCAGGTCCGGGCCGGCCCTGAGTCCCGTTTTGATCTTGAAGTGGCGATAACCGTGCGCCTGCCCCTCGGCGACGGCGTCGGCGACGGCGCCCGGACCGGCGCCGGTGGCGATCCAGCAGAGGTCGACGGTGCCGTGGCGTCGTCTGCCCCACAACTCGCCGAGGGAGATACCGCGGGACCGGGCGAGCGCGTCGTGCCACGCGACATCCAGGGCGGCCCGGGCCAGTGGCATCCCGGTCGACCAGCCGCCGCGGATCGTACGGTCGCAGGTCCGCACCAGTCCGTCGAGGTCCCACAGCGGCAGGCCCGTCGCGGCAGGCCCCAGGTACCGGGTCAGGGTCGACACGATGGACTCGGTGGTCTCGTACGTCCAGGAGGGAATCGGTGTCGCCTCGCCCCACCCCGTGCTCCCGTCCGATGCGGTGACCTTGACCAGCACCCGGACGGCGGGACGTCCCCGGGCGGTCACCCCGCCGCCCGCGACCGCGAAGTCCCGCAGCGCGGGCAGGGCGACCGTGAACGTCTCGACACGTTCGACGGTCACGGCGGGCCGGCTCTCGGCCGGCGTTGTCAGAACCATTGCGACTTGTCCACCACGTTGGTCAGGGGCTGTCCGGCGGCGAACCGCCGCGCGTTGTCCAGGAGCACCTCGAACCTGCGTTCCGCGGCGTGCGGTCCGGCCCCCGCCACATGGGGAGTGATCAGTGCTTTGGGGTGGCGCCACAGCGGATGGTCCGGCGGCAGCGGCTCGTCCTCCATGACGTCGAGGGCGGCGCCGCGCAGACGGCCCCCGTCCAGCGCCGCGACCAGGTCGTCCAGGCGGACGGTCGGGCCGCGGCCCACGTTCACGAGGCAGGCTCCGGGCTTCATCGATGCCAGTCGGTCCGCGTCCATCAACCCCTCCGTCCGAGGGGTGTGGGGCACGGTGAGGACGACGATGTCCGCCCACGGGAGCATGCGGTCCAGGTGGTCGGGCGGCTGGACCCGGTCGAATCCGGACGGTGGAGTGGTGACGCGAGGGTCGATGCCTTCCACCCGGGTCCCGAAGGCGGCGAGCAGGCGCCCCGTCTCGGCTCCGACGGCACCCGCGCCGACGACGAGCGCCCGTGCCTCGCCCAGCGGGATCACCGCGTTGTCCGACCAGTCCGGGGCCCAGGTGGCGGCGGCCTGGTCCCGCACATAGCGCGGGAGCTGCCGGGCGAGGGCCAGGACCAGTGCCATCGTGTGCGCGGCGACGTGATCGGTGTAGGTGTCCCGCATGTTGGTCACCTCGACCGGATGGCGTACGAGCGCCGGGTGGTAGAAGCCGGGGGGCGGTCCCGCCTGAGGGGCCTGCAGCCACCGCAACCGGCCTGCCGAGCCGAGCAGTTCGGGGGCGAGCGTGCCGTACGCGGCATCGGCGCGCGCGAGTGCGGTCCGCACGTCCTCGGGGCGCTCGGGGCGGACGACCTCGATTCCCGGCAGGGCGTCGGTGAGCCTGTCGGGCCAGTCGAGTGTCTCGTCGGGCAGTGGGGGGACCATGACCAGGGTGAAGGCGGCCGCGCTCATGCGGCGTGCTCCAGCGCCGTGGCGGTCACCTCGTGACGCAGCGGACGGCCGGCGACGTACCGGGTCAGTTCCTCGGCCATGGCCCGGCCGAGCAGCCGCCGTTCCGGGCCGAGGCTCCCGGCGAGGTGCGGGGTGACGACGACGTTGTCCAGGTCGAAGAGCGGGGAACCGGGACGGGGCGGTTCGGGGTCGGTGACGTCGAGGACGGCGAACAGGTCGGGCCGCTCCTCGAGCACGGTCACCAGCGCGGCCTCGTCGATCAGGCCGCCCCGTGCGGTGTTGACCAGCGTGGCATGGGGACGCATGGAGTGCAGCAGCCGTGCGTCGACCATGCCGCGGGTCCCCTCGGCCAGCGGGGCGTGCAGGCTCACCACGTCGCATTCGGCGAACACCCGTCCCAGCGAGGCCGGTTCGACCCCGAGGGCACGGGCGTCCGTGTCGGACACATACGGGTCGTGCCCGAGTACGCGCACGTCGTGGCGGAGCAGGAGCCGTGCGGTGGCACGCCCGGTGGCGCCGAGGGAGACGAGCCCGACGGTGGCTCCGGTGGTGCCGGGTTCGCGTTGGCGGACGGCCGCGGACCGGGTGCGCCGCGCGGTGAGGACGTAGCGCCACCCGTGTTTCAGGGCATACAGGATCTGGGAGAGCGCGAAGTCGGCCACCTTGTCGGCTATCACCGTGCCGGCGGACGAGACCCGTATCCCGCGCGCCCAGGCCGCCCCGGTCACCAGGGGGCGTACCGAGCCGGCGGCGTAGAGGACGAGACCGAGCCGGGGCGCACTCTCCAGGAGGTCGGCGGTGAGCCGAGGGGCGCCCCAGCCGGTGACGAGCACATCGACCGTCTTCAGCACGTCCGTCGGTAGGTCGTGCGCGGCGTACGGTGGGTGCGTGATGGTCAAGTGGCTTTCTATCCGCGTGCGTTCGGTCGGTCCGTAGACGTCGTCGAAGCGCTCCGGGTCCATGACGTACAGTCCGGTGAGCGGCTTGTGCGTCACGCTGCTCCCTCCGTTGTCGAGGTGACGGCGATGGCCGCCTCCTGTGCGTTGGCCAGGCGTAGTGCGCCGAGGCGGGCGGGTGAGGCCAGTCCGGCGTGGTAGAAGCGAACGGCTCGCGCTCCCGCGGCGCGGAGTCGGGCCGTCTTCCCGGCGACATGGGCGGGGTCCCCGTCCAGCACGGACACATTGGCGATGACCGGCCGGTCTCCGGCCCGCACCGCCTCCTCGATGCGGGTCACCGCCCGGTCCTCGTCGTCCCAGCACTTGATGACGAAGGCGGTCGCCCGGCCGTCGAACCGGCCCAGGTCCAGGCCGCTGTCGGGACCCGTGGCCTGCGGATCGCCGTCCGCCATCAGCAGGATCTCCCGGCCGGGCGCCACCGCCGTGATCCGCCGGGTCAGTTCCCCGACCACCGACTGCCGGTGCCGCAGCACAGCCCTGGCGGCCCGCTCCCCCAACGACTCGGCGAGGAGACGCGGGGCACGGGCGCCGTCGCGCAGTTCCGCGTCGACGGTGCGACGTATCACGTGGGCGATCGCGGAGGGGTCTGCTCCTGCGGCCTCGATCCCCTTGCGGCAGGCAGCGCACAGGCAGACCGAGAGCAGGTCGCGGCAGCCCCGGCTCAGATCGGCGCCCGCTGTCTTCTCGTGGTGGCTGCCGTGCTCGAAGCCCAGCCACCCGCAGGCCTCCAGCATCAGCGCCGGCACCTCGTCCACGTCATGACGTGCGCAGAACGCGCGGACCAACTGCGTGATGTAGGAGGCCACTTCGGGTTGCGCGGGGCACAGGGCGTACCCGTAGCGCTCGTCGAACGCGTTGCGCACCGTCAGCTCCGGTGCCCGCTCCCCCAGCGCCGTGCTGTGGGTGAGGACCAGCCAGGCCTCGATCCGCAGACCCTGGCTGCGCAGAGCCGAGGCCGCCGTACCGAACCGGTCCGGGGTGTCGACGCCCCAGCCCGGCACGGCGGGTGTCAGGCGCATGCCATCCCAGTGGCGCCGGTCCAGCGGGAAGTAGGCGGCGGCGTGCGTGGCATGCACGGTGCGGTGGACGGGGTGGTACGGCGTCAGAGCGCGCACCGAGTGATAGGCGGCCTGCAGGACCACGGTCCCCACACCGAGCGCGGCAATGCGTTCGGCCGCGGCAGGGTCGCCCACCAGGTCCCAGGTGTAGGCGAAGGTGCCGTCGAGATCTGCGGAGCCGGGCGGCTCGGTCGTCACGGGGATCACTCCTTGGTGGCGCCGGCCAGGCCGCGCACGAAGTAACTCTGGAAGAAGACGAAGACGATCAGCATCGGGACGACGGAGAGCGTCATTCCGGCGGCGAATCCGGTCCAGTCCACGGCGTGCTCGCCCTTGAAGGACAGCATTCCGACCGCCAGGTTCTGCAGGTCCGGCTGGCCGAGTGTGAACACCAACGGGATGTTGAACTCGTTCCAGTTGGTGATGAACTGGAAGATGACGACCACCGCGATGACGGGCTTCGCCAGAGGCAGGACCAGCCGGAAGGTGCGCAGGAAGCCGGCACCGTCGAGCTTCGCCGCGTCGAAGAGGTCGCTCGGTACGCTCGAGAAGAACCCGATGAAGAGCAGTACGTACAGGGCTCCCGCGGCGCCTGACATGGCCAGGATGACTCCGGCCCGGGTGTTCAGCAGGCCGAGCCGCTCCACCAGGACGAACTGCGGGATGATGATGGAGGCGACCGGTACGAACAACGTGGCCACGATCAGGCGGTGCAGCAGCTTTCGTCCGGGGAACTCGTAACGGGCCAGGACGTAGCCGCACAGCGCCGACTTGAAGAGTTCGACGACGGTGGACGCGACCGCGTAGAGAACCGTGTTGAAGAAGTACCTGGAGAATCCGGCGTCCACCCACGCCCGGCGGAAGTTGTCCAGGTTCCACTGGTCGGGAACGAGGCTGGCACCCCCGGTGAACAGCCCGTTCTGTGTCTTGAACGCCCCCGTGACGATCCAGAGGAACGGATAGATCCAGACCAGCCCCACCACGATCAGCAGGGGCAGCGCCACGAGGTTGGCCCTCCCGGGCCGGGACAGCAGCCGGGATCGTGCCGGCGGGCGAGGACCGGGTTCGGAACGGGACATCAGACTCCGTACTCCTTTCGCAGCTTCTGCGCCCGGCGCACGAAGAGCCCCTGACCGGTCACCAGGAGGAACGCCATGACCGAGAAGAGGAGTGCGGCGGCCGACGCGTATCCGTAGGCGAAGGGAAGGGAGCCGAACGCCTGCCGGTAGATGAAGTACGAGACGACGTAGGTGCTCGTGCCGGGGCCGCCCCCGGTGAGCGTCACGACGAGCCCGAACACGTGCATGGCGTTGACCAGGGCGAGCATCACGATCACCACGGCCACGGGACGGATCATCGGCAGTGTGATCCGGGTGAGCTTCTGCCACTCGCCGGCCCCGTCGAGGGCCGCGGCCTCGTACAGCTCGTCGGGCACGTTCTGCAACGCGGCCATCCAGTAGATCATGTACTGCCCGAAGACCTGCCAGACCGAGATCAGGATCAGTGCCAGCATCGCGGTCCAGCGGTCGGCGAAGACGTCGGTCGTGCCGTCGGTGAGACCGAGTCCGTGCAGCGCGGAGTTGAGGGCACCGTTGGACGGGTTGAGCAGATAGGTGAAGACCAGGCCGGCCATGGCCACGGGAATGATCAGCGGCGCGAAGAACACGGTGCGCAGCACCTTCTTTCCCCGCAGCCACTTCCTGGTCAGCACCAGCGCGGCGAGCAGGGACAGGGGCAGCTTGATCAGTGTCGTACCGACGGCGAACAGCAGGGTGTTGACGACGGCCTGCCAGAACAGCGGATCGCTGAGGAGACGGCGGTAGTTGTCGCCGCCGACGAACTGGTCGAGCGGTCCGGTGCCCGACCAGTCGAAGAACGAGTAGTAGACCGTCGCGATCAGCGGCCAGAGCGTGAAACCGGCGTAGAGCAGGATGAACGGCACGAGGAAGGCGGCCACCCACAGCCGGTCGCGCCCTGCGGGGCGCTCCCGGTTCCCCTCAGGTGGTCCCTTCGGCCGGGGCCGGCGCTCTGCCCTGGCGGGCCGGGTGCTGCTGGGGGCCGCGTCGGGCGGACGCGAGCCGGTGGGCGCGAGGGCCATGTGACGTCCTTACGGTTCTGGTCGGCATCCGATGTCCGGTGCCGGACCGGCTACTTGGCGCTCCGGTAGTCGGAGGTGTACGACCAGTCGGGGAAGGTGAAGCAGGCCGGCGAGACCTTCAGTCCCTCGGCCGCTTCCTTCTTGAGCTGGTCCGTGAGGGTCTTCTGCCGTTCGGAGACGATCCGTTCGGCCTCCGGCTTCAGTGCCGAACCGGAGTTCAGGGCACCCGACATCGCCTCGTACTCCCAGGTGGGCCGCTCACCGATGGCCTTGACGTAGGCCTTGGACTTCACGAGGTCGGGGCATTTGGTCACCGGGAGCGGCAGTCTGACCCGGTACCCGGGCCGCTCGGCGATCTTCATGATCTGCCGGATGGCGGGGTCCGTGATGTAGCGGGCGTTGTCCGCGAACGCCAGCGTCCCGAAACCGCCCTGGAGGTACTCCTTGGCGAAGTAACCGTCGGGCTGTGTCATCCAGTTGAGGAAGGTCCACGCGGCCTTCGCCTGCTTGGACTTCGCGCTCACCCAGTACTTGTTGCCGTCGGGCTGGCTCCACAGGGCGCCGGTGGCACCCGGGTCCGGAACGGGATGGGCAGCCACGGAGTACTGGGAGGACTTCATGCCGAGCGAGGTGAGGACCGGGGGCAGCCAGGTGCCGTCCATCATGATGCCGGCCTGTCCCGAGGCGAACTGCTGACGGGAGAAGTTCTTGTCGTTGGTGCCGGGCGCCAGGTAGCCGTCCTTCTTGAGCTGCTGGATGAACGCGAACACCTTCTGCGCCTGCGGTTCGGCCAGCGAGAACGTGCCCTTCCGGTAGTCGAAGAACCAGTCGTTGAAGGTGTACGTGCCGGAGGCGAGCGCGTAGAAGATGCGCTGGAAGTCCACGTCCTTGCTGGGCGAGGCGATGCAGTACGCCTTCGTCCGCGCCTTGATGCGTGCGCAGGTGCTGCTCAGTTCGGACCAGGTCTTCGGCGGTTTCGTGGTGTCGAGTCCGGCGTCGCTGAAGACCTTCTTGCTGAGGAACATGTAGCCGGGACCCCAGAAGGTGCTCTCGGACAGGGGGAACCCGTATGTCTTCCCGTCGAGTTGGTTGACCCCGTTGATGAACGAGCCTTCGGGCCAGCGCTTGGTGAAGCTCGCGGGCAGGGCGGATCCGCCGTCGAGCGGCTGGATCCACTTCTGGTCGAGCAGCTGTGACATGGCCAGCGGGCCGTTGTCGCTCCAGTAGAAGATGTCCGGGCCCTGGCCGCTCTGGAACGCCAGCGGGAGGGTCCGCTTGTACTCGTCCTGGGAGATCGACTGCCACTGCACGTCGATGTCGGGGTGCTGCCGGTGGAACTCCTCGGCGACCTTCTTGTGGAGGTCCGTCTGCTCGGCCGAGTAGTCCCAGATCTTCAGGGTGGTCCCGGACGAACCGGAGCCCGCGCCGCACGCCGCGAGCAGCGGCCCCAGCACCACGGACGCAAGCGCCAGCCTGCCGATCCGGGATGCGTTCGCTCTCTGTCCTGTCCCCATGGTCGGCTCCTGCTCTGTCGAGATGGCGGCTCTGGTGGCGACATAGGCCTTGCCGGCCATGTCGGCCTCGGGACTGAAGCGCGGATGACGTTAGGGCGCCTCAACTGGTCGAGCAAGCGTTTTCACAAGGCTTGTTTCACGCCGCTCTGCCATTCGATCGTCAAATTCCTTTGTGAGCTGGGATGTTATGGAGAGAAACGATCTCAGACGAAGGCGGAGGATAGACTGAGGGAACGCTTTCACAGATCTTCGGAGGCCGCTGGACCCGCCCGGGGCTTCGGCGTCGCCGGAAGGGAGTACGTCGTGCGCGTCCTCGTCCTCACCAAACCGTTCGGTGCGCTGCCGCCGGAGGAACTCGCCCACCGGCTGGCGGAGGCCGGCGCGGACGGTGCCGATCTGCTGGTCAGGGACGGACAGACCGTCAGTCCTGACATGTCATGGCGCCTCGCGGAGACGGCACGGGCCCTGCGCGCCAACGGACTTGACGTAGGCCTCGTCAGCACGGATCTGACGTCGGCGGACGGCGAGGCCGAACGCGTCATCGGGCACTGCGCCGAGGCGGGCGTGTCCCGGATGCGCGTCGGCTTCTACCGCTACGACGCCGCGTCCGACCACCGATCCGCGCTGGACCGGGCCCGTCGCGACCTCGCGGGCCTCGCCGAGCTGGCGGCCCGTCATGGGGTACGGCCGGTGCTCGCGCTGCACCACGGCACGCTGCACCCCTCGGCCGCGCACGCCCTGCGGCTGCTGGCCGACCGTGACGACGTCCTCGTCCACCCCGACCCCGGGAACCAGGCCAAGGAAGGGAGCGAGAACTGGCGACTGACCCTCGGCACACTCGGCGGCCCGGACCGCGTCGGCTGCGTGGGCGTGAAGAACGCCGTGTGGGAACCGGACGGGACGCGTGACGGCTGGCGCTGCCGCTGGCAGCCGCTCGCCGACGGCGGAGTCGTCCCCTGGCCCACGATCCTGTCCGGTCTCGCCGATCTCGGCTACACCGGACCGCTCTCCCTGCACGTCCACTATCCGACCGACGATCCGTTCGCCGCGGTCCGCCGGGACCTGACGTACCTGCGCGAGCTGCGGTCCGACCCGGCCGTCGCACCGTCGGCACGCTGAACGACGAACTACGCTGGCCGAGGAGCAAGGGCGACTGGGGGCTGGGATTGACTACTTCGAAAGCACCGGGGACGAGAGCGAACCCGGGTTCCTCCGCGGACCCGGCTCTTCCTCCGGAAGGCACGTCCGACGGGTCCGGGGCGACGCGTACGACGAGCGGGTCCGCCCCGCGGAAGGCACCACGCCACGGACGCGTGACCATCAACGACGTCGGCACGGCGGCAGGGGTGTCCACCTCCACCGTCTCCCGGGTTCTCAACGGCACGGCCCGGGTCGACCCCGAACTGGTGCGCCGCGTGCAGGAAGCGGTCGCCGAACTGGGCTACCGTCCCAACGCCGCTGCCCAGGGGCTCGCTCGTGGCGAGGCCGGTGCCATCGGCGTGCTCGTACCCGACCTGTCGAATCCGTACTTTCCCGATGTCCTGAAATCCGTCTCCGCCGTGGCCCGCTCGCACGGACGGCGGGTGATGGTGATGGAGTCGGACGAGGACCCGGCGAGCGAGCACGAACTCGCCGAGGAGCTGATGCGGTGCTGCGACGGCGTACTGCTGTGTTCTCCCCGCATGGACCGCTCCGCGCTCGTCGACCTCGCCGGGCGCGGCCACCCCGCGGTACTCGTCAACCGGATCGTCCCCGGGCTGAGCCTCCCCTCGGTCTCCGCCGACTTCTACGGGGGGATGACCCTGGTCTGCGGCCACCTCGCCCAGCTCGGGCATCGCCGGGTGGCCTATCTGAGCGGCCCCGAGGCCTCCTGGGCCAACACCGAACGCATCCGCGCCTTCGACGCCGCGGCCGCCTTCGGCGTCGAGGTCTCGGTCATCCCCTGCGGTCATACCGCGCGGCAGGGCTACCAAGCGGCCGGCTCGGCGCGGGACCGTGACGTCACCGCCGTCGTCGCCTACAACGACCTGGTGGCGCTCGGTGCGGTGGCCGCCCTGGAGGAGTCGGGGCTGCGGATCCCCGACGACATGTCCGTCATCGGCTGCGACGACATCTCCCTGGACGACCTGCCCCATTCACGCCGGCTCACCACCGTCTCCCTGGCCCGGCACGAACTGGGGCGCCAGGCCGCCCAGAAGCTGGAGACCCTGATGGCCGGCGGCGCCGACGCCGAACCCCAGTACATCCCGATGCGGCTCCGCGTACGCCACACCAGCGCGCCGCCCGTGCCGCTGCCGCGTTGAGGACCTCGGGCGTCGAGTCGGCGCATCTCGTCGGAACGCCCAGCGGCGCACCTGTACCCCGGTGAGCACGGTCGCCCTCCCCCTACAAGGGGCGACCGTGCTCACCGGGGTCGGCGCCGGCTCTGCCGGTTCTCCGCAGAGTCGGACCGGGCGAGTCCCCCACTCGCCCGCCCGGCACCCGTCCATCCCCCTGGGTGCCCGGCGCCGGTGTCAGGGCGTCAGTGTGGCCCACACGGCGTGGCCGCTGGTGAGCCGGGACCGGTCGACGCCCCAGGAGTCGGCGAGTTCCTCGACGAGCAGCAGTCCCCGGCCGCCCTCGTCGTCAGGGCCCGGCTCGCGCCGGAGCAGACCTCGCCGCGCGTAGTCGTGGTCGTGCACCTCCAGTCGCAGACAGCCGTCGGTGATCATGCCCATGCCACACATGATGCGGACGCTGAACGTGTGGCGGATGGCGTTGGTGACCAGCTCGGACACGAGCAGCACCGCGTCCTCGCACAGCTCACCGGGCATCCCCCACGCACTCAGGCGCTCTCTCATGGAGCGGCGGGCGACTCTGACGCTGGAGCGGTGCGAGGGCAGCTCGATCCAGTGCGCCTGGTCGGGGTCGACGACGTCTAACAGGTCGAGCGGGGAAGTCGTGTGGGGGGACACGTGGTTGCCTTCCGTGAGGCGGCGGCGGGGAGCAGGCGGAGCTGAGCAACGTCCGCGCGGGAGACGTACGTTGCCCGTGAGCGTGACCGCGATTTACTCAAGTAACTATGCGCGCAGTCGGGTTCACCCTGCAACCGACTCCCTGATAATTTCAGCATGCCGGTGTCGGTGTGGTCGCTTCATCAAGTGCCTGTCAAACTCGTACCGGTGACGTTCCCTCAGGAGGTCGGGCGTGAGCGAAGGCCGGTCGAACGCGAGCAGCGCCAGTGCGCCCACCGTGCTGCGCATGATCCTGGGCCGCAGGCTCCAGGAGCGGCGCCAGGAAGCGGGCGTCTCACTGGACGAAGCGGCGCGGGCGCTGCGGGTCGCCCCCCTGACCATCCGCCGCCTGGAGAAGGCGGAGGTGGCGCTCAAGCCCCTCTACGTCGAGAAACTCCTCGAGACCTACGGCGCCGACCGGCAGGAGACCGACGAGTTCGTCGCCTTCGCCGAGCGCGCCAACGAGCCCGGCTGGTGGCACACCTACCGTGACGTGCTGCCCACCTGGTTCAGCGCCTACGTGAGCCTGGAGACCGGCGCGAAGACCCTGCGCACCTACGAGCCGCACTACGCCACAGGGCTGCTGCAGACCCCCGAGTACGCGCGTTCGGTACTGAGCGGCGGCTTCCCGAACGACCGCGACGAGGACCTGGAACGGCGCGTGAACCTCCGGCTGCGCCGGCAGGCCCTGCTGGAGCGGGCCGACGCACCCACCCTGTGGGTGGTCATGGAGGAGGCCGTCCTGCACCGGGTGGTCGGCGGCCCCCAGGTGATGCGGACGCAGATCGAACGGCTCCTGGAGGTCTCGGAGCTGGAGCACGTCAGCGTCGACGTCGTGCCGTTCACCGCCGGCGCCCACGTGGGCGCGTGCGCCCCGTTCACCTACTTCCGTTTCGAGGAGCCCGAGCTTCCCGACGTCGTCTACAGCGAGATCCTCTCCGGCGCGATGTACCTGGACCAGCGCTCCGACGTCGTCGCCCATCTGGAGGCGCACAACCGCATGTCCCTGCTGACCTCCGACGCGCAGAGCAGGGCGCTCCTGAACCGCATGCGCAAGGAGTACGCATGACCATCATCGACGGCAGTGCCCACGACGTGTACAACGGCATGCCCGCCTCGGACCTCGGTGAGCAGGGCTGGGAGTCGCCCTGGAGCGGTCCCAACGGAGGTCAGTGCGTGCAGACGAAGCAGCTCGCCGACGGCCGGGTGGCGCTGCGCCAGTCGACCGACCCCGCCGGCCCCGCGCTGATCTACACCCCCGAAGAGATCACGGCGTTCGTCGCCGGGGTCAAGCGGGGCCTCGCCGACCATCTGACCACCGGCTGACCTCCCCCTCCCCCCCAGACACCCCCTCCGAAAGGTTCAGGATGACCACCTCGCACGCGGCGCGGGACATCGACACCAGCAGGCCCCACTCCGCCCGTATGTACGACTACTACCTCGGCGGCAAGGACCACTTCGAGATCGACAAGCAGGCGGCCGAGACCGTGGCGTCCGCCTACCCCGGCATCTTCGTCTGCGCCCGCGAGAACCGCGCCTTCATGCACCGCGCCACCCGCGTCCTCGCCCGTGAGCACGGCATCCGGCAGTGGCTGGACATCGGCACCGGCATCCCCACCGAGCCGAACCTGCACCAGGTGGCCCAGTCCGTGGTCCCGGAGGCACGGGTGGTGTACGCCGACAACGACCCGCTCGTCCTGAAGTACGCCGAGCGTCTGATGCGCAGCACGACGGAGGGCCGCACCACCTACATCGAGGCGGACGTCAACGACCCGCAGACGCTGCTCGACGCTCCCGAACTGTCCGAGGTCCTGGACCTGGACCGGCCGGTGGCGCTGTCCCTGAACGCCCTGATGCACTTCGTCACGGACGCCCAGGACCCGTACGGCATCGTCAGCCGGCTGCTGGCCGTGCTCCCCTCGGGCAGCGCGCTCGCCCTGAGTCACTGCACGCCCGACTTCGACCCGGCCACCTGGCAGAAGGTCACGGACATCTACAACGGCGCCGGCACTCCGGTGCAGTTCCGCTCCCGCGAGGACGTGGCGCGCTTCTTCGACGGGCTCGAACTGCTCGACCCCGGCGTCTCGGTCGGCCACCGCTGGCGCCCGGACGGCGAACCGACCGCCACCGACGCGGAGGTCAGCCTGTGGACCGGGGTGGGCATCAAGCCGTAGCACGGACGGGCTGTCGTACCGCACGGTGATACGGCGGTACGACAGCCCGAGGCAGCCCCGGGACCGGGTCAGCCGATGTGGTAGCTGTCCCCGTACACCTTCCAGTCCAGCGGGGTGTTCAGGCACAGGTTGCCGTTGCGCACGAAGACCCGCTGCTCGGTGTCGACCCGGGTGGTGTCGCTGTGGGCCTCCTCCTGCTTCATGGCCCAGACCCGCGCGTCGAGGAAGGCGTTGAGGTAGGTCACCTCGTTGCCGCCCTGCGCCGGCGGCTTCGCGTTGCCGAGGGCGCGCTTGCGTATGTTGCGGAAGCTGGTGGAGTCGTCGCCGTCGCCGTGCATGACGATGGCGTCGTAGTAGGCGAACTGCCCCAGCGTGCCGAGCCCGTCCGTCTTGCCCTGCTGCACGGCGGGGTTGAAGTACACCCGGTCCCGCTCGTCGTTCTGCGCCTGCTGGAACGCCGTGTCCTGGGCGGCCTTGCGCCAGTCCGCGGGGAAGTTCGGGTCGAGGCCGGAGTGCGAGTCGGTTCCGTCGACCCGGCGCAGCGCCGGGAGGTACTTGGCGAGGACGTTGCCGGGCTTGCGGTCGGTGTAGAGCTGTACGAGGTCGAGCATGTCGCCGGTGCCGGAGCAGAATCCGATGATCCCGGCGGTGTAGCCGCGGCCGTCGCCGATGTCCTCGATGTACTTGTACTGCGCCTTCCAGTCGAGCGAGGAGTTCTCCGCGCTCGACACCAGCTTCATGGCGATCTCCTTCTTCGCCGGGTCGTCGAGGCCCACACAGCTCACGGCGGCGGAGGCGGCCGAGGCGTGTGCGGGACGCAGCAGTACGGCGCCGGCCGCGGACGCGCCGAGCAGGGCGAGCAGGGTGCGCCGGGAGGTCGTGGCAGGGGTCGTCGTGGGGTTGTTCGGATGCCTCACGTGGGCTCCAGAAGGTGGTGGGGGGTGGACTGGGATCCACTATTAGGAAGGTTTCCTATCAGAGCTCGCCGGTGATGTGTACCCGTCACGCGGAAAGTTCGTAGAGTCGAACAAGACAGGTACGGACCACTGCGCGGCGGCCGGATCCGCACCGACCAAGTGGTGGAATATTCAACTACCTCGCTCCGTTGACGCCCCCGAAGGAGGTCACGAGTGGACACCACGTACTACGACCAGGGAACTCTCGCCGAACGCTGGGACCGCGCCCAGCTGTTCTTCGACGCCAAGGACTACGCGGGCGCCGCGCGGGTGCTCGCCGGGCTGGTCGAGGAGGTGCCGGAGCAGACCGGACCCCGGCTGCTGCTGGCGCGCGCCTACTACCACTCGGCCCAACTGGGCCGCGCCGAGACCGAGTTGCGCGAGATCGTGGAGCGCGACCCGGTGGAGCACTACGCCCGGCTGATGCTGGGCCGCACGCTCCAGCGGCAGGCCCGGCACGAGGAGGCGGAGCCGCATCTGCGTCTCGCCTCGGCCCTGGCAGGGGATTTCCCGCAGGAGTGAGGAACGGCAGTCGGGCCCTGGGTCTCCCCAGGGCCCTTCCCGTGGTCAGAGCGGGGTGGCCGCACGCAGGATCAGGACGAGAGTGACCGCCGAGTTCGCCGACGACATCGCCGACACGAGGGTGCCCGCGGCCGCGCCCCAGACGGCGAGACCGGCCCCGGTGAACGCCGACGGCCAGCCGCGGGCCGACGGGGCGGGACCGAGCAGCGCGGCGACCCGGCGCGGCACCGGTCCGGTGGCGGCCAACGCGGCCAGGGTCGGGGCCGGGGTGCCCCGCGACAGCAGTGCCGCCCTGCCGATGGCGCGCGCGACCGTGCGCCGGTCCCCCACCGAGCGGGCCGCCGCCTCGTCCGCCCAGCGCTCGGCGGTGTAGGCGACCGCGGTGCGCAGCGGCCGCAGGAAGGGGTTGGCGCGGGCCGCCAGGTGCACGGCGAGCAGGTAGCGGTGGTGCCGGGCGGCGACATGGGCGCGTTCGTGGGCGAACAGGGCCCGGCGCTCACCGGGATCGAGGCCGTCGAGGAGTGCGGTGGTGACGACGATCCGGCCGGGCAGCGCGTAGGCGTAGGGGGTGCGGTCGGGCAGGACGGCCACCTCCCGGCCGGGCAGTCCGGTCAGCGCCCGCCGGGCCAGCCGGGTGACCCGGCGGTGCCGCTGGAGGGCGCGGCCGCACAGCACGGCGACCACGCCGAGCGCGGGGATGGCGGCGCGGCCCGCGATGTCGTCGTGCGGGACCGCGGCCCGTACCTCCGGGTCGGACCAGCCGTCCGGGAGGGGGTTGCCGGGGAGCTGGGCGGTGCCGACCACCATCAGCAGGGCCAGGCAGAGCGTGCTGCACACGGCCATCACCACGGCCACCGCGGTGAGCAGCCGGGTGGCGGCACGCGGATGCAGCCGCCCCTCGGCCAGCCGGGCGACGGGCCAGGCGGTCAGCGGCAGGACCAGTGGCAGGAAGACGAAGACCCCCATGGGCGGTCAGTCTTCCGTACCGCCGTGGTCGGTGTGCGAGGTGTTCCGGCTGTTCACCCGTCCCGGCCCGGCGGCCTCCAGGAGCGCCCGCAGCACCTGCTCGTCGCCGGGCGGCAGCGCGGTGACGAAGCTCGCCAGGACGGCCTCGCGGTCCCGTTCGCCGTCGAGGAGCCGGCGCATCCGCAGGGCGGCGAGCCGGGCCACGTCGGCGGTCGGCGTCCACAGGAAGGCGCGGCCCTGCCGTTCACGGGCGACGACGTCCTTGGCGAGCAGCCGGGTCAGGATGGTCACCACGGTGGTGTAGGCGAGGTCGCCGCCCAGCCGCTCCTGCACCCAGGCGGCGGTGACGGGACCCCCGGCCTCGCGCAGCGCACCGAGCACCTGGCCCTCCAGCTCCCCCTGCCCGCGCCGGGCCCGCACCATAGTCCCGTCTCCCTCGGCGTCGGCGTGTGGTGACACGCGCGTCGGCGTGTCTGACCACGCTACTTCACGCCGCCCCTGCTCCCGTACGTCCGCTGCCCGCGGCGGTGCGCGACCTCGCCGAGCGCGATGTCCACGGCGAGGAACGCGGCGAGCGGGATCCCGAGCAGGGGCACGAAGTAGCCGACCACCGCGATCACCGCCATCGCCGGGACGAGCAGGTACGGCGGGACCTCCGCCCAGGCTCCGCGCGGGATCGGCCGGCCGAAGGAGGAACCGCGGCCGCGCTGCCACCACATGCGGTAGCCCCACAGGATCAGCAGGATCAGGGAGAGCGCGAGCAGCGCCAGGGCAAGCTGGTTGACGATGCCGAAGAGGATGCCGGTGTGCAGGTCGATGCCCCAGCGGGTGAGTTTGGCGAGCACCGGATAGTCGGCGAACCGCAGGACGTCCGTCACCTCGCCGGTGGCCGGGTCGACGGCGACGGAGTCCTGCTTCTCGGGCCAGCTGCGCTGCACCTGCCGGACGACGTAGGCGCTGTTCGCGTCGGCGGGCGGGACGATCTCGATGGGGTTGCCGAGGCCCTCGGCGCGGGCGGCCGCGAGCACCTTGTCCAGGCCCACCCCGTGTTCGGCACCGCCGCCGGTCATGGACGCCATGTCGTGCCCGGCGTGTTCGCCGCCGCTCGCGGCCGCCGAGACGGACGGGGTGGCCTGGCCGAGCGAGGTGCGCAGCTCGTCGATGTTGGCACCGGCGTAGGTGGACCAGGTCAGGCCGGTCGCCGACAGGAAGACGAAACCGGCGGCCGCCCAGACGCCGACGCTGCCGTGCAGGCCGAGGGTGCGCCGCCGCCCGCTGGTGCCGCGCACCTTGCGCAGCGTCCGCCGCCGGGAGAACCACAGCACCAGTCCGCCGCCCGCGATCACCCACAGCCAGCTCGCCGCGAACTCGCTGTAGAGCCGCCCGGTGTCGCCCAGGTGCAGGTCTCGGTGGAGTTCGTCGATCCAGGTGCGCAGCGGCAGCGCACCCGTCGAGCCGTACTGTTCGAGCGCGCCGCGCACCTTCCCGGTGTACGGGTCGACGAACACGGCGAGGGTGTGGTCCGCGCCGACGCCCTTCACCCCCGACAGCAGCACCCTGGTGGTCGCGTCCGCCTCGGGGGCGGGCCGTATCGCGGAGACGGTCCCCTCGGGGTGGGCCTTGCGGGCCGCGGCGACCTGCTCGGAGATCGGCAGCTCGGTGCTGCCCACCGGGACGGTCAGCTCATGGGCGTACACCAGCTTCTCGGCCTGGAAGGAACAGGCGTACAGCAGGCCGGTGGTGGCGGCGACGAGCAGGAAGGGGGCGACCAGGACGCCGGCGTAGAAGTGCAGCCGCAGGACGAGGGGGCGCAACGGGGCCCAGCGGCTCGGGGACGCGGCCGGGACGGTCGGTTGCGGGGCCTCGTCCGACGGGGGTCCCCCCGATCGAGCGGAGCCGGGACTGGGGGAGGTCGAGGGGACGATGGACATCGGGGGCTTCTCCGGGGACTCGTGCGAGAGCGGTGACGGTCCAGTAGTCGGAGGGTGGAGAGGCCGAGTTCCCGGAGAGTGAAGTGACCCGTGTCACATCCCCGGTCATGGCATGCTGGCTCGATGGCATCTCCCAGTGATCGAGCACCTCTTGCCGAGCGGGTCGAGGAACTCCTCGCCGCCGGCGGCCCGTTGCCCATCGTCGCGGCCGGTGACCCGGTCCTGCGGCGCGGAACCGAGCCGTACGACGGCCAGTTGGGGCCCGATCTGCTGGCCCGGTTCGTCGGGGCACTGCGCGACACCATGCACGCCGCACCGGGCGTGGGCCTGGCCGCGCCGCAGGTCGGCGTCCCGCTGCGGCTCGCGGTGATCGAGGACCCGGCGCCGGTACCCGAGGAGATCGCCGTCGCCCGCGGCCGGGTCCCGCAGCCGTTCCGCGTCCTGGTCAACCCGGTCTACGAGCCCGTCGGCGGCGCCCGCGCCGCCTTCTTCGAGGGCTGCCTGAGCGTGCCGGGCTACCAGGCGGTGGTGGCCCGGCACGCCGAGGTACGACTGCTCGGCCAGGACGAGCACGGCCGCGCGGTCGACGAGGTGTTCACGGGGTGGCCGGCCCGGATCGTCCAGCACGAGACCGACCACCTCGACGGCACGCTCTACCTGGACCGCGCGGAGCTGCGCTCGCTGTCGTCGAACGAGGCGATGACGGAGCGATGGCTGCAACCGACCCCGAGGACGGCAGCCGAGGCCCTGGGCTTCGATCTGCCGTGACAACAGCGCCCCGTCAGGGGCGCGGGGCCGTTTCCAGGTGCGGCTACCGCCGCGCCGGCGCGACCAACCACGCCGGCGCCGCAGACAACGGAAGACCGGCAGTCCCCCCGTCGGCCCTCACCCCCGGTACGCCTCCAGCAGCCGCAGCCACACCTCGCTCAACGTCGGATAGGACGGCACCGCATGCCACAGCCGGCTGACCGGCACCTGCCCGGCGACGGCGATCGTCGCCGAGTGGATCAGCTCGCCCACACCCGGCCCCACGAAGGTGACCCCGCGCAGGATCTCCGCGTCCAGGTCGACGACCATGCGGGCGCGGCCCTTGTAGCCGTCGGCGTACAGCCCCGCACCGGCGACCGAGGAGAACTCGACGTCGACGGCGCGCACCCGGTACCCGGCCTGCTCCGCTTCGGCGAGGGAGAGGCCGACCGCCGCCGCCTCCGGTTCGGTGAAGACGACCTGCGGTACGGCGTGGTGGTCGGCGGTGGCCGCATGGGCACCCCAGGGGCCGTCCAGGAGGGGCGTGTCCGAGGCGCGGGCGGCGATGGTGTCGCCCGAGATCCGGGCCTGGTACTTGCCCTGGTGGGTGAGGAGCGCCCGGTGGTTGACGTCCCCGACGGCGTAGAGCCAGTCGGTGCCCTCGACCAGGAGGGTGTCGTCGACGGTGAGCCAGGAGCCGGGTTCCAGGCCGACGGTGTCCAGGCCGATGTCGTCGGTGTGCGGGACGCGCCCGGTGGCGAAGAGGATCTCGTCGGCCTCGATGCGGTCGCCGGCGTCGGTCACGGCGACGACCGTGCCGTTCTCGCGGGTCACCGACGTGACGGAGGTGCCGGTGCGGACGTCGACGCCGGCCTCCTTGAGCGAGTCGGCGACGAATTCGCCGGCGAACGGCTCCATGCGGTTGAGCAGCCCCTTGCCGCGGACCAGCAGGGTGACCCGGGAGCCGAGGGCCTGCCAGGCGGTGGCCATCTCGGTGGCGACGACACCGCCGCCGACGACGATCAGCCGGCCGGGCGCCTCCTGGGCGCTGGTGGCCTCGCGGCTGGTCCAGGGCTTGACCTCGGCGAGTCCGGGCAGGTGGGGCAGCTGGGCGCGGGTGCCGGTGGCGACGGCGACCGCGTGCCGGGCGGTGAGGGTGGTGAGGGTGCCGTCCGGGCCGGTCACGGTGACCGTGCGGGGTCCGGCCAGGCGGCCGTGGCCGCGGTACAGGTCGGCGCTGATGCCGTCGAGCCAGGCGACCTGGCCGTCGTCCTTCCAGTTCGAGGTGAAGTAGTTGCGGCGGGCGAGGACCGCGGGGGTGTCGAGGGGGCCCTGGACCGCCTGGGCGAGGCCGGGCAGGCGGCGGGCGTCCGCCTGGGCGATGACCGGGCGCAGCAGAGCCTTGCTGGGCATGCACGCCCAGTACGAGCATTCGCCGCCGACGAGCTCGCTCTCCACGACCGCGGTGGAGAGGCCGGCCGCACGGGTGCGGTCGGCGACGTTCTCCCCCACGGGCCCGGCACCGAGCACCACGACGTCGTAAGCGATGGATTCCGTTTCCGTCATGTGGTCAGTCTTGCGGGTGGTGTGCGCCGGGGCCACACGGGTACGTGCTCGGAATACCCACCCGGTCGGACGTGTTGTGCGGACGGCTCGTCCCGGAGCGGGGCGCCCCCCACATCAGGAAGAGGGAAACACGCATGAGCAGCACCGTGGAACTCACCAAGGAGAACTTCGACCAGATGGTCTCCGAGAACGAGTTCGTTCTCATCGACTTCTGGGCGTCGTGGTGCGGCCCGTGCCGTATGTTCGCCCCGGTCTACGAGAAGGCCGCGCAGGACAACCCGGACCTGGTCTTCGCCAAGGTCGACACCGAGGCGCAGCCGGAGCTGGCCGCGGCCTTCGACATCCAGTCGATCCCGACGCTGATGATCGTCCGCGACCAGGTCGCCGTCTTCGCCCAGCCGGGCGCCCTCCCGGAGGCCGCCCTGACGGACGTCATCGGGCAGGCCCGCAAGCTGGACATGGACGAGGTGCGCAAGAGCATCGCCGCGCAGCAGGGCAGCGCGCAGAGCGAGTGACGGCCTACCGCCCGGGTGACAAGCTCCCGCCTGAGCAACATCGCATAGCCGCAGTTAGACCCTCTAACTGCGGCTATATCTTTAAGAGGGATCCCCGTAGGCAACGGCCCGCCGTGCGCCGGCCGGCTGCGGCCAGGTGAGGCGTGCCATCTCCTCCTGCGAGAGGCGCAGCGCGCCGGCCGCCATGTTCTGCGCGAGGTGGTCCGGATCACCGGTCCCCGGGATCGCCAGCACGTGCGGCCCCTGCTGCAGGGTCCAGGCCAGCCGGACCTGCGCTGTGGACACACCGTGCGCGCGGGCGACGGCGCACACCGCCTCGCTGTCACCGGCGACCGGCCCCGCCTCGCGCCCGGGACCGGCGATCGCGAAGAACGGGACGAAGGCGAGGCCGAGTTCACCGCAGCGCCGCAGGAGTGCCCGTTCCTCGCTCGCCGCACCGATCCCGTACAGGTTCTGCACGCAGACGACCGGGGCGATGGCCTGGGCCTCGGTGAGCTGCTCGGACGTGACGTTGGAGATGCCGAGGTGGCGGATCAGCCCGGCATCGCGCAGCTCCGCCAGCACGCCGAAGTGCTCGCCGATCGAGCCGGTCCGCCCGCTCGGTGGCACGCGCAGGTTCACCACGTCCAGGTGATCGCGGCCGAGTTGGCGCAGGTTCTCCTCGACCTGGCCGCGCAGTTGGGCCGGAGACGCCCACCACCACGCGCCCGAGGGATCGCGGCCCGGCCACACCTTGGTGCTGATGACCAGTTCCTCCGGGTACGGCGCCAGCGCCCGGTTGATCAGCTCGTTGGCGGAGCGCGTCGCCGAGAAGTAGAACGCGGCGGTGTCGATATGGTTCACGCCGAGCTCGACCGCCCGCCGGAGCACGCCGATCGACCGGTCGCGGTCCCGCGGCACGCCGTGGTCGAAGGGCGCGGTACCCGTCAGGCGCATCGCCCCGAACCCGACGCGGTTGACGGTCAGGTCACCGAGCTGCCAAGTACCCGCGGGTGCCGCGGTGTTCGTGCGTGGGCTCATGACATGGATCTCCTCTGGCGGACGGGGAACGGGGACCCGACGGGCGGGCGCGGCGCGTACGGGCCGCCCGGCGGGGCGAGCACCTCGAAGCGGGTCGGCCGGCGCCGGGGCGGGCGGCATGAAAAAAGCCTCCCTGGGGGATCGGAATCCGCACCAGGAAGGCTCGCGTGATGATCGGCATTCTAGCAGCAGGGCGAAGAACGCCCTGGCTCGGTCCACTCGATCCGGCGCGGCTCAGAAGGGGTAGGGCGCCACGTCCCCGCGCACGGTCGTCCACCGCACGTCCGTGAACGCCTCCAGGTTGGACTCGCCGCCGAACCGTGCCCCGGTGCCGGAGGCGGCGACTCCGCCGAAGGGGGCCACGGCCTCGTCGTTCACGGTCTGGTCGTTGATGTGGACGATGCCGGTCGGGATGCGTTCGGCGAGGTCCAGGCCGCGTGCCGCGTCCCGGGTGACGATGCCGAGGGAGAGGCCGTAGGAGCTGTCGGCCGCGAGGGCGGCGGCCTCGTCGGCGTCGGCGAAGGCGCGGACGGGCGCGACCGGCCCGAAGACCTCCTCGGCGTAGGCGGGGGTGCGGTCGTCGACGCCGGCGAGGACCGTGGGCCGGTAGAAGAGGTTCTCGTGGGTGCCGCCGGCGACGAGTCTCGCGCCCTGGGCGGTGCTCGCCTCCACCAGGCCGTGGATCTTGGCGAGTTGAGCGTCGTCGATGATCGGTCCGAGGTGGACCTGCTCGCGGTGCGGGTCTCCGACAGCTAGGGAGTCGGCCTTGGCGGCGAGGCGTTCGACGTACTCCTCGACCAGGGAACTGTGGACCAGGTGCCGTCCGGTGGTCATGCAGATCTGACCCTGGTGGAAGAAGGATCCCCAGGCGGCGGTGGAGATCACCGCGTCGAGGTCGGCGTCCTCCAGGACGATCAGGGCGGAGTTGCCGCCGAGTTCGAGGTGGGCGCGCTTCAGACGGCGGCCGGCTGCCTCGCCGACCGCGCGGCCGGCGGCCGTCGATCCGGTGAAGGAGATGACCGGCACCCGCGGGTCCTCGACCAGCGTCGCACCGACGCCGGCCGCGCCGGGCAGCACCTGCAGCAGTCCCTCCGGCAGCCCGGCCTCGGCGAACACCGCGGCAAGGGAGAGCCCGCCGCAGACGGCGGTGCGCGGATCCGGCTTCAGGACCACCCCGTTGCCCAGCGCGAGGGCGGGCGCCACGGACCGGATGGACAGGATCAGCGGCGCGTTGAACGGCGCGATCACCCCGACCACACCGACCGGGACCCGGCGGGTGTACGACAGCCGGGGCGCCTCGCTGGGCAGCACCTGACCCGCCGGACGGGAGGCCAGGGCGGCGGCCTCGTAGCACTCCTGGGCGGCGACGTGCAGCTCGAAGTCCGCCTTGCCGGGTACGGAGCCGGACTCGCGGACGATCCACTCGCGCAGTTCGTCGGCGTGCTCCGTGAACAAGTCGCCCGCGCGGCGCAGGACTTGGGCCCGCACGAAGTGCGGTGCGCGGGCCCAGTCGCGTTGCGCGGCGCGGGCTGCCGCGGCGGCTGGGGAGACGTCGGCGGGGGCGGCCAGGGTGACCGTGCCGAGCGTGTCGCCGGTGGCGGGCTCGGTGACGGCGTACTGCGGGCCGGACAGGGCGCTCGCCTGCCAGGTCTTCGGTTCGAGCAGCGGCATGACGGCTCTCCGATCGATCACCGGGGTTGCGCGGCCCACGGCGCCCGTGAGCCGTTTTGTTGAGCACGCAACATCCTAGTCAGGAGGCCCGGAAAAGCACCGCCCCGACCCGGGTGGGCCATCAGCTGGACTCGCGCCGTACCACCGAGGCGCCGAGCACGTTGTGTGTCTCCGGCGCGCCGCCCGGGTCGCGCACCACACGGTCGACCAGTTCGGCGAGGTCACGGCCGGAGGGCAGTTCGATACGGATCGTGGAGAGCCTGGGCCGCAGCAGCCGGCCGAGCATCAGGTCGTCGGCGCCGACCACGGCGGTGTCCTCGGGAACGCGTACGCCCTCGTCCTGGAGGGCGCGCATTAAGAGCATCGCGTACTCGTCGTTGTACGCGAACACCGAGTCGATCTCCGACTCCCGCCAGCGCGCCGCGAGTCGGGCGGCCGACTCCTCCGTGTAGCCGAGGGACAGCTCGGTCACCGTGGCGTCGGTGCCGTACAGGGCCCGGCGGACGCCTTCGAGGCGGGGCCGGGAGTAGGTCTCCAGGCCGGTCTCCTCGGGGACGACGACGCCGATACGGCGCCGGCCGCGGGCGTACAGATGCGCACCGGCGCAGCGGCCGACGGTGTCATGGTCCATCAGCAGGGCGTGCGCACCGTCGACCCGCTCGGGGCCGAGGGTGACCACGGCACGGGCGCCGGCCCGTTTGAGGACGGCGACGCCCTCGGTACCGAGTCCGGCACCCGGGACCAGCACGGCGACCGGCCTCAACTCGGCCCAGGCGCGGGCGGCTTCGTCACCGCGCAGGCCCGCGGTCCCGTACTGGACGACCGTGTAGTCGAGGCGGCTGAGGGCCCACTGGAGGTCGGTGATGAACTGGCCGTACAGCGGACCCATCGGGATGGCCGGGGCGGGCATCAGGACCATCCGGCTGTGGCCGGCGCGCAGGCTGCGGGCGGCCGCGTGGGGCACGTACCCGAGTTCCTTCGCGGCCTCGTGGACCCGGCGGCGGGTGGGCTCGCTGATCCGTACGGCACTGGTGTTGTTGAGGACGTAGGAGACGGTCGCGCGGGAGACGCCGGCCAGACGGGCCACATCGGCGCTCGTGGGGACCGAGCGCGGAGTCGGCGACGCTGCCGAGGGCGTTTTCGGTATCTGCACCATGACGTACGGCATCTTGGCAGAAGGCCGGGGAGGGGGGAGCGGCGGGGCAAGGTGGTTCACCGTTGGACGAATTGGGCCCACCGCGCGACACCGCACACCGCGCCACGCACCACACCGCACACCGCGCCACTCGCCACGCCTGCGTCACACCATCGGACGAACATGTTCGTCACGTACTTGTTCGCAACGAACATGTTCGTTACAGTCGAGACATGCCAGCAACCCCCCCCTCCCGCCGGGAGCGTCCCGCCAAGCCCGCCCTGACCAGGGAGGGCATCGTCGGCGCCGCCGTGGAGGTCCTGCGCGCCGAGGGCCTGCAGAAGGTCACCATGCGGCGCCTCGCCCAGGAGCTCGACACCGGCCCGGCCTCGCTGTACGTCTACGTCCGCAACACCGCCGAGCTGCACGCGGCGGTCCTGGACGAGCTGCTCGGCACCGTGGGCCCGGCCCCGGCCGAAGGCGACTGGCGGGAGCGGCTGGAGCGGGTGCTGGTCGCCTACACCGAGATGCTCCTGGAGCATCCGAGCCTGGCCCGCTCCGCGCTGACCGCGCGGCCGCACGGTCCGCACTACCTGAACCTGATCGAGACCCTGCTGGGCCTGCTCGCCGAGGGCGGGGTGCCGCGCGAGCGGGCCGCCTGGGGCGTCGACCTGCTGCTCCAGCACGCCACCTCGACCGCAGCCGAGCACGCGGGCACGGAGTCCCAGGAGGAGTGGGACACCCTCGCGCGGACCCTGCGCGAGGCGTCGGACCGCACGCACCCGCACATCGCCGCCGCCTCCGGCGAACTCTTGTCGGGCGCCCCGGAGGCCCGCGTCTCCTGGGCGTTCCAGGCACTCGTCAACGGCATCCAGCACACCGCCGTACCCGACTGACTTCCACCACCGCCGCACCCGGCCGACTTCCACAGGAGACCCCCATGTCCACTCCCCACCACCCCATCGCGATCGTCGGCGCCGGCCTGGGCGGGCTCACGCTCGCCCGGGTGCTCCAGATGCACGGCGTCGAGGCGGCCGTGTTCGACCTCGACGCCTCCGCCACCGCCCGCACCCAGGGCGGCATGCTCGACATCCACGACGACTCCGGCCAGGTGGCGCTGCGCGCGGCCGGGCTCCACGACGGGTTCCTGGCCCATGTGCACGCGGGCGGCCAGGCGACCCGGGTGCTGGACCGGGAGGCGCGGGTCCGCCTCGAAACGCCCGACGACGCCGACGGCGGGCGGCCGGAGATCGACCGGGGCGATCTGCGCCGGCTGCTGCTCGACTCGCTGGCCGAGGGCGTGATCCGCTGGGGCACGAAGATCACCGGCGCCCGTCCGCTCGGCGACGGCCGTCACGAGGTGACCCTTGAGGACGGCGGCTCCTTCACGACCGATCTGCTGGTCGGCGCGGACGGCGCCTGGTCACGGGTGCGCCCGCTGCTCTCGGACGCGTCGCCCGCGTACACCGGGATCTCGTTCGTGGAGGCGGATCTGCCGGACGCGGACGTACGGCACCCGGTGAGCGCCGAGGTCGTCGGCGGCGGCTCGCTGTTCGCGCTCGGCGCGGGCCGGGGCTTCCTCGCCCACCGGGAGAGCGACGGCAGCCTGCATGTGTACACGGCGGTGGAGGCGCCCGAGGAGTGGCTGGACGGGATCGACTTCACCGACGCCGAGACCGCCAAGCAGACCGTCCTCCAGCACTTCGACGGGTGGGACAAGAGCCTGCGAACGCTGGTCGCGGACGCCGAGGGCACCCTGGTGCCCCGGCGGATCCACGCCCTGCCGGTGGGCCACCGCTGGGACCGGGTGCCCGGTGTCACCCTGCTCGGTGACGCGGCCCACCTGATGTCACCGTTCGCCGGCGAGGGCGCCAATCTGGCGCTGATCGACGGCGCCGACCTGGGCCTCGCGCTGGTCGCGCATCTCGGCAACACCGAGGCCGCCCTGGCCGCCTACGAGGAGCGGATGTTCGCGCGCGCCGAGCGGTCCGCGGCGGAGTCCGCCCAGAGCGGCGCCCTGCTGTTCCGCGCCGACGCACCGCAGGGCCTGGTCGACATGTTCACCGCCCACGGGGCGGACGTCAGCGGGGCGGCTCCGTCCGCGTGACCCGCGCCACCAGGTCGATCCAGCCCGCCTCCAGGCGCTCCATCGGCATCCCGCACTGCCTGGTCAGATGATGGACCAGGGCCGGGTCGAGGTACGCCAGCAGCGTATGAGCGAGCAGTTCGCAGTCGGCCTCCGGCTCGATCCGCCGCAGCAGCATCGTGACGTGCGTGCGCAGCGCCTGCATGGGCGGGTTGGCGTGGCGCCGGGTGGGCTCGGGCTGGGCGGCCAGCTGGAGGTCGAGCTGCTCGGCCGCGCGGTACAGCACCGCGACACCGAACGCGCGCAGCCGCTCGACCGGCGGGGCGCCGGGACCCAGCGGCGGCGGCCCGCCCAGGAAGTCGGCCTGGAGCCGGCGCGAGGAGTGGTCGAGCAGCGCCATCAGCAGTCCGGTGCGGTCGCCGAAACGGCGGAAGACCGTGCCCTTGCCCACCTCGGCCGCCACGGCCACCGCCTCCATGGTGACGCCGGCCACGCCGTGCTCGGCGATCAGCCGAGCGGCGGCCTCCAGCAGCCGGGCACGGTTGCGCGCCGCGTCGGCGCGCAGGCACGGCTCTTCGGGGGCGGGCCCCACATCGAGCAACTGCGGTGTGTCGAAGGGCTCCTGGGGCTGCGGGAAGGGCGGCAGGACGCTGGACATGAAGACAGCGTAAAGCATCGGGAACAGAACTGGACCGCGGTCCGTTTGGGATGTTAGAAATTAAGCGGACCCCGGTCCGGATTCGTAACAGCAGTGTTTCAGCCCCCTTGGAGTTCCCCCATGTCTGTCCGCATCCTTGCGCTCGTCGGCAGCCTTCGCGCCGGTTCGCACAACCGCCAGCTCGCCGAGGCGGCCGTCAAGCTCGCCCCCGAGGGTGCCGAGGTCGAGGTCTTCGAGGGCCTGGCCGACATCCCCTTCTACAACGAGGACATCGACGTCGAGGGCAGCGTCCCGGCCGCCGCCGCGAAGCTGCGCGAGGCCGCCCAGGCCGCCGACGCGTTCCTGTTCTTCTCCCCCGAGTACAACGGCACGATCCCGGCCGTCCTGAAGAACGCCATCGACTGGCTGTCCCGCCCCTACGGCGCCAGCGGCTTCGGCGGCAAGCCGGTCGCCGTCATCGGCACCGCCTTCGGCCAGTACGGCGGCGTGTGGGCGCAGGACGAGGCCCGCAAGGCCGTCGGCATCGCCGGCGGCAAGGTGATCGAGGACATCAAGCTGTCGATCCCCGGCTCGGTGACCCGCTTCGCCGAGACCCACCCGGCCGACGACACCGAGGTCGCCGCCCAGCTGACCGAGGTCGTCGCGCGTCTGCACGGCAACGTGGGCATCGCCGCCTGAGGCACCGCCTGACGAAGGGGCCGGGGCTCGGTGAGCCCCGGCCCCTTCACGTCTCGTTCGATCGCATCTCAGTCGATCGCGGCGAGGCGCTGGACGGCCGGGGCCACGAAACTCTCCATCCACCCCGAGGTCTCCCCCAGGCGCGGGCCGACGATGACGGTGTCGACGCCGAGCTTGGCGTACCCCTCGATGTCCCGGGTGAAGGCGTCCAGGTCTCCGTCGGTGGCCGAGTCCCCGGTGTACGCGATGGTCTTGCGGATGGTGTCGTAGTCGCGCCCGACGGTGTCGCAGTGCCCGCGCAGCACCTCCAGCTTGTGCCGCAGTTCCTCGGCGGAGGCCGGGATGAGGTTGCAGGCGTCCGCGTACTGGGCGACCAGCCGCAGGGTCTTCTTCTCACCCCCGCCGCCGATCATGATCTCCGGGTGCGGCGAGCTGACCGGCGCCGGATTGCAGAGCGTCTCGGCGAGCCGGTAGTGCTTGCCCTCGAAGGGGCCGTTGTTCTCCGGGTCCCACATCTGCAGGCAGATCCGCAGGGTCTCCTCCAGCCGCTCGAAGCGCTCGGCGAGCGGCGGGTAGGGGACGCCGAGACCGTGGTGCTCACGGTCGTACCAGGCGGCCCCGATGCCCAGCGTGGCCCGGCCGCCCGACACCACGTCGAGGGTGGTGGCGATCTTGGCGAGAAGTCCGGGGTGCCGGTAGGTCACGCCGGTGACCAGGGCGCCGAGCTGGACGGTGGAGGTGCGGCCGGCGAGGTAGCCGAGAGTGGTGTAGGCCTCCAGCATGGGGTCCTCGGCGCCGCCGTTGAACTCCATCTGGAAGTAGTGGTCCATCACCGAGACCCAGCTGACGCCCGCCGCCTCGGCCGCGGCACCGGCGGCGGCGAGTTCGGCGCCCAGTGCGGGGCCGCCGCCAGGATGGTTGAACCGGTTGATGTGCACGCCCACGCGCATGGCCGTTCTCCGTTCCGCCCGGATCGTCTTCTGTCCGTCCGACGCTAGAACTTCGAGCGCTCTCGAAGTCAAGGTTCGGACGCCGCCGGATCGGGGTCATGACCCGTCTGCCGTCCTCGAGGATCCCCAGCCGGGTGCCGCGGCAGCGGTCGACCACCCCGAAGCGCCGCTCGACCGCCGGATTGTCGGCGTACAGGCTTCCCGCCCACCACACATAGGCGGACTAAAGGGCATGAGATGGTAGGACAGTCGGATCAACACGGTGGACCACCCGCCGGATGGCGGGGAGCTTCCGCCGTCCGGCGGCCCCGATGGCCGGCGGGGCGCGCGGATCATGGCCGTACGAGCCGCAGTTCATCACCGCCGCGAGGAGCCGCCATGACCTCCGCACCGCCCCCGTTCGACCCCGAACTCTCCGCCGCCCTGGAGCTGATCAGGGAGATGGTCTCCCCGGGGTTCACGCTGGACGAGATACCCGCGGTCAGGCAGAACGCGGGGATACAGCTGCTCGCCGAGATCGACCTCACCCTGGACGGGGCGTTCGAGGTGGCGGACCGCACGGTGCCCGGCCCGGCGGGCGCCCCCGAGATCTCCCTGCTGATCTGCCGGCCCACCGCACCCGCCGAGCCCACCCCGCTGCCGGTGATCTACCACGTGCACGGCGGCGGCATGGTGCTCGGCAACAACCGGGTGGGCGTGGACGTCCCGCTGGCCTGGGCGCGGGAACTGGGCGCGGTGGTGGTGTCGGTGGAGTACCGGCTGGCGCCCGAGCATCCGCATCCGGCACCGGTCGAGGACGTGTACGCCGGGCTGCTGTGGACGGCGGAGCATGCCGAGGAGATCGGCGGCGACCCCGAGCGGATCGTGATCGTCGGGGCGAGTGCGGGCGGCGGCCTCACCGCGGCCCTGGCCCTTCTCCTGCGAGACCGTCAGGGCCCCTCGGTCATCGGCCAGATGCTGATGTGCCCGATGCTCGACGACCGCAACGACACCCCGTCCAGTCACCAGATGAAGGGCCTCGGCGTCTGGGACCGCACGGCCAACGAGACCGGCTGGACCGCCCTCCTCGGCGAGGCCCGCGGCGGCCCCGGCGTCTCCCCCTACGCGGCCCCGGCCCGCGCCACCGACCTCACCGGCCTCCCTCCGGCCTTCCTCGACGTCGGCTCCGCCGAGACCTTCCGCGACGAGACGGTCGCCTACGCCTCCCGCATCTGGCAGTCGGGCGGCATCGCCGAACTCCACGTCTGGCCCGGCGGCTTCCACGGCTTCGACGGCTTCGCTCCCCAGGCCGCCCTCTCCCAGTCGGCGAGGACGGCCCACACGGACTGGCTGCGACGACTGCTGGCGCGCTGAGCGAACATCAGCCGACGGACACCGGCTGCCGCACCGGCGCCCGCCGGGCCGGCGCCCGGTCCAGCTGGACCGCCACGGTGCCGTAGAACCGCTGCACAGCATCGTCGACACTGCGGATGAACCCGGTCTCGGCGTTGCCCCGCCCACCGCCCATGCTCTTGAGGAGGGAGAGCCGGAAACCGGTGATCCGGGCGCCGTCCGCCTTCGGCAGCAGGTCGGCCGGCTCAGGGCGCAGCCGTTCCAGCGTGCCGCGCGGGCCGGCCGTGTCGCCCTCCAGCAGGGTCTCGACGTGCAGGTCGGCGGGCGCCTCCGCCAGCGATCGCACCAGTCGCTTGGCCCAGCTCAGGGGGTAGCCCTGCTCGGGGGCCGGGATGTCCATGGACGTACGGAGTCTTCCGGTGCGCAGATCGGCGACGACCGCGAGCACTCCGGGCGTTCCCTCGATGCGCAGCTCGGCCTGGAGCCGGCCCTGGAGGCACAGCTGGTCGGCGAGGAGGCTGCGGCGCTCCCGGGGGTCCCTGCCGCCCTTGGAGCCCCGGACCGGGAGCACCTTCTGCCCGAGTTCGCCGCCCAGGCCCAGGCAGACCTGCCGGATGAGCCGCTCCCAGCTCTCGACCACGTCGAGGGCGCGCGGGTCGCCCTGGCACAGGGTCTCGTCGTCGATGCCGTTGCGTACCGGAACCCAGGCGGGGCCCATGTTCTGGAATCCGTGGCAGCCGGAGTTCTCGTGCTGGAGGTAGTGCAGCAGCTCCTGGAGAAGCCAGGCGTGCGCCTTGTTGCCGACGCCCTCGTGCCGGATCAGCATCTGGGCCTGCTGGGTGACCTCTGCCCAGGACAGGTGCCGCAGCGCCACCTTGTGCTTGCGCCGTCCGTCGATCTTGACGTCGACGAGCGGGCTGCCTTCGAGGGCGACGTCGTTCGACAGCGTGATCACGGCCTCGTAGCCACGGCGGGCCGCGATGTCCATGTACGCCTGCACCTGGTCGGACTTCAGGGCATTGCCATTGGTCTTCGTCTCGACCAGCGCCGTCCACAGCTTGCCGGCCCGCTCGACGCGGATGACCCCGTCGGGACGCCGAGGGGTGTCGCCGTGCGGCAGGGACACCTCGGTGAACGTCTCCATGCGTCCGGCCGGTGCGCCGAAGCCCGCCGTGAGCCGCCTGCCGAACTCGGGGACCTGTGCCATCACCGAGAGGAGAACCGAGGTCGCGCGTGTCTCGCGGTCCCGGTCGCTCTTCAGGGCCGAGACGGGGAAGAGCCGGGCTTCCCGCCAGGACTCGTTCTCCGCCAGGGACTTCCTGGCCGCCTTCGGCAGGGTGACCTTCTTCTTGGCCGTACGGGGCCGGGCGGCCGACTTCGTCGCCGCATCGTCGTCAGCGGGCGGGCGCGGCGCCGGGACACCGTCCAGGTTCGGCGCCGCCGCCTGCTCGTCGACCGGCTCGGGGTCGCCCGGGACGGCCGGTTCCTCGCCCGCCGGACCGTCGAGCGCCTCCTGCGGCTCGGCGTCGTCGTCGATGTCGACACCGAAGTCGGTCGCCAGACCGGCCAGACCGTCGGCGTACCCCTGGCCGACGGCCCGGAACTTCCACTCGCCCGCCCTCCGGTACAGCTCCCCGAAGATGACCGCGCTCACCGCGTCGGCGTCCTCGATCGTGAACCGGAGCAGAGGGTCGCCCGCCGCATCGGCCAGCGTGACCGTGAGGTTCTCCAGTTCTCCGAAGTGTGCGTCCCGGTACCGGCTGGCCGCCACGACCATCCGGTCCACGTCCTGCGGTACGGCGGTCAGGTCGAAGCCGATCCGGTCCTCGTCCCCGGCCTCCGTCGGCGTCTTGCCGAGCAACTGCACACTGCCGTCGGCCGCCACCGGGTTGTTGTAGAAGTAGAAGTCGGAGTCACCGCGCACCTTGCCGCCGGGTCCGACCAGCAGAACGGACACGTCCGCGTCGCCCTCGCCGCTCGGGCTCACCCACCCCAGGCTGACGACCACCGAGCCGGCGTTCTCGCTCAGGGCCGACAACGTGACGTTGGACCCCTTCACCATCTCCTGCATGAATCCCCCCAGGATCCCCACCATTGAGCAGACCAACTGTAGTGCCCACCGACCTCGGCGGTACCGTCGGCCCGCAATCGACCGACCTTGCGCGTTCTTGACCGGTTCGGGACGAAATGCCTCGTCAGCGCAGCCCCAGTGTCCGGCGGTACGGCTGCCTTGGGCCGGCGGTGGCTGTGATCGTGGTGCACGTGGGGAGGGCTGCACAGGTGTGCACCGGGGTGAGGAGGGTGTTGCGGGTGAAGTGGAGGTGTTGGGGGTCGCCACAGTCGGGGGCGGGGGGCCAGGCGCCGGGGTAGGGGCGGCGGGGCAGCCAGGTGGGGACCTTGTCGTCCCAGTAGTTGTTCAGGTAGCGGATGTTGCGGACCGGGCGGTTGCCCCAGTTCTCGCTGCAGCCGCCGATCGAGGCCACGTAGTCGTGGACGACGTTGTCGCGGACGGTGATGCGGTTGCTGGAGTCGTCGGTGTAGATGCCGACGTTCCAGACACCGTGGGCGCTGTCGGTGACGGCGTTGCGGGCCACCAGGGCGCCGTCCGAGTAGGAGGGGCCCTGTTCACCGCGCAGGTAGATGCCTCCGCCGTCGGCCAGCAGGCGGTTGGTGGCGAAGACCCGGTTGCCGAGGATGCGGTTGCGGCGGGTCAGGCCGCGCAGGTCCTCGCTGGGGCCGGAGAGGATGCCGGTGTACGGGACGTGGTCGACCTGGTTGTGGGCGATGAGGGTGTCCTGGGTGGCGCTGTTCCAGATGCCGGAGGCCGCGCGGTACTCGGCGCCGACGTGGTGGATCCAGTTGTCCGTGACCCGGTTGCCCGTGTTCGTGCCCCGGGTCGCCGGGGGCAGGACGCCCAGGGCGATACCGCCGTCGGAGATGTCCGTGAAGACATTGCCGGTGACCGTGTTGTGCGAGCTGTCGGCGGCGAAGTCGAGACCCTGGGCGCCCAGATGGGTGAAGCGGTTGCCGGTGAGGGTGATGTGCTCGGCGTGCCGGAAGGTGACGTTGCCGGGCACGGTGAGGGCCGTGATGTCACCGCCCTTGCCGGGGCGCATGTACATGCTCCAGGCGGCGGCGAACCCGGCCGGCTCGTTCGGCGCCAGCCAGGTGGCGTGGGCGAAGGTCAGGCCTCGGAGGGTGAGGTCGTGCACGGGGTGGGCGGCGGAGCTGCCGGTTCCGCTGAGCAGGGTCTGGAGGACGGGTGCCGTGACCTCGGTTCGGGTCATGTCCTCGCCCGGGCGGGGGCGGTAGAGGAGGGTGTGGTGGGCGGGGCGGGAGCGGTCCAGGTACCACCTGCCGTCCCTGCCGAGGAAGTCCGGGGCGTTCTCCACGTCATGGGTCCGGGTCAGGGCCTCCGCTCCGTACAGGGCTCGGGCCATCCTCCAGCAGGGCTGGTCCATGGTGATCGCGGTGCGGCCGGCGGCGTTCCTGGAGATCGCGGCCACACCGCACCGGCCCTCCACGTAGTCGTAGCGGTGGACGACTTCGAGGTCGGCCGGGTGGCGCCAGGTGAGCGGGATCCTGCTGGTGGTGGTGTAGCCGGTGGCCGTCGGTTTCAGTTCTCCGGGCACGGGTGCACCCCGGGCCGCGCGCGGGGCCCGGCGGCCGTCGACGTAGAGCTGACG
This sequence comes from Streptomyces sp. NPDC058683, assembly GCF_042716195.1. Classification (NCBI taxonomy): domain Bacteria; kingdom Bacillati; phylum Actinomycetota; class Actinomycetes; order Kitasatosporales; family Streptomycetaceae; genus Streptomyces; species Streptomyces sp. NPDC058683. The sequence continues at coordinate 104,527 of NZ_JBHXSK010000016.1, forward strand.
GGTCTCCAGTGCCCCGGCGTCGGCTTGCCAGACGCCGGGCTGTCCGGGGGCCGGGCGCCAGCCGGTGATCCGGCGGCCGCCGCTGAGGGTGACCGGCTCCTGGTGCGCGGTGCCGTAGCCGTACGCCTGGTAGACGACCCGGTGGCCGTGCCGGCCCGAGTCGGCCGGGGTCAGGCGCAGCGGGGCGGTCAGGCGGTAGGTGCCGCCGCGCAGGTTGACCGTGATGTCCGAGGTCATGCGCGGGGCCATGGCCCGTACGGCCCGCTGGGCGCGGGCCGCTGTGGCGAAGGGGTGGTCGAGGGTGCCGGGGCCCTGGTCGTCGCCCCAAGGGGCCACGTAGAGCTGGGTGGTGGATGGGTGGTGCGGCGCCGGTGCGCCGGCCGTCGATGCCAGTACGGCCGCCATGGCCAGGGCGGCGACCGCACTCCCCCGTGCTGTCCTCACGTGATGCCTCCCGCTCGTCGGATGGATCCATCGTGGAGCGGGCGTGGTCGCCGGGGCGTCGGCCGATCGTCTATGCCGGGGTCTCTTTGGTCGCTGCCCGGGCGACCTGAGGAGGAGCCGGCGGTACGGGTGCCGGTGCCGGCCGGCGGGTCACGGCGCCGGCCTCGCCTTCGACCGGCGCGCTCTCAGGCTCCGTTCGCCGACGCCTTCTTGATCGCCTCCCTGATCCTGGAGTAGGTGCCGCAGCGGCAGACGTTCTCGATGCCGTCGATGTCGGCGTCCGTCGGGTGCGGGGTGCGTTTCAGGAGGGCGGCGGCCGCCATGATCTGGCCGGGCTGGCAGAAGCCGCACTGGGCCACGTCGCAGTCCAGCCAGGCCTGTTGGACGGGGTGCAGGGTGGTGCCGTCGGCGAGGCCCTCGATGGTGGTGACCTCGCGGTCCGCGCAGTCGGCGACCGGGACCATGCACGGCTGGATCTCCTCGCCGTCGAGGTGACTGGTGCAGGCGCGGCAGACGCCCACCCCGCAGCCGTACTTGGGGCCGGTGACGCCGAGCAGGTCGCGCAGCACCCAGAGCAGGGGCATGTCGGCGGGTGCCTCGACGGTGACCGGTTCGCCGTTGAGGACGAAGGTGTACGAACGCATCGGTGCCTTCTGGGAGTCGGGAGGCGGTGGGTCAGAAGTCGAGAGGGAAGCTGCGGGGTCTGGTGCCGGTGGCGCGGGCGTATGCGTTGGCGACCGCGCCCGCCGCGGCAGGGACGCCGAGTTCACCGGCGCCGCCCGGTTCCCCGCCCGAGGGCAGGATGTGCGCCTCGAAGGAGAGGGGTGCGTGCCGCTGGCGGGCGTAGTGGAAGTCGGCGAAGCTGCCCTCGCGGACCGCGCCCCGGTCGATGTGCAGCCCGGCCCGCAGCACCGTGGAGATGCCGTCGACGGCGGTGCCCATGAGCTGTGCCTCCAGGCCGCGCGGGTTGACGGCCGTACCGACGTCGGCGGCCATCACCACCTTGGTGACCCGGGGGTTCTTCGGGTCGGTGGCGTCGATCTCGGCCAGGCAGGCGACGGCGGATCCGTACTCCTCGTGGACGGCCACCCCCTGGGCGGTGCCCGCGGGCATCGCGCGGCCCCAGTGGCCGGCGGCAGCCGCCTTGGCGAGTACGGCCTTCACCGCCTTGCTTCGCAGGGTGGTGCGGCGGAAGGCGACCGGGTCCCGGCGCAGCGCACGGGCGATGTCGTCGACGACGATCTCCTCGGCCGTGCGCATCGTCCCGGAGTCCACCGAGCGCCACGCGCCCAGCGGCATCGGCAGCTCGATGCCGCCCGAATCGCCGCCCACACGGCCGAAGTTGTAGAGCCCGCTGTCGCTGGGCAGCGGCCGCACCCCGGCGGCCTGTGCGGTGAGGCCGGTCTCGTCGGAGGACTCCCCCACCGAGGCGGTCAGGTGCTGGAAGGCCACCACCCGGCCGCCGGCGACACTGGCCCGGATCCGGTGGTGGCTCGCGGGGCGCATCCTGCCGTGCCGGGTGTCGTCGTTGCGGCTCCACATCAGCTTCACGGGCCTGCGGGCCGCCTTGGAGATGAGCGCGGCCTCGATGGCCGCGTCGAAGTTGAGCCGGCGCCCGAACGAGCCGCCGCCGCGCACCACATGGACCCGTACGGCCGAGGTCGCCAGTCCCAGCAGGTCCGCGACGGTCTCGCGGGCGTCCGTCGGGGTCTGGGAGGAGAACCACAGCTCGGCCCGGTCGGCGCGGACGTCGGCGACCGCGGTGAGCACCTCCATCGGGGCGTGGCTGACGAAGGCGAACGCGAACTCGCCCTCGATCTGCGTCGATCCGCGCGGCGGAGTGCCGGGCCGGGGCACCGCGGCCCGCAGCCGGGCACGGATCTCCTTGTCCGACAGGGGCGCGAGCGGGCCGGCGGCCCAGGTGATCTGCAGCGCGTCCCGGCCCTGGAAGGCGTGGTGGAAGGTGTCCGCCACCACGGCGACACCGCCGGGGATCCGTACCACCGCGTGGACGCCGGGCAGGGCGCGGGCCGCCGTGTCGTCCAGGGAGACCAGCTTGCCGCGCAGGGTCGGCGGCCGGGCCACCACGGTCGGTTTCGCTCCGGCGACCGCCAGGTCCCCCGCGTACTTCGCGGCACCGGTGACGATGTCCCGGGCGTCGATCCTGGTCGTCGGCTTCCCGATCACCCGGTGCCGGGAGGCCGGCTTGGGCTTGCTCGACACGTCCGGGGTGCGGATCCGGGCGGCGCTCGCGGTGAGGGAACCGAAGGTGGCCGTCCGGCCGTCGGGGGCGACGACCCGGGTGTTCCAGGTGCGCAGGCTGTGCGCGGGGAGCCGCCAGCGGCGGGCGGCCGCGGTCACCAGCCGGGCGCGCGCGGTGGCGGCCAGCTGCCGGGCCGGGCCGTACAGCGAGCTGACCGAGCTGGAACCGCCGGTGTACTGGTTGCCCTTGCTGCGGGCGTCGGCGAGCGGGATCCGCACGTCGGCGAGGCGGGCGTCCAGCTCCTCGGCGATCATCATGGCGACGGCGGTGGTGATGCCCTGGCCGACCTCGACCCGGGGCAGCCGTACGACGACCTGGTTGGCGGCGGTGACCTCCAGGACGAGCATCTCCTCGTCGGTGCCGGTCACCACGACATCGGAGGCCGGGGTGGCACCGTCGGCCCGTGGGGTGTCGCAGCCGAGCGGGGCGGCGACCGTGAGGGTGGCCGCGGCCACCGTGTAGACCATGAGTCTGCGGCGGGACGGTCCGGCGGCGGCCCGCACGGGCTCGTTGCGGTCCAAGCGGGGGCTCCTGTCGGTCGGTGCCTGTGTCGACGCTGTGTCTCGACAGCTAGGAGGGGCGGGCGTCCATAACGGTTGCCTGTCGCGCCCGGTTCTCCTCGCCGTACCGCCGGATGGCGCATCATGGCGGTATGAAGGAGCTGGCGGGGCGGCTGGCCGCGGTGGACCCGGATGCCGGGGCCGCCGTCGCGGTGATCGCCTACTTCGACCGGCTGGCCGAGACCCGGGCCGGTCTGGAGGCGCTGGTACGCGGGGCCGCCGTGCTCGCCGGCTGTCCGGCGCGGCTGGCCGACGAGGAGCGCCGGGTCCGGCTGCGCGTGGAGCCGGACGGACGGCGGAAGGACAGCGCCGGCGCGCCCGATCCCGGCTGGCCGTGCGCGCCGCTGGTACCGGGCGGGCCGCCCGCGCTCTGGCTGGAGCGGGCCGGCTCCGAGGGGCCGAGCGTCGTCGACGCGGTGATCCTGGAGCGGGCCTCGGCGGCCGTACGGGCCGTGCTCGACCGCACCCGGGGCCGGGCGCCGGCGTCGCCGGTGGACGATCCGGCGCTGGTCGAGACGGTCCTGGACGCCGGCGCCCCGCTGTCGGCCCGGCTGCACGCGGCCCGGGGGCTCGGTCTGGACGCCGGCGCCCCGTCCGCGCGGGTCCGTGCGGTGGCGGTGGCCGGCGGGCCGCCCCGGATCGTGGCGGACGGGCAACCGGTCCCGCCGGCGGGACGCGCGGGCGTGGGCCCGGCGGTGGCCGTGGCGGATCTCCCCCGCTCCTGGGCGGCGGCCCGGACCGCGCTGCGGTTCGCCTCCGACGGCCCTGCGCAGGAGCCGGGACCGGCCGTCGTGCACGCCGACGAGCTGGGCGGTGTCGCGCTGCTCGCCGATCTCGTCGCACCCGGCGCCGGGCCCGCGCCGGACGTCCGGGCCGTGGAGGCCGCGGCCGCGGACGCGCCCTGGATGCTGCGCACGCTGCACGCCATCGCGTCGACGGCGAGCCTGCGGGCGGCGGCCGCCGAGGTCAGCGTCCATCACTCCACGCTCCAGGACCGGTTGACGCACGCGGAGCATCTGCTGGGCTGGTCGGTGCGCACCCCGCAGGGCCGGTTCCGGCTGCAACTGGCCCTCACCATGCGGCAGCTGATGAGGAATCAGTAGACGTCCCGGACGTAACGCCGGTCCGCGGCCAGCTGTTTGACGTACGCGGCCGCCTCGTCCTCGGTGAGTCCGCCGTGCACGGTGGCGATGTCCTTCAGGGCGCGGTCGACGTCCCTGGCCATCCGGGAGGCGTCGCCGCAGACGTAGAAGTGGGCGCCGTCCCGGAGCCAGGACCACAGCAGCGGGCCGTGTTCGCGCATCCGGTCCTGGACGTAGACCTTGGCCCGCTGGTCGCGGGAGAAGGCGGTGTCCAGGCGGCTCAGGGTGCCCTCGGCGAGCAGGGCGGTGAGCTCCTGCTCGTAGTAGAAGTCGGTGGCCCGGTGCTGTTCGCCGAAGAACAGCCAGTTCGGGGCGCGGTGGCCACGGGCGCGGCGCTCCTGGAGGAAGCCGACGAACGGCGCCACACCGGTGCCGGGGCCGACCATCACCATGGGCGTCGCCGGGTCGAGGGGCGGCCGGAAGTGCGGGGAGCGCTGGACGTGCACCGGGACCGGGGTGCCGGGCTCGGCGTCGGCGAGGAACGGGGAGCAGACGCCCTGCCGGGGCCTGCCGTGCAGGTTCTCGTAGCGGACGACGGAGACGGTGGTGGAGACCAGGTGGGGGTCGGTGAGCGGGCTGGACGAGATGGAGTACAGGCGCGGTTGCAGCCTGCCGAGGACACCGGCCCACTCCCCGGCGTCGGCGCGGATCCCGAACTCGGCGGCGACGTCGACGGCCTGCCGCCCCCAGGACCACTTGGCCAGCTCGTCCTTGTTGTCGGGGCGCAGCAGTTTGCGCAGCTCGCGCGGGTCCCGGATGCGTTCGGTGGCGAAACGGAGCAGGTCCGGGGTGATCCGGGTGATGTCGAGGTGCCGCGACAGGGCCTCGGCGAGCGGGACTTCACCGGCTCCGTCGACGCTCACGCCGGTCGCGCCGTCGAGGCCGGTGACGGTCAGCCACTCCGCCACCAGATCAGGGGAGTTGAGAGGGCGGACCGCGAGCGCGTCGCCCGCCTCGTAGACCAGCGGGGTCTCGCTGTCGCGGGTGTCGAAGGTGAAGCGGCGCACCTCCTTGCCGGCGCCGGGCAGGCTGAGCAGCCGGTTGCCGACGAGCCGGGCGGTGGTGGCGGCGGGCCGCCGGGACCGGGCGGGCGCCGGGGCCGGGACGGGCACCGGGGCGGAGGCGGGGGCCGCCGCGGCAGCCCCGTCCTTGAGGGCGGCCAGTACCTGGTCCAGCCAGGACTCCGCCTGTGTCTCGTAGTCGGGTTCGCAGTCGGTGCGCGGCGCGAGCCGGACCGCGCCGAGTTCGTCCATACGACGGTCCAGGCGCCGTCCGTGCCCGCAGAAGTCGTCGTAGGAGGAGTCACCGAAGGCCAGGACGGCGTACCGGCGCCCGGCCAGGCGCCCGGCGTCCAGGGCGGCGAGGCCGTCCCAGAAGCCGGTGCCGTTGTCGGGGGCGTCGCCGTCGCCGAAGGTGCTGGTGATCAGCAGCAGGTCGGCGCCCGTGGGCAGGGCGGCCGGATCGGCCTCGTCCATGGCGACCAGGGAGGCCGGGTGGCCGCCCGCGGTGAGGCGCTCGGCGGTGGTGGCGGCGAAGTCCTCGGCGTTGCCGGTCTGCGAGGCCCAGAGGATCACCACCTGGCGGGTGGCCGGCGCCGCCTGCGTGCCCTCCGGCGCCGGTGAACGGGAGTACATGCCGGCGAGGGTGCCGTTGACCCACCGGGCGTGTTCGGGGCTGAAGGGGGCGTCCGCGGGCAGGACGGGGACGCCGGGTGCGCCGGCCGGGATGCCGGCGAGGAAACCGACCAGGTACTGCCGTTCGGGTTCGGTGAGGACCGGCGGCGGGGCGGGATCGAGTCCGAAGACGGAGGCGGCGGAGGCGAGGGCGGCTGCGGGCAGCGCGGCCGGCGTCTCCTCGATGCCCGGCACCTGCACGCTCACCGGCGTGGACACCTTGGTCAGCGACACCGCGCACACCTTCAGCTCGGGCTGGAAGGACAGCGGATCGACCGCGTCGCTGGTCACGGCGTTGACGCTGAGGTACTCGCCGAACAGGTCGTTCCAGTGGAAGGGTGCGAAGCAGGAGCCGGGCAGCACCCGGTCGGTGACGACGGCCGGCAGCACGGCCCGGCCGCGCCGGGAGGCGACCTCGACGGAGTCGCCGTCGGCGAGGCCGAGCGCGGCCGCGTCCTCGGGGTGGACCTCGACGAACGGGCCGGGGTTGAGCTTGTTGAGCTTGGCGACCTTCGCGGTCTTGGTGAGGGTGTGCCACTGGTGCTGGAGGCGGCCGGTGTTCAGCACGAACGGGTAGTCGTCGTCCGGCATCTCGGCGGGGTCCAGGTGCGGGCGGGCGTGGAAGACGGCGCGGCCGGAGGCGGTGGCGAAGGTGAGGGTGCCGTCGGGGTTGACGTACCGGACCGGGTTGCGGTCGGGGCCGTCGGCGGTGGCCGCGGGCCACTGCACCGGAGTGGCCCGCAGCCGGTCGTAGCTGACTCCGCGCAGGTCGTAGCCGGTCGCCGGGTTGTGGAAGCGTTTGATCTCCTCGAAGATCTGCTCCGCGCTGTCGTAGGAGAAGCCGTCCTCGAAGCCCATCGCGCGGGCGACGGCGGCGATCAGCCGCCAGTCGGCGGTGGCCTCGCCGGGCGGGTCGGCGGCGGGGCGGGCGAGGGTGAGGTTGCGCTCGCTGTTGATGAGGACGCCCTCGGACTCGGTCCACAGGGCGGCGGGCAGCACGATGTCGGCGTAGGCGTTGGTCTCGGTGTCGGCGAAGACGTCCTGGGTGACGACGAACTCGGCGGCCTCCAGGCCCTCGATGACGGTCCGCCGGTTGCCGACGGAGGCGACCGGGTTGGTGCAGATGATCCAGCAGGCCTTGATCTCGCCGTCGGTCATCCTCCGGAACATCTCGACCGTGCCCCTGCCCACCCCGTCGGCGCGGATCGTGCCGGGCTCCAGCCCCCACACCTCCTCGGTGAAGGCCCGGTCGGCGTCGGCCAGGACCGACCGCTGGCCGGGCAGGCCCGGTCCCATGTAGCCCATCTCCCGCCCGCCCATGGCGTTGGGCTGGCCGGTGAGGGAGAAGGGGCCGCTGCCGGGGCGGCAGATCCTGCCGGTGGCGAGGTGCAGGTTGACCAGGGCGTTGGTGTTCCAGGTGCCGTGGGTGGACTGGTTGAGGCCCATGGTCCAGCAGCTGGTCCACTCCCCCGCCTCGCCGATCAGCCGGGCGGCCGCGCGCAGGTCGGCCTCGGGGATGCCGGTGATCGCGGCGACGGCGGCGGGCGGGTAGTCGGCGAGGAACTCCGGCATCGCCTCCCAGCCCTCGGTGTACGCGGCGATGAACCCGGGATCGGTGTGCCCGTTCTCGTACAGGAGGTGGAGCAGGCCGTTGAGCAGGGCGAGGTCGGTGCCCGGTTGCACCTGGAGGAAGAGGTCGGCCTTCGCGGCGGTGGCGGTGCGGCGCGGGTCGACGACGATCAGTTTCGCGCCCGCCTTCACCCGGTCCATCAGGCGCAGGAAGAGGATGGGGTGGCAGTCGGCCATGTTGGCGCCGATGACCAGGAAGACGTCCGCCTTGTCGAGGTCCTCGTACGAGCCGGGCGGCCCGTCGGCGCCGAGGGACAGCTTGTAGCCGGTGCCGGCGCTGGCCATGCACAGCCGGGAGTTGGACTCGATGTTGTTGGTGCGCAGGTAGCCCTTGGTGAGCTTGTTCGCCAGGTACTGGGCCTCCAGGCTCATCTGGCCGGAGACATAGAGGGCGACCGCGTCGGGGCCGTGCTCGTCGACGATCGCGTGCAGCCGTCGCGCGGTCTCGGCGACCGCGGTGTCCACGGCCGTGGGGACGGCCTCCTCGCCCCGCCGGGGCCGCAGCAGGGCGGTGGTCAGCCGGCCGGGCGCGGCGAGCAGGTCGGCGGTGGTGGCGCCCTTCGTGCACAGCCGCCCGAAGTTCGCCGGGTGCTGCTTGTCGCCGGAGGCCTTGAGGACGGTCCGGCGGCCGTCCGGGCCGCTGCCGATGTCCAGGACCATGCCGCAGCCGACCCCGCAGTACGAGCAGACCGTCCGCACCCTGCCGGTGTCGGTGCTGCGCGAGTCCGGCGCGGCCACGGGCACCCCCTGTTCCTGCTGGTCAGCCTCTTCCATCCGGCCTCGACCGTATGCACGGCTGATTACACCGGAGTCACCGCTCCTGATCAACGGGGGTTAAGCCCACCGCACAGACGGGCACCCGGCGATGTGAGCGGGCGCGTACGGGCCGCTCCGGGATGCGCGCTACCGGCACCTGGTGGAGGATGAGGGCGGCCGTGGGCGGGGGCAGGCGAGGAGGACCGGGTGGACAGGGACACCTCCTCGCGACGACCGGCCTCCTCGGGCGCTCCGCCCGTGGACATCGGCTATATCGACCTGCTGCGCGGCATCGTCGAGGACGCGGCCGTCGGTTTCGCGGTCCTCGACACCGATCTGCGCTATCTGTACGTCAATCCGCACATGGCCCGGATGACCGGCCTGCCCGCCGCCGCGTACCTCGGGCACACCCTGCACGAGGTGCTGCCGCACATCCAGCGGTCGGAGCAGCTGCTGCGGGACATCCTGCACGACGGACGGCCCCGGGAGACCATCGTCACCGGGCGGACCTGGGTGGACTCGCCGTACCAGGTGCGGGAGTGGCGGTGTGTGTACCACCGGCTGGTGGACAGCACCGGCAAGGTGGTGGGCGTCGCCGGGGTGGGCCTGGAGATCAGTGAGCCGCAGCAGTACGTCTACGAGCTGGAGCGCGCCCATCGGCGGCTTGCCCTGCTGGACGCGGCCGCGTCCCGGATCGGCACCGGCACCGATGTCGCCGGGACCTGCCGGGAGCTGGCGGAGTTCGTCGTACCGGAGCTGGCGGACGCGGCCGGAGTGGAGCTCAATCCGCCGGACACGGCGTCGGGGCGGCGGGCGCCCACCCGGCTCGCCGCGTACGCGACCCGGCCGGGTCTGGTCACCGGTCTCGCGGCGCTGGACGCGCGCGGTGAGCTGGTCGGCTGGCCGCGCGGTGCCGGGATCCGGCGGAACCTGGCGGCGGGCCGGGTCCTGCGGCGCAACGCGATCACCTCGGCACAGTGGCGCGCGCTGATTCCGAGTTGGCCACCGGCCCGGGCCTGTCTGACCGCCGGTGTGCACTCCGTGCTGCTCGCGCCGCTGGTCTCGGACGGCCGGTACCTCGGCAGCCTGCAGCTGGCCCGGGCCAGGGACTCCGGGCCGTTCTCGAACGAGGACGCCACGGTGGCCCGCGAACTCGCCGCCCGTGCCGCGCGCGCCCTGGACCGGGCGGTCCGCTTCGAGCGTGAGCACACCATGGCGCTGGAGTTGCAGCGGGCTCTGCTGGCCGAGCCGGGCCAGTTGCAGCAGCACGCCGGTGTGGAGACCACCGGACGCTACCGGCCCGCCGACGACGGCTCGCTGATCGGCGGCGACTGGTACGACGTCCTGGCCCTGCCCGACGGCCGTACGATGCTGGTCATCGGGGATGTGATGGGCCATGGCGTGGACGCTGCGGTGGCCATGAGCCACTACCGTTCGACGCTCCGGGCCCTGGCCCGCGCGGGGCTCTCGCCGCGCCGGATTCTGGAGCACGCGGACCGGATGGTCTCGGACTCCGGTTTCGAGCGGGTGGCCACCTGCTTCCTCGCCCTCGGTGACGCGGACGTCGCCACGCTCACCTATGCCAGCGCCGGACATCTGCCGCCGGTCTGGCTGGCCCCCGAAGGCGGGATGGAGCTGGTGCCGGTGCCGGTCGGCCCGCCGCTGGGCAGCGGGCTCGGCCGGTACGAGCAGCGCGTCACCCCGGAACGCGGCGGTGTGCTGCTGCTGTACACCGACGGACTGGTGGAGCGGCGAGGCGAGGACATCGACCGGGGCCTGGCCCGTCTGACGGGGCTGTCCCTGTCCCCCAGCGACCCGCTGGACAAGATCGTCGACACCGTCCTCGACCAGCTCGCCGTCGGCTCGGAGGACGACATCGCACTGCTCGCGGCCCGTGCCGTACGGCCGTGAGCGGGCGGCTCAGTCGTAGGTGAGCACCATCCGGAAGCGCGCGGCCCCGTCCATCATCTTCTGGTAGGCCGCGCCCGCCTCCTCCAGCGGTACGGTCTCGATCGTCGGGCGGATCCCGTGCAGGGCGCTGAACTCCATGGTGTCCTGCACGTCCTGGGCGGTGCCGGACGGATGGCCGCGGACCTCCCGGGCGCTCATGAGCAGCTGGAGCGGGCTGATCCCGAGGGGCTCGGGGTCGATGCCGATCACCACCAGCTCACCCCGGGGCCCCAGACCGTCCACGGCCGCCGAGATCGCCGGGGAATTGCCCGCGGTGGCGAGCACGACCTTGGCGCCGCCCAGCGACTGCAGGGCCTCCGCGACGGGTGTCGAGGCCGTGGAGTCGATGTAGTGGTGGGCGCCGAGCTGTTTGGCGAAGTCGGCCTTCTCGGCACCGCGGGCGATGGCCACCGTCTCGAAGCCCATGGCCACCGCGTACTTCACGCCGAGGTGGCCGAGCCCGCCGAGGCCGACGACGGCGACCAGGTCACCGGGCTCGGCCGGGCTGCGCCGGAGCCCGTTGAAGGTGGTCACGCCCGCGCAGCCCAGGGGCGCGGCGTCGGCCGCGGTCAGTCCGTCGGGGATGCGGGCCAGCGCGTCGACCGGTGCGATCACCTGCGCGCCGAAGCCGCCGTCGTAGGTCCAGCCGGGCGTCCTGGCGTTCTCGCAGACGATGAAGTCGCCCTGCCGGCAAGGCTTGCAGTGGCCGCAGCTGCCGCCGAACCAGCCGACGCCCACCCGGTCGCCGATCGCCCAGCCCCAGTCCTCGATGCCCTCCCCGATCTCCTCGATCCGTCCCGCGATCTCGTGTCCGGGCACCACGGGGAACGTGATGCCCGGCAGCCCGGCGGTCACGAAGAAGCTGTCGCTGTGGCAGATTCCGCAGGCCTCCACGGCGATCCGCACATGCCGGGGACCCGGCCGGAGCACCTCCCGCTCGACGATCTCGAAGGGCGCGCCCATGGCGGGCACCTGCGCGACTCGGTAGGTACTCATACGTCTCTCCCGGAACGGGTACGACGGGAACAGTCGAAACCCCCTCCCCCAGCACACCAGCTCCGGGCCGTTCGCGCGCGTCGAGCCCCGCTCAGCGCCTGGCCCGGGCGGTGTCCGCGTGCGCGGTCCGCAGAGCGGACAGGAAGGTGTCGGCCGGCTGGGCCCCGGAGAGTCCGTAGGTGCGGTCGAGCACGAAGAACGGCACGCCGGTGGCACCGTATCGGCGTGCCGTGCGGACGTCGGCCGTGACCGCGTCGGCGTACGCGTCGCCGTCGAGCATCCGCCGTACCTCGTCCTCGGGTACGCCGGCCTCGGCACCGAGCCGCACCAGTGTGCCGGGGTCGTCGACGACCTCGCCTTCGCCGAGGTGGGCGCGGAGCAGCCGCTCGTGCATCTCGGCGCCCCGGCCGTGGGCGGCGGCCAGGTGACTCAGCCGGTGGGCGTCGACGGTGTTGACGGAGACGGCGCGTTCGAGGTCGTACCGCAGGCCCTCGGCGGCGGCCAGCTCGGTGACCTGCCGGATCATCGCCCGCACCTGGGCGGGCGGCGCCCCGGTCTTGTGCGCGAGCGCTTCGAGGACGGGTCGGCGATCGCCCTTGGGGTGGGCGGGGTCGAGCTGGAAACTGTGCCAGTGCACCTCGACCTCGTCGGCGTGCTCGAACCGGCCGAGCGCCGACTCCAGGCGCCGCTTGCCGATGTAGCACCAGGGGCAGACGACATCGGACCAGACGTCGATGCGGAGCGTGCTCGCGCTCACCGGGCGCACACCCCGTCCGTGCAGACGGCCACGTCGCCGGCGCCCAGGTCCGTGAGGGCCCGGGTCTCGCCGGCCGCCCGGGCGGCGGCCGCCTTGCCCTTGGCGGCGGCCTCCTCGTGGGCCCTGGCCAGGGAGGCTTCGGCGAGCGGGATCAGCTCGGCCATCGCCGGGGTGGAGTGCGCCAGGGTCAGCTCGGGGACGATGAAGTCGACGTCCATGCCCAGCCCGTCGCCGAGGAGCGACCTCAGGTAGTTCAGTACGTACTCGAAGTCCTCGCGCGGGGTGCCGGGCGCGTAGGAGCCGCCGCGGCAGGCCACCACGTACACCGGTACGTCCTTGACCGTGGACTCCTCGACGGCCAGGTTGCGGCCGGGGACGGTCACCTGGTCGAGCCAGGCCTTCAGGGTGGACGGGATCGAGAAGTTGATCATCGGGGCGCCGATGAGCACCGCGTCGGCGCTCTCCAGCTCCTCGATCAGCGCCCGGCGCGGGGCGAAGGCGGCCGCCTGGTCCGGAGTGTGCAGGGCGGGGTCCGCCAGGGCGGCCGCGGTCGCGGGGGCGCCTAGGTGCGGCACCGGGTCGGCGTCGAGGTCCCGGTAGCGGACGGTGCCGTCCGGGTGCTGGTCCTGCCGGGCCTTGCGGAAGGCGGCCGTGACCGTGCGGGAGACCGAGGCCGATCCGGCGGGCCAGAGGGAGGAGTCGAGGTGCAGCAGTGTCGCCATGGGATGTCTCCGGGGAGCAGGGGGTGAGCGGACTACGAGCGGCCGTCGCGCGGGGTGAGTTCCGCGGGGTGGGCCTGTTCGACGCGGTCGCGGCGGGTGTACATGTCCCAGTAGTGCTCGGCGAGTTCGTCCGGGTGGACGGCGGTGACCTCCAGGCCGCCGAACTCCGCCTCGACCGCCGCCGCCGAATCGGCGGCGGTCTCGGCCTGCTCGCTGCCGGTGATCATGGCGGCGACGGTGAGGGTGCCGGCGTAGACGCCGGTGCCGGCGAGTTCGCCGTGGAGGGAGTAGAGGTAGTTGCGGGCCGCGGCCATCACCGGGCCGAAGCCGCTGAGGCGGGGCATCGGCTGCACCGCCGAGTAGCCGGTGGTCATCAGGAGGGCGCCGTCGCCGCGTTCGGTCATCTCCGGCAGCACCGCGCGGAACACCTCGACCGGGGTGAGCAGGAGCAGCCGGGAGAGCCCTTCCAGAGTGGCGGCGTCCAGCCGGGCGGCGGGCGTGAAGGTCTGGTCGCCGCCGATCGGGCCGTACTCGACGACGTCGATCCGGCCGAAGCGGTCCCGGACGGCGGCCACCAGGGCGGGCACCTGGGCGGGGTCGGACAGGTCGGCGGGGAAGGCGGCGGCCTCGACGCCCTCCTCGGCGAGCCCGGCGACCAGGGCGTCCAGCCGGTCCTTGCGGCGGGCGACCAGAGCGACCCGGAAACCCTCCTTGCCGAAGCGGCGGGCGACGGACACGCCCAGACCGGTACCGGCGCCCAGGACGGCGATCACTTTGGACATGGATCTCTCCTCGGAGCAGAGGTATCTTGACCAAGGGGTCAAGTTCTCCGCCGACCGTAACACGTAACTTGACCGCATGGTCAAGTTGCGCCGGTCGAAGGATGGGACCATGGACGCCCGAACACACGAGGAGGACCACCGGATGCGGGCCGACGCGCAACGCAACGCGGAGAAGCTGCGGACGGCAGCGGCCGAGCTCTTCCAGGAACGCGGCCTGCAGGCCCCCCTGAAGGAGATCGCCCGCCGGGCCGGCGTGAGCCACGGCACGCTCTACAACCTCTTCGGCACCCGCGAGGCGCTCATCGACGAGGTGATCACCGAACTGGTCGCCGGCCGGCTGACCGAGACGGCCCGGCAGGCGCTGGCCCACGACGACGCGTGGGAGGGTTTCGCGTACTACGTCGAGACGATCTGCGAACTGCAGATCACCGACCCCGCGATCGGCGACGTGGTCACCGGCCGCTATCCGGACGCCGCCCGTCTGATGGCCGTGTGCGAGCGCACCTACGCCGCCGCCGCGCAGATCATCGACCGCGCCCAGCAGGCCGGTACGCTGCGGGCGGACTTCGCCCACGAGGACCTGCTGTTCGTCTTCGGCACCAACGCCCTGCTGGCCCGCGCCGTCAAGGACACCGCCCCCGACGCCTGGCGCCGGGGCGTCGCCTTCACGCTCGACGGCCTGCGCACGGAGGCCGCCCACCCGCTGCCGGCGCCGCCGCTGTCCCTGGAGCAGGCGTACCGGTTGATGGAGAACCTCACCGGTACGCCCTGACCGCTCACAGTGGAGTGACGCGGCCCCTCCTCACGAAGTGATGCCGTTGTACTGGTCCCAGGTGTAGGCGAGGTCGGGCGAGGACGGCTTGCCGGACCAGTCGAAGTAGTCCCAGACGAGTTCGGCGGGGTTGGTGGCGAGGTAGCCCCGGCCGGGCAGGTCGTTGGCGTCGTCCCAGGCCCAGGGCGGGTTGGCCGCGTCGGTGGCGCAGGCGCCGTTGGCCGGGCCGAGGACCCCGCCGGCGCCGCACCTGGCGCCGTAGGGGTTGGAGCTGTCGTCGCCTGCGAAGTTGTTGGTGGTCGCGAACAGCGTGGTCAGGGTGCGGTTCGCCCACATGCCGTTCGGGGCGAAGACGTCGGTCAGCGTGTACTGCACGTCACGGTCGTTGGAGCCGGACGGCACCTCGGCGGCGGTGCCGGGGTAGTAGACGATGCCGTCGCCGCTCGCGTACTGGTCGCGCTCCTTGGACAGGTAGCCCTCGGCCCACGTGGCATGGGTGTTGGGCTGCTGGGTCGTGAACGGACGTCCGTGGCCGTCGTCGTGCGGGTCGCCCTGGAGCTTCAGGGTGCCGTCGACGCTCTCCTGCCCGCCGGTGAAGTCGCTGCCCGCGGGCACCCAGGAGTAGAAGTTGCTGTGCGCGACGGTGATGGCGGCCTTCAACTGACCGTGCGCGGAACCGTCGTTGGCCACGACGACGAGGACGCCCTCGGCGTCGTTCTCGTGCTCGGTGAGGTCCTCCTGGGAGTTGTCGAGGACGCCGTCCGACCAGTCGCGTGGGTGGAAGTACGTGTACAGCAGGTACGAGAAGGACGGGGTCTGGACGACCGAGTAGTAGACATGCGCCGCGAGCGCGAACCGGCTGGTGTTCTCCCAGTTGTTACGGCCGTTGAGGTCGCCGTCGTAGTCGTACGACGTGATGTGGTCGGACTTGCCGCCGAGCGCGGTCTCGCCGGTGGAGTCGACGTCCTGGAAGTTGACGGGGGCCCACCACTGGGCGAGGGCGGCGCGGTCGGCGGCGGAGTCGGCGCGGGCCGGGGTGGGCCGGGTGAGGGTGACACAGCAGAGGGCGGCGAGGGCGGCCGTCAGGGCAAGGGATCTGCGTCGGGTCAGAGGCACACGAGAACGGCGGGGGCGGCTGGTGGCCACGTTTCCTCCGGGGGGGGGTGGCGAAAGGAACCGGCACGTCGGTGAAGTCGACGTGCCGGTAAGGGAGTTGACGCTGTGTTCAAGGTGGTGTGTGAGGTGCCGCGCGTACGATACAGCGGGGTACCGGCGCGCCGGCAGGGTCAGCAGGTGATCGTGGACCGGCGCAGGGCGTGGCCGCTGTCGTTGCTGTCGTCGGACCAGTACACGGGCTTGGTGCCGCTGCTGCACGCGTCCGAGCCGGAGACGGCGAAGCCCTCGTTGTTGAGGTTGTCCATGCCGGACGGGCGGTTGTAGATCGCCGTGGTGGCGAGGACGCCGGACGCGTTGATCTTCATGGTCCGGTGCTGGCCGTCACAGGTGTCGTCGCAGACCACCCAGAGCCGGGAGGCCTGCGGCTCCCACTGGAGCTCCATCACGCCGGCCATGCCGCTGCTGACGGAGGCGACACGGGTGAAGGTGCCGCCGTCCTTGAGGACGTAGCCGTAGATCATGCCGGTGCCCTCGACGCCGACGAAGAACACCCCGCCGGTGTGGGAGCCGTAGTTCGCCGGGTTGTAGGCCGCGCCGGTCGTGGCGTCCTTGAACCCGGCGGCGGTCAGGGTGGCGTCCGGAACCCAGGTGATGCCCTCAAGACCGAGGTTGGAGCCCACGGACGGCAGGTCCGAGGTCAGGTTCCACTCGGTGGCGGCGGTGATCGAGGTGGCGGTGCCGCTCACGTCGTACTTCAGGACGGACAGGCGGCTGGTGCCGGACGAGTCCGCGTTGCGCTCACTCGCCACGTAGACGCCGCCGGCGGCTCCGGAGCCGGTCAGCGTGACGCCCTCGTCGTCGGGCGTGCCGGAGCCACCGGGGAACTTGAGGGTCTTCCCGGAGGTCCAGCCGTTACTGGTGTCGGCCTTCCAGGCGGTGGAGCCGTTCGGGACCAGCCGCCAGAGCTTGCCGCTGTTCTGAGCCGCCCACATCACGCTCCCCTCCTGGTAGAGGCCGCTCAGGTCGGAGCCGAAGGCGTTCTTGGTGTCGGCGGTCGTGACCGAGCTGCCGCCCGGCCAGGCCGTCGCCGAAACGCCGCCGGAGCCACAGTCGTTGGCGGCGCCGAGCGTCACGTCGGCCGAGCCGAAGGCACCGGTGCCGTCGGGGCAGCGCGACCACGACGGGTCGGAGTGCTCGCTCCAGCTGAAGCTGTCCACGAGGGTGGTGCCGTCGGCGAGGTAGAGGCGCGCCTCGTCGTCGGAGCCCAGACCGAAGGCGTTGTGCACGTCGAAGGCCACGAAGCCGCCGGGGGCGAGCGTGGTCCCGGCGGCTATCGCGTACTTGGAGCTGTTGTTGTCGTCCTTGAGGATCCAGCCGGAGAGATCCACCGTGGCGGTGCCCTTGTTGTACAGCTCCACCGAGTCGTTGACGTCGCCGGTGGTCACCACCTCGTTGATGCGGATGTCGTCGGCCGGCGCCGCGTGGGCGGGGGACGCGGTCAGGGCGCCGACGGCGAGCGTCGGGCCGGCGACGGCGACGAGCAGAACACGGAGGCTACGACGCCACCGGCGAACGCGTGATTCGGTCACGAAATCCGTCCTGGGGTTCCGTTGTGACAGGCCGCCAGGACCTTTCCGACCCGGCCCGAACGGCCGCCCTCGTCCGGGTGAGGCCGTTATGAACGGTGGGCGAACCACCAAGATCGCCCCGGGCGTCCGGGAGCCATGCGGCAAGCAGGACTTTTGCCGACCAATCATTCCCTTTAGTATAAGACGCAGGACACGAATTTTCCCGAGGGCCGCGCAAGGAGGAACAGCAACCATGCCGCCGGCGTCCGAATCGGTCCAGGGCAAGGACGACACGGTCCCGACCGTCGCCGACGCCCCGATGAGCGAGGCCCTCTTCCGTGCCGCCCGGGTGCACCGGATCACGGCGGCCAACCTGCTGCGCGAGACCGGCCTGTACCCCGGGCAGGAGCTCCTGATGATGCGGCTCTGGGGACAGGGCGAGCAGCGTCAGGCCGACCTCGTCAAGACGCTGGGGCTCGATCCGTCCACCGTCACCAAGATGCTGCAACGCCTCGAACAGTCCGGATTCGTCAGCCGCAGCCCCTCCCCCGACGACCGGCGGGCCGTCCTCGTGAACACCACCCGCGCCGGCCGGGCACTGCGCGACCGGGTCCTGCGGGCCTGGCGCGACCTGGAGGCGGTCACCGCCGCGGGATTCACGGACGAGGAGTACCGGCAGGCGATGCGGGTCCTGACACGTATCGAGGAGAACCTCACCGGCACGCCTGCCGACACCGGCGACTCCTCGGCCGCCTGCTGACGGCCGGCACCGGAGGCCTCACTCACCCTGGTGACGGGCGCCACGTCGATGGTCAAGACTGCGTCATCTCGGGTCGGCGGCTGAGCGGGCGGGAGTCCGTCGACGTACTGAGGGAGCAAGTAGAAGCGACTCCTGACGAAGGGTAACTCGTTGTTCCTGCGCCGCATCGTCCTGAGCCTGGCCGTAGGGCTCGCCTCCCCCCTCCTGCTGGGGGCATGCAGCTCCTCGAACGGCACCGGCTCCGACAGCGCCGCCCCGGTGGCCCCGGCCGCGTCGGATCCCGGGACCTCCGCACCGCCGGCCACCTCGGCGGCGGGCGACAGCGGCAGCGCCGGGGCCGGGCACACGACCACCGGTGTGACGGCCGAAGCCCTGGACGGCATCGGCAGCGTGGTCACCGACGACCAGGGACTGACCCTCTACCGCTACGACAAGGACCAGTCGGATCCCTCCAAATGGACCTGCTCCGGTGCGTGCACAAAGACATGGGTGCCGGTCATCGTCGGGGACTCCGTACAGACGACGGGGGTCGAGAAGAGCCTCCTCGGCACGGTTCACCGCAACGGCCTGAAGCAACTCACCCTCGCCGGCTGGCCGCTCTACCGGTACAGCGGCGACACAGCGGCCGAACAGGCGAACGGCCAGGGCAAGAACGAGGAGTGGTACGCCGTCGCCCCGTCCGGACAGAAAGCCGCCGAGACCGGCTGACGCCCGCGTCGGCCGCGCCGGCCTCAGACAGGCGAGACGGGAAGACGCACCTCTACGCTGAACCTCTGAGCCGGATGCCACGTACCAAGTCTCTGTGGCGGCGCTGTGCCGCCCGGCGCACCGCCAGCCGATCGACTCGGCGGCAAACGCGCTGCCAGGAGAAGGGGGCGAACAATTTCCGCCGACTTGGGCCGTCCGGCCAGCAGCACTCTCGACCTGGCCGCCCCGGCCCCGGCCCCGGCAGCACAGGCAGAGACGGGGAGCAGCGCACCCGCCCAGTCGCCAGTGGGGGGCCTGGACGGCCTCCGGGGCCTGGCGGCTTTGTACGTGGTGCTGTTCCACTGCTGGCTGTACACCTTCCCCGGCTATCCCGACAGTTCGGCGCCCTCGTGGCTGAAGGGGCTGATGTTCGGGCGCCTCGCCGTCGTCTTCTTCCTGGTGCTGTCCGGCTTCTCCCTGGCCATCTCCCCGGCCCGCCACGGCTGGCGGTCGGTCGGCGTCGCGCAGTTCCTGCGCCGGCGCGCCTGGCGGATCCTGCCCCCGTACTGGGCGGCGCTGGTCATGAGCGTGATCGTCTCCCTGTTCGTGGTCCCGGCCTCGCACTTCGGGCCGCCTACCGGCAAGTCCGTCCTGGTGTTCGGCCTCGTCGCCCAGGACGTGATCACGGCGCCCACGCCGAACGGCGCGTTCTGGTCGATCGGCGTGGAGGCCGAGCTCTATCTCCTCTTTCCCCTTCTCCTCCTTGTCCGGCGGTGGTCGAACGCGGCGGTCCTGGCCGCGTGCGTGACACTTCCGGTGATCGCCCTCGGCCTGGCAGCACCCGGCGCGAATCCGGTGGAGGGCGACAACTGGCTTGCTCCGCACCTCGCGCCCGTGTTCGTCGCGGGTGTGATCGGTGCGGGAGTCGTCGCCGCGCGGGACCGGATTCGACGCCTGCCATGGGGATGGTTCGCCGCCCTGGCCGCGCTGCCCGTCCTGGCCGTCGGCGTCGTCAAGGGTTCCGTGTGGACGGTGAACCACTACTTCTGGATCGACCTCGCCATCGCTCCCGCCATGACGATGCTGCTTGCCGCCGTGGCCACCGGCAGGCCCGCCCTGCTTCTACGGCTCCTGACCACGCGCCCGGTCCGAAAACTCGGTGACTTCTCCTACAGCCTCTATCTGATTCATCTGCCGATCGTCATGGTCGTCATTCGTCGGGTAGCCCCGCATTTCGTTTCTCCCGGCCTGCCGACGTTCTGGTTCACGCTCGCCCTGGCCCTGCCGGTCTCGGTGCTCGGGGCATGGCTGTTCTCTCGGATATTCGAGATGCCCTTCAAACGGGCCAGGTCCTGGAAAACGCTGATCGCACTGAGTCGTGCCCAAGTTGTTCGGTTTAGCCGCCTTCGCTAGCTTCGGCCCATGCTGCATACGAGATTCACCGAAATGTTCGGCATCACCTATCCGGTGATGGCGGCGCCCATGAGCCTGCACAGCGGCGGCACACTCGCCGCCGCTGTTTCCGCCGCCGGCGGGCTCGGTTCCTTCGGGGGGACGCACCCCTGGAAAGGGCCGGATTGGATCCGCTCGGAGATCGCAGCGATCCGGGCCACGACGGACCGGCCGTTCGGAGTCGGTTTCATCACGCCGCTCCTCCCCTTCACCGAGCCGCAGTTCGACGCCGCGCTGGAGGAGCGGCCACAGATCATCGCGCTGTCGTTCGCCGACCCCCGGCCGTGGCTCGCTCGTGCCAAGGACGCGGGAGCCCGGGTGATGTGCCAGGTCCAGAGCCACGACGACGCGGCGACGGCCGTGGCCGCGGGTGCCGACGTCCTCGTGGCGCAGGGCACCGAGGCCGGTGGCCACACCGGGACGATGGGACTGCTGCCGCTCCTGGCCGGGATCGTGCGGCGTTATCCCGATGTTCCGGTACTGGCCGCGGGGGGCATCGCCGACGGCCGGACGCTGGCGGCGGTCCTCACCGCTGGTGCGGACGGCGCCTGGCTGGGCACGGCGTTCCTCGCCACGCCCGAAGCGGTCGAGGTACACGATCTCCACAAGCGCCTGATCGTCGGGAGCGACGGCGGCGACACCGTGTGGACGCAGGCCTACGACATCGTGTCGGGGCTGCCCTGGCCCACGACCATCGGCGCCCGCGTCCGCCGTAACCGGTTCACCGACGAGTGGTCGGGGCGTGAGGCGACGCTGCGGGACCGCAAGGAGGAGTTCGCGCCCGCGGCGGACGGCAACCCCTTCGAGACCGCGCCCGACCCGGACACGAGCGAGATCCTCTACGGGCAGTCGGCGTTCTTCGTCGACGCCGTCCGCCCCGCCGCGGACGTGGTCCGCACCGTCAGCGACGAGGCCGAGGCGATCCTGTCCGCACGGCCTCGATCCCTGCTGCGCTGACCGAGGAGACCACGGCGCCGGCATCGGTCGGGTTCCGGCATCCCGCTCGTCCACCACGTCGGGCCCTGGCTGTCCGTGTACGAACGCTTCCGCCCCGCCGCGGCTGCTCTGCCTGCCGGCTCGCCGGGGCCTTCCGCCCAGGCCAAAAGTGGCGGGGTGTGAGGCGCGGGCGTGGAATGGAGGAGCGGGGGTGGGTGAAGACGTGGAGGCGTCGTGGGTGTGACACCGCTGACCGAGATCCTCGCCAGGCCTTTCGCGGAGCGCTACGCCGTACCGGCCATCAACGTGTTCAACGACCTCACGCTGGAGGCCGTGCTGGCCGCCGCGGTGGACAACGCGTCTCCGCTCATCGTGCAGACCTCGGTGAAGACGGTCAGGTCCATCGGCAGCGACGTGCTCTTTGCCATGTGGACCGCGATGACCGCGGGCATCGAGGTGCCCGTCACCCTGCACCTGGATCACTGTCCGGAGCGCGAGGTCATCACCGAGTGCCTGCGGCAGGGGTGGAACTCGGTGCTCTTCGACGCGTCCAAGCTGCCGGTCGAGGAGAACATGCGGCAGACCGTCGAGGTCGTCGCGGAGGCTCGTGCGTTCGGCGCCGCGGTCGAGGGCGAGATCGAGTCGATCACCGGTGTGGAGGACGGGGTCGGCAGCGACACCGCCGCCGAGCAGCAGGATCTGGCGGTCGCGCTGGAGTTCCTGAGGACCACGCAGGTCGATGTCTTCGCACCGGCGATCGGCAACGCGCACGGATCGTACAAGCAGGCGCCGGTGCTCGACGCGCAGCGCGTGTCCGACATCGTGGCGGCCCATCCCGTGCCCATCGCGCTGCACGGCGGCAGCGGGCTCTCCGACGAGCAGTTCCGCGACCTTATCTCCCGGGGGTGCGCGAAGGTCAACATCTCCACGGCCCTCAAGGAGACGTACATGAAGTCGAACCTGGCCTTCCTGCGGACGGCGGAGGAGCGGCAGAAGTGGGACCCGCCGTCGCTCTTCCGGGACGTCCGCCAGGACGTCGTCGACATGGCCGGTTCGCTGATGAGGCTCTTCGGCAGCGCCGGGCGGGCGAGGTAGCCGTGCCCGCGCTCGTCTTCGACTGCGACGGCGTGCTCGCCGACACCGAACGCGACGGTCATCTGCCCGCCTTCAACAGGACGTTCGAGGAGTTCGGCCTGCCGGTGCGGTGGAGCGACGAGGAGTACGCGGAGAAGGTGAGGATCGGCGGCGGCAAGGAGCGGATGCGCACGCTGCTGACCCCGGACTTCGTCGCCGCCGCCGGCCTGCCCTCCGACCCGGCCGCACTCGACGAGCAGGTCGCGGCCTGGCACCGGCGCAAGACCGAGATCTACACGGCCATCATCGGCAGCGGAAGCATTCCGCCCCGGCCCGGCGTGCGGCGGGTCGCCACGGCGGCACATGAGGCCGGGTGGACGCTCGCGGTCGCCTCCACCTCCGCGGAGGCGTCCGTCCGCAGCGTGCTCGAACTCGCCATGGGCCAGGAACTGACCCCTCACTTCAGCGTTTTCGCCGGGGACGTGGTCGAGCGGAAGAAACCGGCCCCGGACATCTACGAATTCGCGCTGCACCGGCTCGGCCTGGATCCCGCGAACGCCGTCGTGATCGAGGACAGCCGCAACGGGATGCTGTCCGCGCTCGGCGCCGGGCTCGCCTGCGCGGTCACGACGAGCGCCTACACGGGCCAGGAGGACTTCACCGGGGCCTCCTTGGTCGTCACCTCGCTGGGCGATCCGCCGCCGGAGGAGACCGTCGCCCGGGTGCTGAGCGATCCGCTCGGTACCGACCCGGGGCCGTACGTCGAACTCGCGGACCTCGCCCGCCTGCTCACCGCCGGCGACGGCGACACAGACCCCGCCCCGTCCGATCCCCGACCCCACTGACGTCGCGGCAGTCAGGAGAGACATGTCAGCGCCATCCCCATCGTCATCGCCGTCGTCGTCGGCGCCCGGCGGCGACCTCACCTTCGTCGTACGGACGATCGCCCGGACCGCGGTGGACAACGAACGGGCCTTCAGCGACCTCGACGCCGTCGCGGGGGACGGGGACTTCGGGTACTCGCTCGCCCGCGGCTTCGAGATCGTGCTCGCCGACTGGGACGAACTCGCCCCGGAGGCACCGGCCGAGTTCCTGAAGAAGGTCGCCATGGTGATCTCCAAGCGGGTCGGCGGCACGTCGGGTCCGCTGTGGGGTACCGCCTTCCTGCGGGCCGCCGGTGCCGTGAAGGACCGGCCGGAACCGGACGCCGGGGACGCGGTCGCCATGCTGCGGGCCGCCGCGGAGGGGATCAAGGCGCGAGGAAAGTCCGACGTCGGCGACAAGACCCTGCTGGACGCCCTGATCCCGATGACCGACGCCCTGGAGCAGCGGCTGGCGCAGGGCGAACCGGCGGCCGACGGCGCGGAACTGGCCGCCCTGGCCGCCACGACCGCCCGTGCCGCGGCCGACGCGACGGCACCCATGCAGGCCCGACGCGGCCGCCAGAGCTACACCGGTGAGCGCAGCATCGGCTCGCCGGACCCGGGCGCGGTGGCGATCGCGGTCATGGCGGAGCGCATCGCCGCCGAGTGGGACGCACGCGACTGACGCGACCGGCAGGACCAGGAGGAGTTACGGCATGAAGAAGTTCGTCAACGATCCGAAGGACTACGTCGCGGAGATGCTGGAGGGACTGGCCCTGGCCAACCCCGGCACGCTCACGTACGTGCCCGAGTACAACCTGATCATGCGTGCCGATGCCCCGCAGGAGAACAAGGTCTCGATCGTGCAGGGCTCCGGGTCGGGTCACGAGCCGGCGCACGTGATGACCGTCGGCAAGGGGATGCTCGACGCCGCCTGTCCGGGCGACGTGTTCGCCGCGCCGCCCGCCGACTACGTCTACGAGACGGTCAAGTTGGTCGCCTCCCCGAAGGGTGTGCTGCTGCTGGTCAACAACTACACCGGGGACCGCATGGCGTTCGAGATGGCCGAGGAACTGTCCCAGGCCGACGGGGTGAGCGTCCGCACTCTCTTCATCGACGACGACGTGGCCGTACAGGACTCGACGTACACCGTCGGCCGGCGAGGGGTGGCCGGCAACTTCTTCGTGATGAAGGCCGTCGGTGCGGCCGCCGAGCGGGGCGCGGACCTCGACGAGGTGTACCGGATCGGGGAGAAGGTCAACTCCGTCACCCGCACCATGGGCATGGCGCTCACCGCCTGCACACCGCCGGCGAAGGGTTCGCCACTGTTCGAACTGCCCGACGACGCCGTCGAGATGGGCGTGGGCATCCACGGCGAACCGGGCCGCAAGCGGGAGAAGCTGCGGTCGGCTGACGCGATGGTGCGCGAGCTGGTCAGCGCGGTCGTGGACGACCTGCCGTTCTCCTCCGGTGACCGCGTCGCGCTGATGGTCAACGGCCTCGGCGGCACACCGATCGGCGAGCTGTACCTGGTGTACGGTCTGGCCCACAAACAGCTGGCCGAGCGCGGCATCGAGGTCGGGCGCAGCTACGTGGGCGAGTACTGCACCTCGCTCGACATGGCCGGCGCCTCCGTCACCCTGGTCCGCCTGGACGACGAGCTCTTCGACCTGCTCACCGACCCCGCCGAGATACCGATCCGGGTCTTCTGACAACCACGAACCGCATCTGGTGTCGGGCTGCTCTGCCGGTCGCGGCGAGGGTGGCGCCCGGCATCGTCTCATCATGGTCCCCGGCCTCGTCCCGCCCCACGGCCTCCTGATCGGCGGCGCCCTCACCGGTCGCCGGAGTCTCTCAGCGCTCACGCGACGCGTGGATCGGAATGCCGTGTTCATGGAGGGGGCCGACCTGCCAACCGCGCGCCTGGCAGGCGTCGAGGATGCGGGGCAGCGCGCCGAGGGTGGCGCGCCAGGAACCGGTGGCGGACGTGCAGTCGGAGTCGTGCAGCAGGACGGTGCCGCCGCCGCGCAGGTCGCGCAGCACGGTGTCCTGGACGGACCGCGGGGTGGCCCGCCTGCGCCAGTCCTCGCCCCAGCAGGTCCACAGGACCGGGGTCAGACCGAGGCGGCGGCAGGCCAGATGGGCGGCCGTGGTCATCACCCCGTACGGCGGCCGGAAGAGCGTCGGTGGCCTGCCGGTGGCGTCGGCCACGGCATCGCGGGCGCGGGCGAGGTCGTCGTAGGTGGCACGGGGGCCACGGAGCAGCAGGGGGCGGTGGTGCCAGCCGTGGACGGCGATCTCGTGCCCGGCGGCGGACATGGCCTTCGCCAGCCCGGGCGAGCGGACCAGCATCGAGCCGAGCAGGAAGAAGGTGGCCCGCACCCCGCGCGCGTCGAGAAGGCTGAGAAAGTGCGGGGTGGAGAGGTGGTCGGGGCCGTCGTCGAAGGTGAGGGCGACGTGGTCGGGCCGGCCCTGGCCGGCCAGACGGGGCATGGCCGTGTTCCGCAGCGGGCCGAACGTGGAGATCCCGGGTGCCGCGTTCACGGCGGCGAGCGCGGGCAATGCCACGGCCGAGGCGAGCGCGGTGGCACGGGCCAGGCGGGCCGGGGTCATCGTCCGTCTCCGTCCAGGTAGTGGGCAACGGCGTTGAAGCGGGCGGGCGTCTCGTTGAAGGCGTAGGCGAGTGGGGCGGCGACGCCCAGGGCGACCGTGGCCGTCACGGTGACGGCCGTCAGGGCGATCCGTCGTCTGCCGGGGAAGCGCGTCGATGGGGCCGGTGTGCCCGGCGTGGGCCGTGGCCCGGTTCGGGCGGCGATAGCGGGTACCGGTCCGAGGGCTGAGCGGTGCAGGGCGAGTCCTGCCGCGCGCTGGTCCTCGCCGCGCGGTCCGTACAGGAGTTCGGCCAGCATCGGGCCGAGGGTTGCCGGATCGCGGATCCAGGCCGCCAGGCCCGCCTCGTCGAGGGCGGCGGCGTTGGTGTGGCCGTGACCGGGGATGCAGCGGTAGCTGACCACCGGCAGCCCTGCGGCGAACGCCTCCAGTGAAGTCAGCCCGCCGGCGTTCTGGACCAGGACGTCGCAGGCGTGCATCAAGCCCGGCATGTCGTCCACCCAGCCGTAGGCGTGTTTGATGCCGTCCCGGTGCAACTGCTCCGCGAGGGCCTGGTTACGGCCGCACACCACCACGGGTATCGCGACTCCGGTCCCCTGTATCTCGGCGGCGGCCCGTCGCACCGGGCCGACTCCCCACGAGCCGGCGACCAGCAGGGCGAGGGGCCCGTGCTCGGGCAGGCCGAACCGGTCGCGGGCGGCGGCCCGTTGTCCGGCGATGGCCGGGGTGAAGCGCCGGTCGGTGACGGGGCCGGCGACGGTGACGGCGGCCGCGCCCTGCGCGTGGGCCTGGGCCGCCGGTACGGGGTGCACGGCCAGGTGGGCGTCGATGCCGGGGGCCACCCACAGGGCGTGGACGGAGAGGTCGGTCAGGTAGGTGAAGGCCGGAACCGTCAGCAGGCCGCGCCGGCGGAGCGCGCCGAGGACCTGGCTGGCTCCCGGGTAGGTGGAGACGACCGCGCAGGTATCCGGCGCGAGCGCCCGCAGTGTGCGCTGCTCGGCGGCACGGAACAGCGCCCGCCACACCACACCGGGACGTGAAGCCCGGTCGGTGGCCGCGTACAGGCGCTGATAGCCCTCCGGCACCCAGGTCAGCATGCGGTGGTAGGTGCCGCACAGCAGTCGGCCGGCTTGAGCGGGCAGCAGGTCGAGGAAGTCGTACCGGTCCACCCGGAATCCGTGCTCGGTGAGCCTCTGGGCCAGCCCTGCGGCCGCGCCGTCGTGTCCCGCGCCGACACCGGCGGAGATGATCGCGATCCGCCCGGTGCCCGGGTCCTGCGGCGGTGCGGTGCACGGCGAAGGCTCCGGCTCCGGCACCAGGTTGTCGCGGTGGGGCACGGTCGATCAGCCTCCTGACGGGATACGGGGCACGGCCGGGCATGCTCCGGGCCGGACGACGTCGCGGGCAGGCCAAGGCCGCGCCGAGGCGCGAACCAGGGCCACGAATCGACCACGGTGGCGTCGAACACCGAAGCTACTACATGATGTAGAAGTTAGGAAACAGCCACCAGGGGCGAGCACTTCAAGCGCGGCCGCGTTCGACGTTCCGGGCGGGCGTCAGTGAACCTACTACAAGACGTAGAGGATGTTGGTCGTCGTCTTCGCCGAGACCGCTCTGCCCGCTGTGGGCATCTTCCGGCCCGGTGACACCCTCTGACGGAACCAGGGCCGGCCACGGCAGACCGGGGGCTGTTCACCCGCTCCGGGCCCCGCCCGGCGTCGCCTCACTCACCCGTCACACGCTCACCGCGACCGCTACGGCCAGCAGCGGATCACCGAGCAGCACCGCCCCGAATCCGGTACGCAAACCCCTCAGGCAGCGCTCCGGCACCAGCGCCGGCAACCACAGGCCGTAAGGAGTGCTCCGGCGCGGCTCTTCGGGCCCGGGCACGCGGGCACGGGCATCGGGCTCGCTCTTGCCCGCGATCCGGCCCCTCGCAGTCGGCGGCCGGCACTCCCCGACCAGCCGTGAACCGGCCAGGTTCGCCCTGCCGCTCCCGACCCACCCCGATGACCGCCAGGTCAACGTTCCGGCGGCCCGGTGAGAGCGTGTTCCGTGCCGATCAGAAACGCCGCTCCCCGTGCTCCGCACGATCGGGACCCACGCAGCAGGCGTCCGGCCGATGCCCGTGGTCCGTCGGCGCCGTGGCCACGCCACCGGTGTGTTCCGTACACAGCGCCCACTGTGCGCCGTCGAGCATCTGGTCGCTGTCGGACGCGGCGTTGGCCAGGCTCGCGCAGCAGACGGCCAGCAGGAGTCCGCCGACCAGCAAGGGAAGGCTTCGGCGAGCGGGCGGCGGGGCCAGCAGAGCCCGCACCCGCTGTGGCACCACCCCGCCGGTCACGGCCAGCGCCGCCGGACGGGACGCACCGGCGGAAGCCAGGGCGGCACGCCCGACGGCGTGGGCGACGACTCTGCGGTCACCGACACGTTCGGCGGCCGCCTCGTCGGCCCAGCGTTCCAGGACGAACTCACCCGCGACGGTCACCGGCCGCAACAACGGATTCAGGGCGGCGGTGAGCCGCCACAGGCTCTGGAAGAGGTGGTGGCGACCCCGCAGATGCGCCCGCTCGTGGGCGAGCAGTGCCTCACGCTCGCCGTCGCCGAGGCAGCACAGCATTCCCCGTGAGACCACGACCCGCCCCGGCGCCCCGGGCAGCGCGAAGGCCAGCGGAACGTCGTCGTCGATCACCGCCAGCTCTGTCCGCCCCGGCAGACGGGCACACTCCCGGCGCGCCCGGACCAGGTGGCGCACCTGCCGTACGGCGGCCACGACGAGCGAGACGACGCAGATACCCAGCAGCAGGGCACTGCCGGCCGCGACGACCAGGTACACCGGGTCCTCGGCGCGCAGCGCGGTCACCGACCAGCGGCCCTCCTCCGCGATCTCCGGGATCTGTGCCACGCCGGAGAAGGCCAGCAGGGCGAGCGATCCCGCCCAGCCGACCGCCGTCACCAGCGCGGCGCAGGCCAGGGCCCAGGCCGCCCGGCGCGGGGGCAGCCGACGCGCCACGGGGGCGGCGAGGACCGCGAGTGCGGCGGTGACGAGGAACGGGATGTAGACGCTGATCAGCACTGGTTCACCGTTTCCCGCGGGGGCGCTCGCCCTCGGCGGGCGGGTCGCCGTGCCCGGACAGGATCTGGTGCAGCAGGTGCTCGTCCTGCTCGGACAACTCCGAGACGAAGCGGGCCAGCACCGCCTCACGGTCGGAACCGCCGGCCAGCAGGGAGTGCATGCGCTGGGCGGTGTGGGACGCCTCGTCGCGGGCCGGTTCGTATGCGTAGCCACGGCCCTCGCGGTGCCGCACGAGCATGCCCTTTTCGTACAGCCGGGACAGGATGGTCAGGACCGTCGTGTAGGCGAGGTCGCCCGGCAGCCGTTCGCGGACCTCGCGTGCGGTCTGTGGACCGGAGCCCGCCCAGAGCGCGGCGAGCACATCGCTCTCCAGCTCGCCTCGCGCCCGCCTGCCGGATGCTTCGCGGACTTCCTCGTCGTCTCGATCTGCCACTGTCCGCCTTCCCTCACTGTCGTGCCGCACAGCGTACCCGGCTACCCCTACGAGTTGTAGGAGGTGCAATCCGGACCGCGAACCGCACACAGGCATCGGCGCGTCTCAGGCCACTCTGGCGCCGGACGCGTCCCGACGGGAGACGGCGAGGTAGCCGACGAAGCAGACGATGGCCGTCGTCCAGGCGAGGGTGACCGGCGCGAGCCCGAGCCCGAGGCCGCCCCGGGTGTGACCGACCGCCATCCAGTCGGCGAGGGAAGCGCCGAGGGGACGGGTGATGACGTACGCCGCCCAGAACGCGGGCACGGCCTTCAAGGCGCCGAAGCGGTGGGCCAGCGCGGGAAGACAGATCGCGACGGCGAAGAGGACGGCCGAGCCGAGATAGCCGAATCCGATGGTCGCGGTGAGATCGCCGGCGGCCGTGCCGAGGGCGAAGGTGGCCAGGACGGTTGCCCAGTAGAAGAACTCGCGGCTTCGGGTGTCGATGCTGTGGATGGACAGGGTGCGCTCGACGGCGTACCAGAGGACGAATACCGCGGCCAGTATGACGAGGAAGAGCGGTGTCGACACGGAGTAGGGCACGCCGAGGCCGACGTGCAGCACGTCGGCGGCCATCGTGCCGAACACGCTGACCATGACAACGGCGGTCCAGTACACCCAGGCGATGTACCGACGGACCGCGAACTGCACGGTCAGGGAGACCGCCAGGGCGAGGCCACCGAGCCCGACCGCCGGCACCGGGCCCAGCACCCGGGCCAGAAGGTCGGACGCGGTCTCGCCCATCCCGGTGGTGAGCACCTTGATGATCCAGAAGTAGACAGTCACTTCCGGCACCTTGTTCGCCATGGTGCGCAGGGGCATGAGGGGGCGGTCGTCGAGGAGACGCTCTGTGGTCATGACCCGCACGATGACACGATCATCTCCCGGTGCCACAGATGCCTTTGCCATTGTTTTGGGGCTTCTGGTGCATGAGTTTCACAACGGCACCGCCAACCTGACAGCAACCTGAACACCTCCACAAAGTCCCTGGTCAGGGTGGTTGAGCGATGATACGAGGGGGCTTCCTTTTCGGCGTGCACCAACGGGTTTCACCGCCCGCCCCGAAGCGACTGCGGGAGCGAACACCCCCGGCGAGCGTCTAGAGTTCCAGACAGCGTCTACAAGGCTGTAGTCATTTGATCGTTCGCATGGAACCGTCCGCCCGAAAGGACCCCGCACATGACCGAACCGATCCCCGTCGCGTCCCAGCTGGCTGTGAACGTGCTCGACGCCCATTCGCTGCTGGCGGCCTTCGGCGTGCTGGGCGTCGCGGTGGTGATGTTCGCCGAGACGGGACTGCTGATCGGGTTCTTCCTGCCGGGCGACTCCCTGCTGTTCACCGCCGGCCTGCTGTGCACGGGCTCGGCCGAAGGGAGTCTGCACCTGTCGCTGGCGCCCTTGCTCGTGGCGGCGGCAGCGGGCGCGCTGGTCGGAGCCCAGTGCGGATACCTGCTCGGCCGGAAGGCCGGCGGAGCCCTGCTGGCACGCAGCCGCTCCCGGCGTCTGCACGAAGGAGTGAAACGAACCGAGGAACTCCTGGAGCGGTACGGGTACGCGAAGGCCATTGTCCTGGCCCGATTCGTGCCGGTGGTGCGAACGGTCCTCAATCCGATGGCGGGCGCGCTGGAGGTGCCGGTGCGGACCTTCACCCTGTGGCAGGTCGTCGGCGGCCTCCTGTGGAGCGTGGGCCTCACCCTCGCGGGATACGCGCTCGGCTCCTCGATCCCGAACGTCGACCACTACCTCCTGCCGCTGGTGGCGCTGATCGTGGTGGTGTCCCTGGTCCCCCTGGCCGCCGAGGTGTACCGGGGCCGCCGGGCCGCCAGGTCCGCAGAGGAGCGCGGGTGACTGTCGTCCGGCCGGCGTACGAACCCACGCTGTTCGCCGCCCCCGCAGGTGGGAGCCGGTGGTCCGGGCGTGCTACCCGGACCGGCGACGCCATCGGGCGGCGGACGAGGCGGACCGGCCGCTCCCGCGTCCGTCCCGGCGAACAACCGCCCGCTCGCCGACAGAACGTGAGCCTGCGGGCTCCGACCCGGCGTCCGCGCACGGAGTTCGTCCCAAGCACGGCCCGTACGGCCGACGGCCCTACGGAAGGGCCCCGTACGGCCGACAACCCTGCGGAGGGACATGCGGCACAAGATCCTGGTCGTTGAGGACGATCACGCCCTGCGGGACGTGCTGCGCCGCGGCCTGGCGGACGAGGGCTTCGCACCCGTGCCCGCCGCCGACGGCGCCACCGCCCTGCGGCTGGCCTCGGACGGCATCGCCGCGGTCGTCCTGGACGTCGGACTGCCCGACTCGGACGGCCGGGACGTATGCCAGGCGCTGCGCGGCAATGGCTTCAGTGCGCCGGTCATCTTCCTGACGGCTCGCCATCACCTCACCGACCGGCTGTCCGGGTTCTCGGCCGGGGGCGACGACTACCTTCCCAAGCCGTTCCATCTCGCCGAGCTCGTCGCCCGGCTGAAGGCCGCGCTCAAGCGCTCCGCACCCGCGGCCGTGGCCACGGCGGGCGACCTGGTCCTGGACGCGACCCGGCACAGCGTGCGGGTCGGCGACCTCCACGTCGGCCTCTCCCCGACGGAATTCCGGCTGCTCGCCCCGCTCGTGGCCGCGGGCGGCTCCCTCGTGAGCCGCCGTGACATGGTCCGGGCCGCCTGGCCCGACGGAGCCCAGGTCAGCGACAACACTCTGGACCAGTACCTGAGCCGACTGCGTCGCAAGCTGCGCGAGGCGGGCAGCGACCTGAGCCTGCGGACGGTACGGGGGATCGGGCACCGGCTGTCATGATCCGTCATCCGCGCCGCCTCGTGCCCCGTACGCTGCGCGCACGGCTCTCGTTCGTGGCCCTGACCACCGCCGCACTGCTGATGGCCGTGCTGACCGTGGTGTTCAACGTGGTGGAGGAACGGCACCTGCAGCATCAGGCGGACGACGAGTTGCGCAACCGTGCGGCGGCCGTCGCCACCACCGTCGACACCAGCCGTCGACGGGTGCGGGTCGTGGAGACCGTCAACGATGGCCTCCTCGACGCGAACGTGTGGATCTACGCCGGAACGCACCTGCTGGAGAAGCCGCCGTCGGCCGCGGCCGGCGGCACACTCACCCGGGCCGCGGGACGGCTCGCCGGGCAAGGACGCGCACTCTGCACGACCGTCGAGGCGGAGAACCCGCACCTGGTCCGCATGTGTTCCCGGCCCGTGTCCGGTCACCCGGACTCCGCCACCGTCGTCACGGCCCTGGATCTCGCCCCGTACCGCGGTTCGGCGGACACCTTGCTGTTGGGTTCGCTGGTCCTGGACGCGCTCATGCTCGCCTGCACCTACGCGTTGACCCGCCTGGCCGTGGGGCGGGCCCTGCGTCCGGTGGGCACCATGACCGACCAGGCCACCGAGTGGAGCGCCGTCGGTTCCGACGAGCGCTTCGGCGCCACGGACCACCCGGCCGAACTCGCCCGTCTGGGCGCCTCGTTGGACGCCCTGCTGGACCGCATCCGGACCGTGCTGCGGCACGAACGGCAGCTGACCGGGGAGCTGTCCCACGAACTGCGCACCCCGCTCACCCGGATCATCATCGAGCTCGACTGGTGGCGGGCCCGACCACGCTCCGCCGCCGAGACCAGCGCCACCCATGAGGTGATAGCCGAGGCCGCCCGGTCCATGCGCACCATATGCGACACCCTGCTGAGCGACGCCCGTGAGAGTGCGCTGAGCGCCTCCCCGGCCCCCGGCGCCACAGCCGTCGCCCCCGTCCTGAGGCGGACGGTCGACAGCCTCGGTGCCCAGGAGCGGGTGAAGGCCCTGGTCGAGGTCACGGATCCGGCGCTGGAGGCAGGCGTCACCCCCGCTCTCCTCGAACGCATCGTCAGTCCTCTCCTGGCCAACGCGGTCCGCCACGCCCGGGCCACGGTGACCGTGACCGCACGGCCGACGCCCGGCGGTGTACGGATCAGCGTCACCGACGACGGTCCCGGGGTGCCCGAGGCGTTCGTGGGCGAACTCTTCCAGCCCGGCCGCCGCGGCGATCCCGACGACGGCCACGACGGCGCGGGCCTCGGACTGCCGCTCGCGCGGCGTCTGGCCCGTGCCGTCGGAGGTGAGGTGTCCCACGATCCCGTGTACACCTCGGGGGCACGCTTCCTGGCCGACCTGCCGGCGGGGTGACCCGGCACCGCCCCGTACGGTGCCGACGACGCACGCCCGGCTGAGAATCGGTCAGCCCTTCCGCTCCGTTGGCCACGAGGTGGCAGCCCGGCGCTCCTGGACCTGCGCGAAGGCCATGAGGGTGAGCAGAACGGCCAGCAGGACGGCCGAGGAGCCGGCGGTTCCGAAGTCCAGACCGCCCTTGGCCACCGGCTTGGTCAGCAGGTCGCCCGCGGTCGCGCCGAGCGGGCGGGTGAGGACGAACGCGATCCAGAACAGCAGGACGTTCGGCACCGCCGGCACCTTCATCAGTACGGCCAGTACGGCGAGCGCCCCGGTCACCAGCAGCGCGCCACCGGCATAGCCGAGCCCGGAACTGTCGGACAGGAAGTCGCCCATGGAGGTGCCGAGCGTGTTGGAGACGAGGATCGCCGACCAGAACAGGGCCTCGCCGCGGAAGGTGACGATGTCCCGGATCTGGAAGGTCGTCCCGCTCAGCCGCCAGACCGCGAAGACGACCAGCAGGACGGAGACGAGGATCGCCGCGCCGGCCGGGTAGCCGAGGCCGAGGCCCTGCGGTCCCCAGCCGAGTGAAGTGGCGCCGCCCGAGAGGTACTTGGACCCGGCGTCGCGGTTCATGAAATCGGACGTGGTGGTGCCGGCCATGCTGGTCGACAGGATGACCGTCCAATAGAAGAACGGGTTGTAGCGGTGGGAGCGGAGCTGGACGACGAGCGTCACCACGAAGATCAGGAACAGCGCGATCGTGGTGAGGAAGTAACCGAGTTTCAGGGTCTGCGCGAAGAGGTCCCCGGCGGTCTCGCCCAGCGTCGTCGCCGCGATCTTCATGATCCAGAAGGCGAGGGTGACGGCGGGCAGTTTCTTCGTCACCGATGTCGTCGTGCTCGCGACGTCGGGGTCGGTGAGGGCTTCCGGCTGCTGCAAGGTGGGGGGCTCCTTGGGTGGTCGTACGGCAGTGCGCGCACCCCACGACAGGGGCGGGTGACCTGCCGATGGGCGACCGCGACGACGCGATCGCAACCACCGACCCTGGCAGCGTCCGCCTGAACGGTGCCTGAACGCCTGTCACATGCCTGGTCGGACCACGTGGCGTGCGGTCTGCTGAGGCTGCGCCACGTCCTTCCGGGTCACCGCCAGGTACACCACGAGGCCGAGGATGACCGCGAGGAAGAGCACGCTGGTGACAACGGTGCCCAGGCCCAGGCCGCCGTCGCCGGTGGGCTGGGAGAGGTAGTCGCCGATGGAGGCCCCGAGCGGGCGGGTGAGGATGTAGGCGATCCAGAAGCTCCACACGGCGTCCAGCCCGAGCGCGAAGTGGGCGAGGGCGACGGCGGCGATGGCCAGGGCGAACAGGATCGCGGCGAGCCAGTAGCCGAGGTTCATCCGCTCGGAGACCAGGTCGCCGGCGGCGGTGCCGAGGGCGAAGGTGAACAGGACGGCGAGCCAGTAGAAGGACTCGCGGCCGGTGGTGTCGATGTGATGGATGGACAGTGTCCGCTCACGCCGGTACCAGAGCAGGAAGACCGCCGCGAGGACGATCGCGAAGACGGTGGTGCTGGTCTCCAGCGGGACGCCCATGTTGTCGGTGAGGTTGTCGCTGATCAGCGTCCCCACGACGCTGATCAGGGCGACGGCCGTCCAATACACGCCCGCCCGGTAGGCGCCGGTGCGGAACTGCACGACCAGGACGACCGCCAGCAGGGCGCTCATCAGCACCGACACACCGGTCAGGCCGAGCCCGGCCTTCTCGTTGAGCAGGTCGGCCGCGGTCTCCCCGACCGTCGTACAGAGCACCTTGATGATCCAGAAGTAAACGGTGACCTCGGGCACCTTGTTCCAGCGCAACCGGCGGCCCGCGGACGCCTCGGTGCCGGCCGCTGACGGCACCGGGGTAGGCGATGTCTCGTGTGTCATGAGGCCCGACCGTGCCACGCCCTGCCTGAACGCATCCTGACTGCCGTACCGCGTCGCCCGCGGAAGGTGGCCGTCGTGCCGAGACCGCCGCAGACCACGCGCGAGAAGAAGACCAGGATCATGCTGTCCGGGCTCGCCGGGGAGGCGACCCGCAACGAGGGTGTCGCGGAGGTCTCGGTCTCGAAGTGGGGTACTAGGCGGTTTCGAGGAGTCGCTTCCGCAGCAGAGCGGCGCCGGATTCGGAGAGCCAGTCCGTGAGCGTACGCAGTCCGGGGTGAATGACGCGCAGCGCCTCGATGTCGGCATGCCAGCGCGATCCGGCTGCCCAGCGCTCCCGGACCTGGGCGATCTCGGGGTGGAGTGCGGCGGCCTCGGCGTGGGTGATCTGCTCGTAGCGCACCGCGGCACCGGTGGCCTCGCTGATGGCGGCAACTGCGTCGGCCGGGGTGGGAGCGTCCCCGGCCAGCTCCAGAGTCCGCCCCGCGAACCGGTCCGGCTGGTCGAAGGCGAGCGCGGCGAATTCGGCGATGTCCTCCACCGCGACGATCTGGGCAGGTTCGTCCGGCGGGAAGATGTGCCGGTGCACGCCGTCGACGATTCCGTCCAGACCGATGGGTGTCGAACCGAGATAGTTCGACATGAAGCGCACCGGGCGCAGCACGGTCACCGACCGGATCCGCTCATGCAGGTGGTCCTCGATGCGTTTCTTCCCCTCGGAACCGCCCGGGCGCCCGGGCGTGGACGCGACGCCCGTGAACACGACGTGCTCGACGCCCACGGCGGCCGCGGCGTCGATCAGTCCCCGGCCCCGGCCGAACTCCCGCTCCGTGTCGGGGCCATCCGGTCCGAAGGCCGCGGGCGGTACGGCGAACAGGGCCGCTGCTCCCTCCAGCGCCGCCGGCAGACTCGACGGGTCGTCGAATTCGCCGCGTACCAACTCGGCCCCGGCGGTTTCGAGTGCCTTGGCGGCGGGAGCGGTCGTGTCCCGCACAAGCGCCCGCACCGGCCTGCCGGCCGCCAGGAGCCGCCGCGCGGTGGCACCGCCCTGCCGACCGGTCGCACCGGTCACGACGACCAAGCCGTCAGTGGTCATGTCGTCCTCCGCCCCGGGATTGTCGGTGGGCACGGTGTGTTGGGCCCGGGGTCGATATGGAAGGCTGCACCCGGTTGAGTCCGACGGACAAGGGATTACGTGACATGACCTCAGCTCCCCAGGACGTCGGCCGGGCCGATGCCCGCCGTAACCGCACAAAGGTGCTCGCCGCCGCTTCGCGGGCATTCGACGAGCACGGCCTGGACGTCTCCCTCGGCGCGATCGCACGGCAGGCGGGTGTCGGCGCCGGCACGGTGTACCGGCACTTCCCCAGCAAGGAGATCCTGCTGGAGGCCGTACTCGTCCAGCAGATCGACAACCGGGTGGACGCCGCTCGACGATGGGCGGCCCGAACCGACCCTGTCACGGCGTTGTTCGGCTTCCTCCTGGAGGTCGTCGACAGGTCCCATGGGAGCAAGCACGCCTGCGACGCCCTGGCCACGGAAACGAGCTGGCCGCGCCCCGGCCTGGCCGCGTCGGCGCGACGGTTCCGCCAGACACTCGACGAACTGCTCCGCGCAGCCCAGCAGGCGGGCGGGGTCCGCACCGACGTCAGCGCGGACGACGTCGCCGCGCTCACCGTCGGGTGCACGACGATACGGGCCGCACACCGCGACCGGAACGGCGGCACCCGCATGGTGCGTCTGGCGCTGGAAAGCCTGCGGAGTCCCGCATCCGTCACGGAAGAGCGGGTGTTTCGTGACGTGCCCGGCACGCTGCACGCGGCGCCGCGGTGCGAGGAGTGCGGGGCCCGGCTTCAGGCCCGGTCCACCGGCCGCCCGGCCCGCTACTGCGGGGCGACCTGCCGACAGCGAGCACGTCGCCGCCGCGTTGGCCCGGCAACGGTTTCCTAGCGAAGGACGACGGTGGGCCGGTCCCTGCCGCCGCCCGAGTGGTGCAGGCCGGGAGGAGCTGCGTGGTGGGCGTGGCCCGTGTGGACGATGTGGCCTTCGGCGGCAGCGGGGGCCGAGGACGCCCGCCGCCGTATGCGCATGTTCTCCGGAGTCTGCTTCACACGCCTTTAACCCCAGGGACACGAGAGGGAATCGGGAGCCACTGAGCATGTTTTTGGATCCAATCCAGCGCAGATTTAATCCATTCTCAGGATCGGTGCCCAAGGAGGCCCCATGCCGGATCACACATCTGGATCGCCCTCGACCGCCGCCGCCACCCCGTCGTCGGTGCCGGCGATCGGGTCGCGGGACGTCTCGCGCCGGACGATGCTCCGGGGGGCCGGACTGCTCGGCGTGGGCGTGGGGTTCGGGCTGCCCGCCCTGCTCTCCGCGTGCGGCGCCGCGGCCCAGGACGGGGGCGGCAGCGGCAAGGGCGGCACGCTCACCCTGGCCATCGACGCCACCAGCGCCGTCAACGACCCGGCCTTCTACACGTCCCTGGGCGACTGGATGGCCGTCGACTGCATCTGCCGCGGCCTGACGTTCATCTCCTTCGAGACCAACGAGCCCACACCGGACCTGGCGAAGAAGTGGACCATATCCGATGACAGGCTCACCTACACCTTCACTCTGCGCGAGGGTGTGAAGTTCCACGACGGGACCACGCTCACCTCCGCCGACGTGCTCGCCAGCCTCGGCCGTCAGTTCGACCCCGACGACAAGACGCTGCCCAAGGGCGCGACCCGGCCGCTGGCGAGCATGGGCGCGAACGTCGCCTCGCTCACCGCGCCCGACGACACGACCGTGAAGATGGTCCTGAAGAAGCCCGACCGGACCGTGCTCGGCAAGCTCTCCGACATCGGCGGCCGGATCATCTCCAAGGCCGCGCTGGACAAGTACGGCGCCGACATCGGCAAGCACCTCGTGGGCACCGGGCCGTTCGCCTTCTCCACCGCGACCGCGGGGCAGTCCATCACGCTGGAGGCCTTCGACGGCTTCCGGCTGGGCAAGCCCCCCATCGACCGGCTGGTGCTGCGCCAGGTCCAGGACCCGTCGACCATCGTCAGCTCGCTGCTCAGCGGCGACGTGTCCGCGACCCAGTTCGCCCCGTACTCCGCCGTCTCGCAGCTGCGCAAGGACAGCGCGGTGAAGGTGTACGACACCCCGCAGAACGCCGACGCCATCATGATGATCGACGCCCGCCGGATCCCCGAGCTGAAGGTGCGCAAGGCCATCAACCTGGCCATCAACCGCAAGGCCATCCTCCAGCAGGCCTTCTACGGCGTCGGCGCCGAACCCAGGGGCTACGCCATCCCGCCGGCCCAGAGCGGTTACGACACCGCGCTCGCCGACCTCAGCACCCAGGACACCGCCCAGGCCAAGCGGCTGGTCGAGGAGGCCGGGGCGAAGGGGCGCACCATCCGACTGATGGCCGCCAGCGACTCCTGGCACCCCAAGGCGGCCCAGATCATCGCCCAGAACCTCACCGACGTCGGCTTCAAGGTGGCCACCACCTCGGTGGACCCGGCGACCTACTTCAGCCGGCTCCTGGACGGGGAGGACGACTACCACGACCTGATGATCTGGGAGCGCAACACCTACGTGCCCGACCCCGACGACATGGTCGGCGCGATGGCGAGCCCCACCAGCATCTATGGCTCCAAGCTCTCCGGCATGGACACCCTGAAGGGCGCCGCCTCCCTCGCCGACGACCTCTACACGGCCAAGAACCTCACCGACACCAAGAAGCGCACCGCCGCCTACACGAAGATCCAGCGCCGCTGGGCCGAGGAGTACATGGTCCTGTCGATGCTGGCCTGCTTCAGCAACCTGGTCGTCAGCGGCGCGGGCGTGAAGGGCATGAACACCGACGCGCTGGCCAACCACCGCTGTTACATGGAGAAGGCCAGTGTCTGAGACCGGCGCCGCGGTCGACGCCGTGGCGGTGGAGGCGGCGGCACCCGCGGCCACCGCCGCCGCGGCCTCCGCGCCCCGGCCCGGGACGGCCCGACGGTTGCCGGCCGCGCTGCGCCGGCGCAGGGTGGCCCGCTCCTGGCCCGCGCTGCTCGCCTGGCTGCTGCTCGCCGCGACGGTCCTGATCGCCCTGTTCGGACCGCTGCTCGTGGCGGCCGACCCGCTGCGCCAGACCTCCTCGGCGCTGCTGGCACCCGGGGCGCCGGGGCATCCGCTGGGCACCGACGACCTGGGCCGGGACGAGCTGGCCCGGCTGGTGCACGGCGCCCGCCCGCTGCTCCTGGTGTCCTTCACGGCGACCGCGCTCGCGGCCGGGATCGGCACCCTGGTCGGGCTGGTCGCCGGATACGCGGGCGGCGTGGTGGAGCAGGCGCTGATGCGGCTGGTCGACCTGGCGCTGGCCTTCCCGTCGATCCTGCTGGTGATCCTGCTGGTGGCGGCCGCCGGACCGGGCACGGTCAGTCTGATCCTCGGCATCGGCATCTCGCTGGCGCCGGGGCTCGCCCGGCTGGCCCGCACCCTGACCGCACGCGAGGCCGCCAAGGACTACGTCGTGGCCAGCCGGCTCGGCGGCACCGGGACGCCCCGCATCCTGCTGCGCGAGGTACTCCCCAACATCGGCGGCCCGTTGCTCGCCCAGGTCGTCATGACGCTGTCGGTCGCGGCCGGGTTCGCGGCCGGTCTGTCCTACCTCGGCCTGGGCATCCAGCCGCCGCAGCCGGACTGGGGCTACATGGTGCAGGCCGGGCAGGAGTTCCTGTACACCGCTCCCCGGCTGGTGGTACTGCCCGCCGCCCTCACCCTGCTGTTCGTCGTGGCGTGCAACTTCGCCGGCGACGACCTGCGGGACGCCCTCGACCCGAGGGGGACGGCATGAGCGCGGGCACCGGGGTGCTGCCCCGGGTGCGTCTGCCCCGGCAGGCGGGAGCGGTCTGGGTGTTCGTGCGGCGACTCGCCGTGATCCCGGTCGTGCTGTTCGCGCTGG
Organism: Streptomyces sp. NPDC058683; assembly: GCF_042716195.1. Taxonomy (NCBI): domain Bacteria; kingdom Bacillati; phylum Actinomycetota; class Actinomycetes; order Kitasatosporales; family Streptomycetaceae; genus Streptomyces; species Streptomyces sp. NPDC058683. The sequence goes on from NZ_JBHXSK010000016.1 coordinate 144,612, forward strand.
CCTCCCTGGTGTTCGTGGCGATACGGCTGCTGCCGGGCTCGCCGGCGACCTCGCTCGCGGCGGGCGGCAACACCGCCTCCGCCGAGCAGTTCAGCGCCAACGAGGAACGGGTCACCAAGGCCCTCGGCCTGGACCAGCCGCTCCTCACCCAGTACGGCCACTTCCTCGACGACCTGGTCCATCTGCGGCTCGGCACCTCGTTCTACGGCTCCAACAGCGTCCTCGGCCTGCTCGGCGACGCGCTGCCCGCAACCGTGGAGCTCACCCTCGCGGCCATGACGGTCGCGGTGCTGCTCGGCGTGGTGACCGGAGTCGTCGCGGCACTGCGCCGGGGCAGCTGGATCGACACCTCGACCCGGGCCGTGGCGACCGTCAGCTTCTCGCTGCCCTGGTTCGCGCTCGGCGTGCTCGCCATCGTGGTGTTCGGCGTGTGGCTGCGCTGGCTGCCGGTCCTCGGCCGGCTGCCCAGCACCCTCGACTACCGGCCCACCACCGGCTTCGTCCTGCTCGACGCGATCCTCCAGGACCGGCCGGAGCTGGTGTGGCCGTGGTTCCAGCATCTGATCCTGCCGGCGGTGACGCTCGCGCTGTCGATGGCCGGTTTCATCACCCGGATCGTGCGCGCCTCCGTCCTGGAGGTGCTCGGCGACGACTTCGTGCGCACCGCCCGGATGAAGGGCCTCGGCGAGGGCGCGGTGGTGCGCCGGCACGTGCTGCGCAACGCCTGGCTGCCCATCGTCACCGTCCTCGGGCTCCAGTTCGGGTCCCTGCTGGGCGGTTCGGTGGTCACCGAGACCGTCTTCTCCTACCCGGGCGTCGGACGCCTCCTCGTCCAGGGCGTGCTTCAGCGCGACTACCCGGTGGTCCAGGGCGCGGCCCTCGCGATCGCCCTGCTGTTCACCCTCGTCAACCACGCGGTCGACCTGCTCTACACGGTCCTCGACCCGCGCCTACGCAAAGGATGATCCCGATGGACATCGTGCTGGTCCACGGTGCCGGCGGACGGCCCACCACTTGGTCGGCGGTCCAGCCGCTGCTCGCCGCCCACGGCCACCGGCTGGTCACGGTCACCAATCCGATGACCTCGCTCGCCGACGACATCGCCGAGACCACCGCCGCCCTCGCGGGCACCAGCGGCCCGGTGCTGCTCGCCGGGCACTCCTACGGCGGCGCGGTGATCTCGAACGTGGGACGCGACCCGCGGGTCGCGGGGCTGGTCTACATCGCCGCGTTCGGGCCGGACGAGGGCGAGACCGTCAACGGGATCGTCGAGCGCTACGAACCCGCGGAGATCTCCAAGTACATGCGGCGCGGCCCGAACGGCGAGTGGAAGTCCGAGCCGAGTCCCGAGTTCTGGGCGGAGATCGGCCCGGACCTGTCGGACGAGCAGCGGGCGGTCGTCGAGGCGGAGGGACGGAAGGCCGACAACCTGATCTTCACCCAGGCGACCGGTGTCCCGGCCTGGCGGTCGCTGCCCAGCTGGTACCTGGTCGCCGACGACGACCGGACCCTGCGCCCGGAGATCCAGAACTTCATGGCCGAGCGCATGAAGGCGACCGTCGAGCACGTGCCGGGCAGCCACTACACCACCCTGGTGTGGCCGGAGCGGGTCGCCGAGCTGATCCACCGGGCGGCGCTGGCCGTGGGCGGTGCCGTATGAACACGCCGGAGGGCGTGCAGGACGTGACCTCGCCGGAGGCCGTGCACGGCACGACCGCGCCGGGGGCCGTGCACGGCACGACCGGGTCGGAAGGCGTGGGCGACGCGACCCCTCCGGAGCCGGTGCTCGAAGTCCGTGGTCTGCGTGTCGGGTTCGATGTGCCGGCGGGCCGGCTGCCCGCCGTGGACGGGGTGGACCTGACGCTGCGCAGGGGCGAGATCCTCGCGCTGGTCGGCGAGTCCGGGTCGGGCAAGTCGGCGCTGTCGATGAGCCTGGTCGGCCTCAACCGCGGCCCCCGTACCCACATCGACGGATCCGTGTCCTTCCGGGGCCGGGAGCTGGTGGGGGCGTCGGAGCGGGAGCTGCGCCGGGTGCGGGGCAAGGACGTGACGGTGGTCTTCCAGGACGCGCTGGCCGCGCTCAACCCGCTGCACCGGGCGGGCGCTCAGGTCGCGGAGACGATCCGCGCCCATGGCGACGTCCCGCGCGCCACGGCCGCGCACCGCGCCGTCGAGCTGCTCGGCGAGGTCGGCATCGCGGGCCCGGCGCGGGCCGCCCGCGCCTATCCGCACCAGCTCTCCGGCGGCATGCGCCAGCGTGTGATGATCGCGATGGGGCTGGCCAACGACCCGGCTGTGCTGATCGCGGACGAGCCGACCACCGCGCTGGACGTGACCATCCAGGCCCAGGTGCTGGCACTGCTGAAGCGGGTGCAGCGCGACCACGGCACGTCCGTGCTGCTGATCACCCACGACCTGGGGGTGGTCGCGGAGGTCGCGGACCGGGTCGCGGTGATGTACGCGGGCCGGATCGTGGAACAGGGCACCCGCGACGAGGTGCTGTTCGACCCTCAGCATCCCTACACGATGGGCCTGCTCGGCTCGGTGCCCCCGCTGCACGGCCCGGTGCCCGAACGGCTGCCGGCCATCCCCGGCAGTCCGCCCGCAGGTGTCGCGCGGCCGTCCGGCTGCGGCTTCCGGCCGCGCTGCGCGTTCGCCCACGACGGCTGCGACAGCCGCCCCGAGCTGCGGCGGCGCCACGGCGGCCCGGCCCACCTGGACGCCTGCGTGCTTCCCGCGGAAGCCCGGGTGCGGGCTCGGGCGGCTCAGGCGGCGGGAGCCGCCGTATGAGCGAGGTCCTGATGAGCGCCCGCGGGCTGCGGGTCGACTACGCGGGCCGGGCCGGCGGCCGGGTGCGGGCGCTGCGCGACGTCGACCTGGACATCGCCGAGGGCGAGACGCTGGGCCTGGTCGGCGAGTCGGGGTGCGGCAAGTCCACGCTCGGGCGGGCGCTGCTGCGCGTGGTGGAACCGTCGGCGGGCCGGATCGACTTCCTCGGCACCGATCTGACCCGGCTGCGCGGCCGGCGCCTGAAGCGGACCCGGGCCGAGCTCCAGATGGTGTTCCAGGATCCGTTCGGTTCGCTGAACCCGCGCCGCACGGTCGCCGACATCGTCGCCGAGCCGCTGCTGCGCTCCCGGGGCGCGAGCCGCGCCGACGCGGAACGTACGGTGGCCGAACTCCTCGACCTGGTCGGACTTGGGGCCGAGGCCGGCGGGCGCAAGCCGCACGAGTTCTCCGGCGGCCAGCGCCAGCGCATCGGCATCGCCCGCGCCCTGGCCTCCTCGCCGCGGTTCGTGGTGGCCGACGAGGCGGTCTCCGCGCTGGACGTGTCCATCCAGGCCCAGGTGCTGAACCTGCTGTCGGACCTGGTGCGTGACCGGGGGCTGACGATGCTGTTCATCTCCCACGACCTCGGTGTGGTGCGGCACATCGCCGACCGGGTGGCCGTGATGTACCTCGGCGAGATCATCGAGACCGCTCCCCGGGACGGCTTCTTCTCCGGCCCCGCCCATCCGTACAGCAGCGCGCTGCTGGCCAGCGTGCCGGAGCTGCGGCCCGGCCCGCCCGTCGAACGGCAGCCCCTGGAGGGCGAGCTGCCCGACCCCGCGGACCCGCCGGAGGGCTGTCTGTTCCGGACCCGCTGCCCGTTCGCCACCGACCTCTGCCGCACCAAGCACCCGGAACTGCGCGAGATCGCACCGGGCCGCCGCGTGCGCTGCCATCTGCCCCTCGGCCCCGTGCCCGTGCCCGTGAGTGAGGACCCGCATTGATCATCGACGCCTACAACACCACCCAGGACGTGCGCGGCCGTTCCGACTACCTGACCGGCGCGCGCAAGGGCGAGGCGCCGCCGCCCTACAAGCCCTTCGAGCCGCGCCGCATCCTCGACCGGATGGACGCCGCCGGGGTGGACCTGGCGATGGTGTGCTCGCTCGCGCAGCGCATCGAGAACGACTTCATCGCCTCGCTGGTGGCCGCGTACCCCGACCGGTTCTTCGGCTTCGGCCAGGTGCTGCCGCAGGCGGACGACGCCATCGAGGAGATCGACCGGATCGCCGACGCCGGCCTGGTGGGGCTGAAGCTGCATCCGAGCCTGCACGGCTACCACGTGGCCGACCACGGGCTCCTCGACCCGGTGTTCGAGGCCTGTGCCAGGCGCGGGCTGCTGGTGCTGGTCAACGCGCTGGACGACGCCTTCTGCGCGCCGCTGGCCATCGAGGAGATCGCCCGGGACCACCCCGGGGTGCCGACGATCATCGCGCACATGGGGGCGGTGTGGAACGTGCCGGAGGCGATCATCGTGGCCGAACGGCAGCCGCACGTCTATCTGGAGACGTCCGCGACGCTGATGAGCGACGTCAAGCGGGCCTACGCGCGGCTCGGCCCGCGGCAGATCCTGATGGGCAGCGAGTGGCCCGGCTCGGACTTCGACCTGGAGCGTATGAAGATCGCCAAGGCGGTCGAGGACGAGAAGGACCGGGCGCTGATCGAGGGCGGCAACATGGCCCGCCTGCTGGGGCTGGGCGCATGACCGCCGCACCCGTGGCCGTCCCGCCGGAGATGAGCGAGCAGGACACCGAACTCCTCTCCGTGGCACAGGAGTTGCTGGACCGGGTGTGGCAGGCGGACCGGCACGAGGTGGCCACCGCCCTGCGCACCGCGGACGGCCGGATCCACACCGGCGTCCATGTCGAGGGCTCCTGCCGGCGCAGTTCGATCTGCGCGGAGGGCGTCGCCCTGGGCACCGCACGCGGCGCGCTCGCGCCCGGTGCGCCGCTGGCGGTGACCTCGGTGGTGTCCGTGCAGATCAAGCCCGCCGGACGGTTCCGGATCATCGCGCCGTGCGGGGTGTGCCGCGAACTCATCAGCGACTACTGCCCGGACGCCGTCGTGTGGATCACCACGGTCGACGGCGACCGTCCCGTCCCGGCACGCGCCCTGGAGCTGCTGCCGGAGAAGAGCCGGCGCCGCTGGTGACCCCGCACCACCACCCCGCACCCCCGGGGAAACGACACCCCGGTACCCCCGAGGACAGGAGAGACATGCCGTCCGTCATCACAGGGCCGAACGGCCTGAGCGTCCCCACCGGGCTCGACGTGCCCGCACTCGCCGCGCAACTCGGCGGCACCGGAGCGCCGTTGCCGTGGGAGGAGCTGACCTGGCAGGAGGCCGGGACCACGGTCGCCGGCGGCGACGCGGTGATCATCCCGATAGGCGCCACCGAGCAGCACGGCCCCCATCTGCCGCTGGCCGTGGACACCCGGATCTGCGAGGCGGTCGCCCTGGGCGTCTCCGCGCTGACGGGCGTACCGGTGCTGCCGCCGCTGGCCTTCGGCGTGTCCGCCTCGCACGGCGGCTTCGCCGGGACGGTGGCGCTGCGCCCCGAGACGCTGATCGCCGTCGTGGAGGACGTGATCGACTCCCTGTACGCCAGCGGCGTACGGCAGTTCGTCCTGCTCAACGGCCACATCTGGAACAACGGCGCGCTCGACGTGTCCGCCGAGAAACTGAGAGTGCGTCACCGAGACGCCCGCGTACGGGCGTTGGGGTACGTGACGATGTACCCGGGGCCCGAGGTCGACGGCCATGTCACCTACGGGCGGGCGCTGATGCACGCCAACTACTTCGAGACCTCGGTGATGCTGCACCTGGCGCCCGAGCTGGTGCGGATGGAACGGGCCACCTCGCACGTCGACGTCGACTCCTTCTGGGACTACCGCATGGACCAGGTCAGCGAGACCGGTGTGTGGGGCAGGGACGTCACCGAGGCGAACGCGGCCCACGGGCGGACGGAGTTCGACCGCTGTGTGCTCACCACCGCCCGCGCGGTCTCGGCGGCCGTGCACGAGCCCTGGCCCAGCGCGGCACACCGGCCCGGCGATCCCGCCCCAGCCGTCCGGCCTCAGCCGTCCGGCCTCAGCCACCCGGCCTGAGCCACCCGGCCCGAGACCCGCGCCGCCGTTCCACGAACGACAAGGAGAACCCCCTTGGACCCCAGCATCACCCTGCCCAGGCTGCCCGAGTGCGAGCCCATGCTCATCGGCGGCGCCTGGACCACGGGCGCCTCGGCCCGGCGCATCCCGGTCCTCGACCCGGCCACCCGCGAGCCGCTGACCACGATCGCCCAGGCGGACGCCACGGACGTGGCCGCGGCGGTGGCCGCCGCGTCGGCCGCGCACCGCGACGGCCGCTGGCGCGCGCTGCCGCCCCGGGACCGGCGGGACGTCCTGCTGCGGCTCGCGGACCTGGTGGAGCGGGACGCCGAGGCGCTGGCGGTCCTGGACACCCTGGACAACGGCAAGGCGATCGAGCGGGCCCGCGGTGACGTGGAGCTGGGCCTCCAGGCGATCCGGCACTTCGCCGGCACCCCGGCCCGGCTGACCGGCACGGTGCATCCCGCCGGGCCCGGCCGGCATGTGTACAGCGTGCGGGAGCCGGTGGGCGTGGTGGCCGCCGTACTCCCCTGGAACTTCCCCTTCATGATCGCCGCCTGGAAGCTCGCGCCGGCCCTGGCGGCCGGCTGCACGGTGGTCGTCAAGCCCGCCGAGCAGACCCCGCTGACCGCGTTGCGGCTGGCCGCGCTGTGTCTTGAGGCCGGTGTGCCGGAGGGCGTCGTCAACGTGGTGACGGGCGACGGACGCACTGGGGCGGAGCTGGTCGCGCATCCTGATGTGGCCAAGGTGTCGTTCACCGGGTCCACCGACGTCGGGCGGCTGATCATGGCCGCGGCGGCGCCGTCCGTGAAGCGGCTCACGCTCGAACTGGGCGGCAAGTCCGCCAACATGGTCTTCGCCGACGCCGACCTGGACGCCGCCGTACCGGCCGCCGTACGGGCCGTGTTCGGGCACTCCGGACAGATGTGCACGGCGGGCAGCCGACTGCTCGTGCAGCGCACGGTTTTCAAGGAGTTCCTGGACCGGATGCTGCCGGCCGTCGAGGCGCTGCGGATCGGCCCCGGCCTCGCGGGCGGGATCAACATCGGACCGCTCGTCTCCCAGGAGCAGTTCGACCGGGTCACGGGCTACCTGGACCTGGGACGCGCCGAGGGTGCCAAGGCGGCCACGGGCGGCGAACCCCTGCCGGGACCCGGCTGGTTCGTGCGGCCCACGGTGTTCACCGACGTCACGCCGGACATGCGGATCGCCCGGGAGGAGATCTTCGGACCGGTCGCCGCGGTACTGCCGTTCGACACCGAGGAGGAGGCGATCGCCCTCGCCAACGACAGCGAGTACGGGCTCGCGGCGGGCGTGTGGACCACCGACCTCGGCCGCGCGCACCGCGCCGCGGCGGCGCTCCAGGCGGGCACCGTGTGGGTGAACACCTACAACGAGTTCGACCCCGCCGTGGCGTTCGGCGGCAGCAAGCAGTCCGGTCTGGGCAGGGATCTCGGCGACGCGGCGGTCGACGGGTTCACCGAGCCCAAGAGCATCACGATGGCGCTGTGAGCGCCCCCGTGACGGCGGTGCCGCCGGCCCCCGCCGGTTTCGACCTGGCCGCCGAGCGGGCCCGCACCCCGGGCTGCGCGACCGGTCACCACTTCAACGCGGCCGGTGCCGCGCTCCTCGCCTCGGACACGGTCGAGGCGGTCATCGCCCAGCTGCGCGCCGAGAGTCTGCACGGCGGCTACGAGGCGGCCAAGCTCGCCGCCGACGACCTGGCGGCCGTCTACACCCGTACCGCCGGCCTGCTCGGTGTCGAGGCGGACGAGATCGCCCTGGTCGAGAGTGCCACCGCCGGCTGGCAGCGCATCGTGTCGGCGCTCCGGCTGCGCCCCGGGGACCGGGTGCTCGCCGCCCGCTCCAGCTATGTGAGCAGCGCGCTGCACCTGCTGGCCGCCGAGCGCGACACGGGCGTACGGGTGGAGGTGCTGCCCAACGGACCCGACGGCGCGACCGATCTGGAGGCTCTGGAGCGGACGCTGCGCACCGGTCCCGCCGCGCTGGTGACCGCGGCGCACGTGCCGACCTCGTCGGGGCTGGTCGAACCGGCCGCCGGCATCGGCGCGCTGACCGCCGCGCACGGCGTGCCCTTCCTGCTCGACGCCACCCAGTCGCTGGGCCAGCTGCCCGTCGACATGCCCGCCCTCGGCTGCGATCTGCTGATCGGCACCGGCCGCAAGTTCCTGCGCGGTCCGCGCGGCACGGGCCTGCTGGCCGTGCGCCGACCGCTCCTCGAACGGCTCGCCCCGCAGGCACCGGATGTGCGCGGGGCCCGCTGGACGGCCGAGCGCAGCTGGGAACTGGCCCCCGACGCACGGCGGTTCGAACTGTGGGAGGCCGCCCACGCACTGCGGCTCGGTCTGGGCTCGGCCCTGGCCGACCTGCACGCGCTCGGCCCCGCGACCGTCTTCGGCCGGCTGTCCGCCCTCGCCGCGCGGCTGCGCGAGCGGCTCGGCGCGGTCCCCGGCGTACGGCTCACCGACCCGCCGGCGGCGGGCGGGGCGATCGTCACCTTCGTGGTGGAGGGGCTCGACGCGAGCGAGGTCCAGCGGCGCCTGGCGCTGCGGCGGGTGTACCTGATCGCCGTGCCGGCCGACCACGGCCGCTGGGACCTGGAGCCGCGCGGACTGGCCAAGGTGGTGCGGGCGTCGGTGCACGTGTACACCGACGACGGCGACCTGGACGCCCTGGTGGAGGCGGTCGCGGAGATCGCGGCGGACGCGCACGGACACGGAACAGACCGTGGGGCGCAGGCTGCGGGCCCTGGTGCCGAGGCGGCCACGGCGTCCGCCTCCCGGCCTCCGGCACACCTCCCGCGCACCCGGCCCGCCCGGACGTCCGCGAACGCCCGCCGGGACGCCGTGGTCGTAGGGCTCGGCGTGCACGGCGGCGCGGCGCTGCGGCAGCTCGCCGAGCGGGGGCTGGACGTGCTCGGGATCGAGCGGTTCACGGCGGGGCACGACCGCGGCTCCTCGCACGGCGCCACCCGGATGATCCGCCGGGCCTATCCGCACCCCGACTGGGACGGTCTGGTCGACACCGCCTACCGCGCCTGGGCCGAGCTGGAAGAGGCCGCGGGGACCCGGCTGGTGGAGGTCACCGGCGGGCTCTATGCGGCGCCCGGGGAGCGGCCCGATCCGCTGCGCGGTCCGGGCTGCCGTACGGTGGACCGCGAGAAGGCGGCCCGGATCTTCCCGGGGCTGCGGCTGCCCGAGGGGTTCACCGCGGTGCACGACCCGGCCGCCGGGATCATCGACGCCCGCGCGACCCTGCGCGCCCAACTCGCTCTCGCGGAACGGGCCGGAGCCACCGTCGCCGACCGCACACGGGTCACGGGCTGGCGTCCGGACGGCGACGGGGTCGTCGTCCGGACGGCGGACGGGGAGGTGCGCGCCCGCCGGCTGGTGCTGTGCGCCGGGCCGTGGATGCCGGACCTGGTGCCGTCGCTCACCCCGCACCTGACGGTCACCCGGATCGTGAACGCGTACTTCGCCGCGGATCCGGCGGGGCCGCTCGGGCCCGGCGGGCTGGGCAGCTTCTCGGTCGATCTCCCGGAAGGGCTGCTCTACGGCTTTCCGGCCGCCGACGGCCGGGGGCTCAAGGCCGGTCTCGACTCGGGCCCCGCGTGGGATCCGGAGGCGGACGGACCCGCCGCGACCGATGCCGAACTCGCCCTGCTGACAAGGGCGGTGCAGCGGGTGCTGCCCGGTGCGGGCCCGGTCACGGAGAGCCTGACGTGTCTGTACACGATGACGCCGGACCGGCGGTTCCTGGTCGGCGAGGTGCCCGGGGTGCCGCAGGCGCTGCTGGCCTCGGCCTGTTCGGGACACGGCTTCAAGTTCGGTCCGGCGATCGGGGCGGCCCTGGCCGACCTGGTGTGCGAACTCCCGCGCCCGGACCTGGACTTCCTCTCCCCCGCGCGGCTGGTTCCCGGCGGTGCCCGGTGACGGCGGTCACCGGGACGGCCGGGGACGGGCCGGCCGGGGCGGCCGTCGGCGGGTCAGCCGTGGAACACGGTCTGGGAGCGTCGCTCGTACCAGGCGGTCAGGTGTTCGCCGGCGCTGATGACGTGCTCGCGCATGGCCTCCTGCGCCCGGTCCTCGTCCCGGGCGGTCAACGCGGCCACGACCGCGTCGTGTTGACGGATGTTCAGCTGTCGGTGGCGTTCGTCACCGGTCAGGGCGAGCGAAGACACGTTGCGCGGGAAGCTCTCGTTGATCCGGTCGATCATCCGGCTCAGCCAGGGGTTGTCCGCCGCCTGGCAGACCACGGTGTGGAAGCAGTCGTTGGCCTGGGTGGTGTCCGGGGTGCCCGTGGCGGATGCGCCGGCACCCGCCGCCGCGCGCAGCACGTCGTTGTGGCGGCGCAGCTCGGCGAGCTGGCTGTCGGTGATCCTGGCGGCCGCGCGCCGGGCGGCCAGGGCCTCCAGCTCCGCGCGCACCTCGTAAGCCTGCCGCACCTCCCACGGCGCCGGCACCCGCACCACCGCGCCGCGGTGCGGCTGCATCTCGATCAGCCCGCCGTTCTGCAGCTGGCGCAGCGCCTCGCGCACCGGGGTGCGGCTGACCCCGAACTCGGCCGCCAGCGCCGCCTGGCGCAGCGGTTTCCCGATCGGGAGCTCCCCGTCCATGATCCGCGCGCGGATACGGGAAGCGATGTCGTCGACGAGGGCGCCTTCGTCGGTCTGGGGCGTCATCGGAGTGGGTCTCACCCTTCTCGGGGGCTGACGGGGACCGCGCGGTGGTGGAGCAGTCTGCCACGCCACCGCCATCCACTGTTCATCGACATTGGATCCATTTACAGACTATCCGCATCCAATAGGAGTGTGTCATGCACCTCGATGTGACCAAGGCCATCGACGTCTCCGTGCCGATCCACCCCGGCATGCTGCACTGGGGCCGGCGGCCCGAGATGGAGGTCGTCGAGTCGCGGACGGCGGGCGATCCGTCCAACGTCAGCCGCTGGCGCATCGGCGCCCACACCGGCACGCACATCGACGCCCCGGCCCATTTCATCGACGGCGGCAGGACCGTGGACCGGCTGGACCTGTCGGCCCTCAACGGGACGGCCCGGGTACTGGACCTCACCCACGTCAAGGAGCAGATCACCGCCGCCGACCTCGACGCGGCAGGGCTCGGCACCGAGGAACGGGTGCTGCTGCGCACCAGCAACTCGGCGGGGGTGCTGCGCAGCCCGTGGAAGGCCCGGGAGTGGGTCGGCCTGGCCCCGGACGGCGCCGAGCGGCTGATCGAGGCGGGGGTGCGCACGGCGGGCATCGACTACCTCAGCATCGAGGCGGTCGCCTACACCACGCACTGGGAGACGCACCAACTGCTGTGCGGTGCGGACGTGTTGATCCTGGAAGTCGTCGACCTGCTGCACGCACCCGCCGGGGTCTACGACATGCTGTCGCTGCCCCTGCCCCTCCAGGGCGCCGAGGCGGCCCCCTCACGCACCCTGCTGCTGCCCCAGGACGCCGCGTGACCCCGGCCGGTGCGCTGGCCCTGGCCGCCCCGCACCCCGCGGCGCTCGCCGCGGCCCGGCGGGCGGCCGGGCGCGGCGGCAACGCCGTGGACGCGGCGCTGGCCGCCGCGTCCGCGCTGACCGTCGTCTACCCGCACCAGTGCTCCCTCGGCGGTGACCTGATCGCCCTGGTCCACGCGCCGGACGGCACCGTGCGCGCGCTGCTGTCCGTCGGGGCGGCCGCGGCGGGCACCGACGTCGAGGCGCTGCGCGCGACGGACTCCCGGATGCCGGCCCAGGGTCCGGGGACCGTCACCGTGCCGGGTGCGGTGGCGGGCTGGGCGGCGCTCGCCGAGGCCTACGGCACACCGGGCGCGCTCGCCGCCTCGCTGCGGGACGCCGCCGCTCTGGCCCGGGCGGGGGCGACGGTCTCGGCCGGGCTGGCACGCGCGGTACGGGACAACGAAGCGCGGATCAAGGCCGATCCGGGTCTGTCGGCGCTGCTGACCGGCCCGGACGGACAGCCGGTGACGGAGGGCGACCCACTGCCCCAGCCCCGGTTGGCGACGGTGCTCGACGAACTCGCCGACGACCCCTGGTCGTTCTACCGGGGCGCCGTCGCCGAGACTCTCGCCGCCGGACTGCGTGACCTCGGCAGCCCGCTCACCGCGGCCGACCTGGCGGCGCACCGGCCGGAGTTCGCGGAGCCGGTGAGCGTCGAGCCGGTGGACGCCCCCGAGGCCCTGGACGCCGAGCCGGCAGGCGTCCGCTGGTGGGCCGCGCCGCCGCCCAGTCAGGGCGCCGTGCTCCCCGCCCTGCTGTCCGCGGCGGCCGGTGCCCCGGGCCGCTCCGCGGCGGAGCGCACCCGGTTGCTGGCCTCCCGCTGCCAGGATGCCTCGGCCGCCCGGGACCGGCTGCTCGGCGATCCGCGCGGGCAGCGGCTCGACCTCGACGGGCTGCTCGACCCGGCGCCGCTGGCCGGCGCGCTCCCGCCCCGGCCGCCGTTCCGGCCGTCCGGCGACACGGTCGCGGTGACGGCCGTGGACTCCTCCGGACTCGCGGTCTCGCTCATCCAGAGCGTCTACCAGACCTTCGGCTCCGGACTCTGCGACCCGGGCACCGGGATCGTGCTGCACAACCGGGGGTCGGCGTTCAGTCTGATCCCCGGACATCCCGGCCTGCTGCGCCCGGGCGCGCGCCCGCCGCACACGCTGTGTCCGGTGATCGGCCGCTCCCCCGCGCTGCTGCTGGCGGCCGGCTGCCAGGGCGGCCGGGCCCAGCCGCAGATCCTCGCCCAGACCCTGCCCGGGCTGGCGGACCCGGACGCCGACCCGACGGCCGTACTGGCGGCACCGCGCTGGGTGATCGGCGCCCGGGACATCGGCTTCGAGGAGCAGACCCTGCTCGCCGAGCCCGGCTCGGTTCCGGCGGCAACGCCCGCCGTGTCACCGGGACTTCCCGTGGTCACCGCACCGGGTCCGAGCGATCTGGCCGGCCACGTCCAGGTGGCCCGGCTCACCCGTGACGGCCGCCTGGACGCCGCCTCCGACCCCCGAGCCGACGGCGGCACGGTCCAGCCGGAGACCGACGCCCCCGGCACCACTCGCACCACCCGCACCACCCCGGAAGGAACCCCCGCATGAGCACCCTCGCGCCCCGCCCCGCGTCCGCCGCCGCACCCCACCCGCTGGATCCCCTGACCGCCGCCGAACTGGCCGTCGCCGTCAAGGTGCTGAAGGACGACGCCCGGGTCACCGAGGACGCCCGGTTCTGGGGCGTGGCCCTGGACGAGCACCACGCGCGCACCGCCCGGCCCGGCGACGCCCGGCGGGCCCGCGCGGTGGTGATCTGCCCCTCGGCGCGCCTCGGCTACGAGATCGACCTGGAACTCGGCGAGGAGCCGCGGTCCATGGCCTGGCGCGAGCTGGACGTGCGCAGCCCCGGCTGTTCGTCGGAGGAGGCCCGGCAGGCCGCCGCCGCGTGCCGGGCGGACCCGCGGTTCCGGGAGGCGCTCGCCCTGCGCGGCATCCACGACGTGTCGTTGGTGATGGTCGACCCGGAGTCGATCGGCGGCTTCGAGCCGCCCGAGTACCCGGGCCGCAGACTGACGTGGGGCAGTGTGTGGCACCGCGAGTCGGAGGACGACAACGGCTATGCGCGGCCCGTGCAGGGTGTGGTGCCGATCATCGACATGGAGTCGATGGAGGTGCTGTACATCGAGGATCACGGGGTGGTGCCGCTGTCGGAGGAGTCCGGGGTGTTCGCCGCCGGGACCGTGCCCGAGCGGGCTGGTCTGAAGCCGCTGGAGGTGGTCCAGCCCGAGGGGCCGAGCTTCACCGTGGCCGGGCAGCGGGTGGACTGGCAGGGCTGGTCGGTGCGGGTCGGCTTCAGCCACCGCGAGGGCCTGGTGCTGCACGACCTGAGCTTCGACGCGGGCGGCAGGGGGCCGCGCCAGGTGATCCGCCGGGCCTCGGTCAACGAGATGTACGTGCCGTACTTCGACACCGCCTCCACCCAGTACCGCAAGAACTTCTTCGACTGGGGCGAGTACGGCGCCGGGCCGCTCACCAACTCCCTGGCCCTGGGCTGCGACTGCCTCGGTGTCATCCACTACTTCGACGCCGCGGTCCTCGGCGGCGACGGCGTGCCCCGGGTCATCCCCAACGCGGTCTGCATGCACGAGGAGGACGACGGGATCCTCTGGAAGCACCACGACGGACGCACCGGCCGCACGGAGGTGCGCCGCTCCCGCCGCCTGATCATCTCGGCGTTCGCCACGGTCGCCAACTACGACTACGGCTTCTACTGGTCCCTGTACCAGGACGGCTCGGTCATGCTGGAGATCAAGATGACCGGCATCCTGTCCGCGACCGGTGTCACGGAGGACGAGGAGACGCCGTACGCCCGGCGGGTCGCACCGAACGTGGCGGTCACCAACCACCAGCACTTCTTCGCCGTACGACTGGACATGGCGGTGGACGGCACGGCCAACCGCCTGGTCGAGGTGACCGCCGAGCACGAGAGCGACCCGGCGCTCGACCCGTACGGGAACGCGGCGCGGACGGTCCTGCGCCCGGTCCTCAGCGAGTCCGAGGGCGGGCGGTCCACGGACGCCTCCCGAGCCCTGCACTGGCGGGTGGAGAGCACCGAGGCGCGCAACCGGATGGGGGAGCCGACCGCGTACCGGGTGCACGTGGAGAACACTGCGGTGCTGCCGGTGCGTCCGGACAGCGTGTGCGCGCGGCGGGCGCCGTTCGTGGCGAAGCAGCTGTGGGCGACGGAGTACGACCCGGCGCGGCGGTTCGTGGCCGGTGAGTACCCCAACCAGGCCGAGCCCGGCGCCGACGGGGTGCACCGCTGGCAGGAGGAGGACCGTTCGCTGGACGGCACGGATCTGGTGCTATGGGCGACGGTCGGCTCGCACCACTTCCCGCGTCCCGAGGAGTGGCCGGTGATGCCGGTGGCCCGTGCGCGGCTGCGCCTGGAACCGGACGGCTTCTTCGACCGCAACCCCGCGCTCGACGTCCCGGCACCGGTCTCCTGCCACCCGCCGGCCACCGCGGCGGCCGCGGACGGCGGACACTGCTGTTCCGGATGACCACCGCCGACGGCCCGCCCACGGCCTCGCTACGCCGGTCGCTGGCCCCGCTCGCGATCCTGGTCGTGACAGGTGGTGCCGTGCTCACCGGCGGTGCCGCCTCGGGAGGCGGCGGCCATGCGGGACACATGGCGGCGGTGGGCACGGAGTACGGCCCGGCGGACCCGACAGTGGCCGTCAGCCTGCTGGGTGCGGTTCTCGCGGTCACCCTGGCGTTGGCCTGGCCCGCGCTCCGGGTCGTCCTGATGCCCGGGGCGCGGCGGCTGACCGGCCGGTGTGTCCTCACCGCCGCCGCGGCCGCGGCCGTGCTCGCCGTTCCGTTGCTGCTGGTGCGGGCGCCGGGTGGGGTGGACGTGCATGTGTGGGCGATGGTCCGCTTCGAGTCGCTGGCGGTACTGGGGCCGGCGCTGCTGGCGTACGCCGTCGGTGCGACCGGACCGCCGTCCTCGCGGGAGCACGGCGGGGCCCGGCTGGGGGCGCTGGTCTGGACGGTGTCGGCGTACGCCTGGCATCTGCCGCCCCTGCACGGGCTCGACGGGCCGGGGGTCGAGCTCGCCCGGTCGTTCTGCTGGGTGACGGCGGGCGTGCTGCTCTGCCGTCACCCGGTGGTGCCGCGCGGCCCGTTCCTCGCCGCGCACCTGGCCGTCCTGCCGCTGGCCGCGGTGATGGCGGCCACCGGTCGGGGCGCTGCGGGCCTGGTGATGGCGGCCACCGACGCCGCCATGGCGGTGGGCGTGCTCAACGCAGGCCGCCGGAAAGGCTGTTACGCCCGCGTAAATATTGGATCCAATTATTGGCGCTATGGATCCTTCCATCGCTACGGTCTCCGTGACCGGGACAGAAAGGCGTCAGATGCGCGAGGAAGAGAACGTACGGCTCACCAGGACCGGCCCGGGTACGCCCGCCGGGACCTGGATGCGCCGCTACTGGCAGCCCGTCGCCCTGAGCGAGGAACTCGACGGCGTACGGCCCCTGGTGGCCCCGAAAGTGCTGGGGCAGGACCTCGTCCTGTTCCGGGACGGGGACGGTGAACTCGGTCTGGTCGACCGGGGCTGTCCGCACCGGGGGGCCGATCTGGCGCTGGGCCGGCTGGAGGACGGCGGGCTGCGCTGCTGCTTCCACGGCTGGCTCTTCGCCCGGGACGGCGCCTGTCTGGACACCCCGGCCGAACCGGCCGGCGGCGGCCTCGCCGCCCGGGTCCGGCTGGGCAGCTACCCGGTGCGCGAGATCAACGGCGTGATCTGGGGCTACCTCGGCCCCGGCGAGCCGCCCGAACTGCCCGCGCTGGACTGCTTCGAGGCCCCCGCCGGGCACACGTTCGCCTGGAAGGGCCTGCTGGAGTGCAACTGGCTCCAGGCCCTGGAGGTCGGCATCGACCCCGCGCACGCCTCGTACCTGCACCGCTTCTTCCAGGACGAGGACCCCTCGGAAAGCTACGGCAGGCAGTTCCGGGCCGCCTCCCAGGGCACCGACCTGCCGCTGACGAAGATCCTGCGGGAGTACGGCCGTCCCGACATCGACGCCGTCCGCACCCCCTACGGCATCCGGATCACGGCGCTGCGCACCCTCGACGGCACCGACACCGAGGGCCGTCCGATGGACGGCAGCCGCACCCATGTCCGGGTCACCCACCAGGTCTTCCCGCACGGCTTCCACATCCCGCTGGACGCGGAGACCGCGATCACCCAGTGGCATGTGCCGATCGACGACACCTCCTGTTACTGGTACGCCCAGTTCACCAGCGTCGGCGGCCCGGTCGACCGGGCGGAGATGCGCCGGCAGCGGGTCGACGCGGTCACCCTGCCCGACTACCGCCCGCGCTTCGGCCGTTCCAACGGCTACGGCTACGACCCCGTCGAGCAGCAGACCACGACGTACACCGGGCTCGGCACCGACATCAACGTGCACGACCAGTGGGCGGTGGAGGGCCAGGGTGCGGTCCAGGACCGCACCCGCGAGCACCTGGGCCGCTCCGACAAGGCGATCGTGATGTACCGGCGGATGCTGGGCGAGGCGATATCCGCCGTCGAGCGCGGCGAGGACCCGCCGCTGGTGCTGCCCGCGGAGCGCGCGGCCGAACTGCGCGGTCCGGTCACCCTCGACGGCATCGGGCCCACCGAGGGCTGGGCCGAGCACTGGGCCGCCGTGACCGCGAAGCAGCGGGCCGACAGCGGCTGGGCGCAAGCGGCCGGAACGGACGGCTGACCGCGGTGGACTTCGTCGAACGTCACGCGGGGTGGACGGCCGAGCAGTCGGCCGCCGCCGACGAGATCCGCGCCCGCGCCGAGGGCGGCGGGCTGAAGGTGGTGCGGCTGGTCTTCGCCGACCAGCACGGGCTGCTGCGCGGCAAGACCGTCACCGCCTCCGAGGTGCCCGCCGTCCTGCGCGAGGGCACCGGCATCGCCTCGTCCCTGCTGGCCAAGGACACCTCGGGCCGCACCGTGTTCCCGCTGTTCACCCGGGAGACCCCGCTCGGGCTGCCCGAACTGCGCGGCGCGGCCGACATGGTGATGGTGCCCGACCCGCTCACCTTCCGGATGCTGCCGTGGTCGCCGGGCAGCGGCTGGCTGCTGTGCGACCTGCGGTTCACCTCCGGCGCCCCGGTCCCGCTGTGCACCCGCGGACTGCTGCGCTCGGTGCTGGAGCAGGCGGACGGACTCACCTACCGCACGGGCCTGGAGGTGGAGTTCCACCTGTTCCGGCTGGACGACCCTAGGCTGGGCGCGGCCGACCTGGGCCAGCCGGGCGCGGCTCCCGAGGTGGGCATGCTCAACCACGGCTACCAGTACCTGAGCGAGCTGCGCTACGACGAACTCGACCCGATGCTCGACGTGTTGCGCGGCACGCTGGAGGAGCTGGGACTGCCACTGCGCACCCTGGAGGTCGAGTTCGGGCCGAGCCAGGTCGAACTGACCCTGCGGCCCGCCGACGGACTGGGCACGGCGGACGCGATGGTGCTGCTGCGCAGCGCCGTCAAACAGGTCGCCGCCCGGCACGGCCATCACGCGACCTTCATGTGCCGGCCCCATCTGCCCGGGGTGTTCTCCAGCGGCTGGCATCTGCACCAGAGCATGGTGCGCGGCGACGCGGGCGTCTTCGCCCCGGAACCCGGTGCCGGTGGCAGCAGCGGCAGCGGGCCGGGGCTGTCGCCGTACGGCACGGCCTTCCTGGGCGGCCTGCTGCGCCATGCCCGGGCCACCAGCGCGCTGTCGACGCCCACCCTCAACGGGTTCAAGCGGTTCCGGTCCTTGTCGCTGGCGCCCGACCGTGCGGTGTGGGGGCGGGACAACCGGGGCGCGATGGTCCGGGTCCTCGGCGACGACCCGTCGTCCACCCGGCTGGAGAACCGCATCGGCGAACCGGCCGCCAACCCCTACCTCTACCTCGCCTCCCAGCTCGCGGCCGGTCTGGACGGAGTGGCGCGCGACCTGAACCCGGGTCCGGCCGCCGACGAGCCGTACGCGACCCGGGCGGAGCCGCTGCCGCGCTCCCTCGGCGAGGCGCTCGACGCGCTGGAGACCGACCGGGAGCTGACCGACCGGCTGGGCAAGGACTTCGTGGCCTACTACACGAGCGTCAAGCGAGCCGAGATCGCCCGCTTCGACCAGGAGGTCACCGACTGGGAACAACGGGAGTACTTCCGTGTCTTCTGACCTGCCCGCGCCGGCCTCCGCGCGCCTTCTGGTCCGCCAGGCCCGCTGGATCGCCGAGGAGGTCGTCGAGCTGCGGCTGGCCCGGCGGGACGGCCGGCCGCTGCCCCCGTGGGAGCCCGGCGCCCATGTGGAACTGACCCTGCCGTCCGGTCTGCGCCGCGCCTACTCGCTGTGCGGGGACCCACGGGAGCGCGCCGCCTGGACGGTAGCCGTGCAGCGCGCGCCGGACAGCCGGGGCGGTTCCCAGGAGCTCCACGAAACGGCGCTCGTGGGACGGGAGCTGACGGTGGACGGGCCGGTCAACCGGTTCCCGCTGCTCCCCGCCGCCGGGTACCTGCTGCTGGCCGGCGGCATCGGCGTCACCCCGCTGCTGTCCATGGCCCGGGCGCTGGCCGTCGCCGGTCTGCCGTGGCGTCTCGTCCTGGGCGCCCGGGACCGCTCCCGCCTCGTCTACGCCGAGGAACTGACCGCGCTCGGCGGCGACCGGGTCCGGCTGGTCCCCCAGGACGAGGCGGGCCTGCCCGACCTCGCCGCGGAGCTCGCCGCCGCCCCGCCCGGCCACGCCGTGTACGCGTGCGGTCCCGCGGCGATGCTGGACGCGGTGTCCGAGCTGTGCCGCACCGCCGTACCGCCGCGTCCGCTGCACATCGAGCGGTTCGGCCCGGCCGTCGAAGCGCAGGAGGACGGCACGGCGCGGGGCCGGTTCGAGGTCGTGCTGCGCCGGTCGGGGCTGCGGCTGGCGGTGCCGGCGGACCGGTCGGTGCTGGAGGTCGTACGGGACCGGGTGCCGGACGTGCCCTACTCCTGCGAGGAGGGCTACTGCGGCAGCTGCGAGACGCCCGTCCTGGCCGGCACCCCGGACCACCGTGACTCGGTGATCGGGCCCGGGGAGCGGGCGGCCGCCACGACGATGATGATCTGCGTCAGCCGCGCCGCCTCGACAGTCCTCGAACTGGACCTCTGAACCCCCGACAACGGACGGAGCACCATGACCCGACACGGCGTACGGCGCGTCCTGCCCCTCCTCCTCGGCTGGGAGGACCTGCCCCGATCGGTGTCGGTGCACGGCGCGCCGTACGGGGAACGGGTACGGGAGCCCGTGCCGGGGGTGCTGCTGGAGACCGAGGAGGGATGGCTGCTGCTGGACACCGGCTTCAACACGGCCCTGCTGCGCGACCCCGCGCTGCGCCGACGGTACTACCCCTCCCCCTCCTACCAGCCGGAACTCCCCGGCCCCGGCGAGCCCCTGCCGGCCGCGCTGGCCGCCGTCGGAGTGGCGCTGGAGGAGATCACGGCCGTCGCCGTCAGCCATCTGCATGCCGACCACGCCGGCGGGCTGAAACACTTCGCGGGCCGGGTGCCCGTGCACATCCAGCGCGCCGAGCTGGAGTTCGGGCTGTCGGGACGGCCCGAGGTGGAGCGCGAGACGATCTTCCGGGTGGACTTCGACGACCCCCGCATCGACTGGCGGCTCGCGGAGGGCGACCGGGAGATCGCGCCGGGCGTCACGGCCGTCCTGACCGCCGGGCACACCCCGGGCCACCAGAGCTTCGTGGTCGACCTGGCCGAGGGCGGCGGCTATGTGTTCACCTGCGACGCGGCCGACCTGACCGAGAACATCGACGAGGAGCGCCCCGCCGGGACGTCGATCGGCGTACCCCCGGAGGCGACCCTGGAGCCGATCCGGCACCTCAAACGACTCGCGGCGGACCGGGGCTACGAGCTGGTCCCGGGCCACGATCCGGTCGTCTGGCCCGAGCTGATCCGGCGGCTGACGGGCCGCCAGGTCTGACCGGCAGAACCGTTCGATGCGGAGGACCAGGCGCCTCTGGTCCTCCGCCGGGGTGCGGGCCCGGCCCGACGCCGCCTGCGGTCGCCCCGTCAGCCCTTGACGGGGCCGCCGTCGATGGCGACGCGCTGGCCGTAGCGGGCGTAGGGGTAGTAGTCGTACGTCGCGTGGTGCTGAACGCACCGGTTGTCCCAGAAGACGAGGGTGCCCGGGGTCCAGCGGACGCGGCAGTGCAGGACCGGCCTGCAGGCGATCATGTCGAAGAGCATGTCGAGCAGGGCCCGGCTCTCCTGGGCGGAGAGCTGCGGGATCCGGCTGGTGTAGGCCCTGTTGACGTAGAGCAGCTTGCGGTCGGTCTCGGGGTGCCGGGCGACGAGCGGGTGCTCGCTCTTGGGGATGACGTAGTCCGCGGGCGGGGTGTAACCGGCCAGGGCCTGGGCGCCGTCGTGTATGGCGGTGAGCGGGTCCAGCAGGGCGCGCATGGCCGGCGAGAGCATGTCGTAGGCGAGGTGCATGTTGGCGAAGAGGGTGTCGCCGCCGCAGCCCGGCTCGGGGATCTCGGTGATGTAGAGCATCGACCCCAGCGACGGTTCGGCGTCGGCGGTGCCGTCGGCGTGCCAGCCGTTGCCCGCCACGTCCGCCGCGGCCGACGTCGTGCGGATCTCCAGGATGCAGGGATCGCCCTCGGGCGGCGGCGGGTTGACGGGACGCAGCTCACCGAAGGCGGCGGCGAAACGCTTGTGGTCCTCGGCGGTGATCGTCTGGTCGCGGAAGACGAGGACGTGGTGATCGCGGAACGCGGCGCGTATCTCGTCCAGTTGCTCCGCCGGGAGCTCCTTCGACAGGTCGACGCCCGAGACCTCCGCGCCCAGAACGGGGGTGATCCGTTCGACCGTGAGCGTGCGGTGGGGGTGCGGGGGACGCGTGGTCACCGCTTCCAGTGCTTCGCGTTCGTACGACTCCATGACGTCCTCCAGAGGGGGGTGGGGTGACAGGCCTCGGTTCACTGGGCGCGCTCCGTGCGGGCACCGGCCGCCGGGTCCGCCAGCGTCGCCTTGATGGTCTCGGCCACCGTGTGCACATGAGGTGCCGCGACGATGCCGTAGTGGTCGGTGGGCAGGAACCGCCGTACGGCGGAGGGGGGCAGACAGGCACTCCACTGCCGGTCCGTCTCCTGCGGGTCGCCGGGTGCGGGCATACCCGCCGTGGGCTGTCCGGCCAGCCACAGGAACGTGGGGACGAAGGCGAGCGGCCGCACCCGGTGCTCGCCCAGGCTGCGCAGGTTCGCCCGGCAGCAGCGGGCCAGCCTCTCCGCGTATGCCTGCGCGTGTTCCGCCGACATCGACGAGACTCCGGTGCCGAGTTCGGCGGCGAACACCTTCTCGAGATGGCTCTCGTCGTAGGCGGCGACCAGCGCGTCCGCCTGCGGCAGCGGCGGGTCCAGCAGGTAGAGCGCCTCCAACGGCCGCCCGGCCGACTCCGCCAGGCCGGCCATCTCCATGGCCACCCGGGCGCCGTAGGACCACCCGGCCAGGTGGAGCCGGTGCTTGGAGCCGCCGAAGCGGTCACGAAGTTGTGTGTCGTAATGCCGGGCGCGTTCGGCCAGTGACCACGCGGGCGTCGTGGCGTCGCGGAGTGCCGGATCGGCGATGAGGCACACGGTCGGTGCCGGCCCGAGCGCCGCCACCAGGGACCGGTAGGCCTGGATGTCTCCGCCCACGGGGTGCACCAGGCACAGGACGGCCGAGCCGGTTCCCTCCTGCCAGATGTCGAGGACGACCCCGGCGGCGATGTTCCTGGCCACGCCGGCGGTGGGCTCGGCGGAGGTGAGGGCCGCCTCGACGTGTTTGAGGATCTCGGTGAGACTGACCCGGTGGCTGAAGGAGGCCAGGTCGAACTCGACCCCGTAGTCCTCCTCGATGGTGGCGATCACGCTGATCAGGGTCAGCGAGTCGGCGCCGAGGTCGTACAGGGAGTCGTCCGGGTCCAGTTCGTCCACGCCCAGCAGGTCCTGGATCACACGGGTCATGGCGCCCGCCCGTTCCCCGGCACCGTCCGGTTCCGGGGCACCCGCCTCGCCGTCCGTGCGGTGCGCCGGCCTCGACCGCGGGGTGGGCGGTTCCGCCGGGTCGCCGGCGGAGGGGGCGTAGAACGCGCGGGAGACATCGATGTCGGTGGTGGAGACGAGAAGCTGCGGCAGCTGCAGGGTCAGAGCTCGGGCGAAGACCGCCTTGCCTTCCTCGACGGTCAGACCGACCGCCAGGTGTGCCTGATGGCGGCTGTCCGTGTCCAGGACCCGGGTCGCCATTCCGGTCTCGCTCCAGATGTCCCAGTCGATGCCGATCCGGACGGTCGTCTCCGCCTCGTGGGCGCGGTGGTGGGCGAAGCCGTCGAGGAGGCTCGCGCCGGCCGCGTAGTCGCTCTGGCCGACGCCGCCGAGCAGGGCGGACATCGAGGAGCAGTAGACCGCGATCTCCGGACGGAAGGTCTCGATGAGGTGCTCCACGACGAGTGCGCCCCGCTCCCGGGCCGCGGCGGCGTCGCGCATCGCCGTGGCGTCGCGTCGGACGAGCAGCCCCCCGAATCCCAGGCCGGCCGCGTGGATCACGCCGTCCAGCCGCGCTGTGTGTTCCGCGACGGCCGCCGCCACTTCGGCGACGGACATCGCCGCCAGATCCGCGGGAACGAGGCCGACGCGGTCGGCCCAGCGGGTCAGTTCCGCGGGCAGCCGCGGATTCCTCGACAGCAGCAGGACCCGGCCGCCGGTGTGCTCCAGCAGCCAGGCTGCGATGGCGCTGCCTATGCCGCCCGTGCCGCCCAGTACCAGGTGGACCGTGTCCGCACCGGCCGGTACGAGGGACTGCGCGCCGGACGGTACGAGGGGCTCCGTGCCGGACGGCGCCGGCACGGGCGTGGTGCCCGGTCGCCACCAGTAGCCCTGCCGCAGCGCGAGCTGCCGGGGCAGCGCCGGGCCGCCGGGAGGCCCGGCCCGGCGTGCTCCGGCGACGACCGAGGCCACGTGTCCGGCCCAGCGGGTGAGGTCGCCGTCGGGGAGGTCCAGCCAGTGGCCGTCCAGGGCGGCCTCCTGGGGAGCGACCTCGACCGGCCCGGCGAGGAGCGCCAGTTCGGGCCTGTCCACCGTCCCGGCCACGGGCCGCGCGCCGTATGACAGCCACCACACGCGCGGTGAGCCGGTCCGCCCGGACAGTGCCCGGGCCAGGGCCGCCGTGGTGTCCAGGCAGGCGTGGCGGGCGTGTTCCAGCGAGCCGGGGCCGACCGGCCCCGTCACGTCCAAGGGCAACGCGTGTACCCACTCCGCGTCGGCCAGGGCGTCGTCGGGACCGGCCCCGGACAGCGCGTCGAACAGCAGGCGCAGGGACGCCGGGTCGGCCGGGTCGGCGTCGAAGACGTCGGGTCCCCTGCGGACGAAGGCGCCGGCCGGGTGCACCCGTACCACGCGTGACGCCACGGCCTCGAACGGCGCGAACGCTGCCTTCGGCGTGTTCTCGGAGGCGACGACGACCACGACGGACGCGCGGCCGGCCGGTGCGGCGGTGCCCGCGACGGCGGCGCGGCGCAGCCGGACCCAGTGCGGCTGGTGCAGCCAGTCGGCCTGGGGCAGCCGCCGGGGTTGCGCGGCCGGGGCCTTGAGCGTGCGGTCGAAGTCGTACTCCGCGAGCGCGAAGTTCGGGGGCGGGAAGTCCCAGGGCACCGGGGCGGGGCCCTGCCGCCAGTCGACGGGTCTTCCGGCGGTCCAGTCCTCTGCGAGGTCGTGGGCCGTACGGCCGACGGCGGAGACCGGCGCGGCGTCCGGGTCCGCGGTACCGTGCGGGACCTCTCCCGCGGCCACCGCACGCAGCCAGTGCTCGGCGGCGGCGGCGTCCGCGACGGGTGCCGCGATCCGCAGGCGCCGGGCCGCACGTCCGCTCTGCAGATGGCGCAGCACGGAGTCGTAGAGCTCGGGCCGCAGTCGGAGGTAGTCGGCGATCCGGGCGGCGTCGGCGGCGAGCGCGTCCGCGCTGGAGGCGGAGAGCACCAGGCACTTGGGTACGACGCCGGTCGCGGCGGTCCCGGTCCCGGTGTCCTGTTCCACGATGACGTGGGCGTTGGTGCCGCCGATCCCGAAGCTGCTCACCGCGGCCACCCGTTCGCGTCCCCCGGGCCACGGCGTGGCCCGGGCCGGAACGTGGAAGGGGGTGGGGTCGGGGCCGATCTCCGGGTTGAAGGCGCGGAAGTTGATGTGGGGCGGG
The DNA here is from genome assembly GCF_042716195.1 of Streptomyces sp. NPDC058683. Lineage (NCBI taxonomy): Bacteria > Bacillati > Actinomycetota > Actinomycetes > Kitasatosporales > Streptomycetaceae > Streptomyces > Streptomyces sp. NPDC058683. The sequence continues at coordinate 169,307 of NZ_JBHXSK010000016.1, forward strand.
ACGCTCCCGTGGTGCACGGCGAGGACCGCGCGCACGAGACCCACCACACCGGCGGCCGCGCCCATGTGACCGAGCTGGCTCTTCACGGAGCCGAGCGCGCAGCGGCCGGACTCGCTCACGTCGAACGCCTGGCGGAGCGCGGCCACTTCGATCGGGTCGCCCAGCCGGGTACCGGTTCCGTGCGCCTCCACGTAGCCGACGTCGGCACCCGTGCGTCCGGCGCGGGCCAGCGCGGTCCGGATCACCTCGCGCTGCCCGGCCAGGGACGGCGCGGTGTAACTCATCTTCGCCGCGCCGTCGTTGTTGATCGCGGAGCCGGTGACGAGTGCGTAGACGGTGTCGCCGTCGCGCCGTGCCTGCCGCAGCGGTTTGAGGACCACGACGCCGACGCCGCTGGCGCCGACCGTCCCGGTCGCGTCGTCGCTGAAGGGGCGGCAGTCGCCGTCCGCGGAGAAGATGTGCTGCGGGCGGTAGCGGTAGCCGCCGGTCAGCCCGGGGTCGACGAGCACTCCCCCGGCGAGCATCACCTCCGCCTCGCCCTGCCGGAGCAGGCCGGCCGCGAGGTGCACGGCGACCAGGGAACTGGAGCACGCCGTCTGCGCGCTGAAGGCGGGACCGGTCAGCCCGAGGTGGTAGGCCACCTTGGTGGCCAGGAAGTCCTTCTCGTGGTGCAGGGCGAGCTCGAAGCCGTCGGGCAGCCGGCCGGGGTCCGCCTCGCGCAACAGGGACTGGAAGTAGGTGTTCTCCCCCGCACCGGCCACCAGGCCCACTCGCACGGCCGACGTGTCCGCGACTCCGGCGTGTGCCAGCGCCTGCACACAGGCCATCAGCAGATGACGCTGCTGGGGGTCCATCAGGCGTGCTTCTTGGGGGCTGATGCCGAAGTGGCCCGGATCGAAGTCGAACATCCCGTCGAGCGTGCTGTGCGCGCCGATGACACCCTCCGGGGCGTCGATACGGCGGATACCGGTGCCGCCGGAGACCACCAGGTCCCAGAAGGCCGCCAGGTCCGGGGCGCCGGGCACCCGCACCGCCATGCCGACGACCGCGATCGGTTCGCCGGGCTCCGGGGCCCCACCGTCTTTCCCGGCCGGCGCGGCAGGTGTCCGGGGGCCGGGGAGGTGGTCGGCGGCGAGGTGGCGGGCCAGGGAGCGGACCGTGACGTGCTCGAACAGGTCCGCGACGCCGAAGCGTAAACCGAGTTCCGTGGTGCAGTGCAGATGGAAGCGCATGAGGGTGAGGCTGGAGGCACCCGCCGCGAAGAAGGTCTGGTCCGGTTCGATCGTCGCCCCGGTGACCTCCTCGAAGGCCGCGGTGAGCCGCTCCTCCTCGGCCGACAGCCCGGTGCGGGCGCGGACCGAACGGCGTATCTCCTCGCCCGGTGCCCGGAGCACCGCCTGCCGGTCCAGCTTGCCGCTCGGGGTGCGCGGCAGCGTCCGCAGTCTCCGGAAGCGGTCCACACGGACGTAGGAGGGCAGCGACGCGGACAGATGCGCGCTCAGGTCGTCGGCGGACGGGGACTCGCCACGGACCTCCAGACAGGCCGTCAGCCGGTCGCCGTCCCGCGCGACCACGGCGTTGACCACCGCCGGATGGCGCAGCAGGGCCGCTTCGACGGAGCCGAGTTCCAGCCGGTGCCCGCTCACCTTGATCTGCTGGTCGTCGCGGCCCGCGTAGTGCAGCAGGCCCTCGCTGTCGAACCACGCCCGGTCGCCACTGCGGTAGAACAGGCCCGCACCGGGCACCTCGACGAAGCGGGCGTCGTCGAGAGCGGGTTCGTCGAGGTAGCAGCGAGTGGCCATGGTGCCGCCGATCAGCAGCTCGCCGGTACACCCGGCCGGAACCGGATCGCCCTGAGCGTCCACCACGCGCAGGTCGGCGCCGGCCACCGGGCGTCCGATGGCGGGCCGCTCGGGCCACTGACCCGGGTCGCCCTCCAGGCACAGGGCGCTGACCACGTGTGTCTCGGTCGGCCCGTAGTGGTTGAACAGGCGGGCGCCGGGCAGTCCGGCGAACCAGCGGCGGATGGTGTCGGTGCACACCAACTGCTCGCCCGCGGTGACCACCTCGCGCAGCCGGGAGGGGAACCGGCCCAGCCGGACCGCGTACTCGGCGAGCAGTTGCAGGGCCACGTAGGGCATGAAGATCCGCTCGGTGCCCGCGGACTCCAGGCGCTCCAGCAGCGCGGGGACGTCCTGGCGCCACTCGGGACGTACGAGTTGCAGGCTGCCGCCGGTGCACAGCGTCCCGAAGATCTCCTGGAAGGAGACGTCGAAGGCCAGCATCGAGAACTGCTGGGTGGCCGCCGGGGCGGTCAGGCCGCCGGGACCGGACTGCCACCGGATCAGGTCGCACAGCGTGCGGTCGTAGATCTGGACGCCCTTGGGGACGCCGGTGGATCCGGAGGTGAACAGGGTGTACAGCGGCCGGGCGCCGTCGTGCGTGCGGCCGTCGTACGGCGCGCCCGCGCCGTCACCTTCCCGCGGCGCCGGGTCCGCCAGGGCGACGAGGTGGGACACCACGCCGTCCGGGAGCAGCGTCTCCAGCGCCGCCGTGCCGTCGGGCGTGACCAGGACGCACAGCGGGTCGACCCGCTCCAGGACGCGGCGCAGGACTTCGACCGGGTAGGAGGGGTCGAGGGGGACGGCGGTGACGTTCAGCAGCGCCAGTGCCAGCAGGGCCACCACGTGCTCGGCGGACGGGCTCAGGTACAGGGCCGCCCGGCAGGGGCTGCCGTCGGCCGGGATCGGGTAGCGGTCGGCCAGTTCCGCGGCGAGGCTCGCGGCTCGGGCGTCGAGCGCCGCGTAGCTCAGGGTGCTCCCGTCGGCCGTGATCACGGCCGGGGCGTCCGGGGTGCGGGCGACCTGCCGTGCGAAGCCCTCGGCGATCGTGGTGAAGCCCGGTTCCGGGGCGGGTCCGCGCCCGTGCTGCGGAAGGGACTTGCGGTAGGGCGCGACCAGCTCCCGCGTGGTGGAGCGGCCACCGGCCGCGAGCGCGTCCACGCCCCGCCGGAACAGCTCGGCCATCGCCTCGACGGCCTCGCCGGTGAACCGGTCCTCGGCGTACTCCCACAGCAGGTCGAGTCCGTCGGGATGCTCGACCACGGAGACCGTCATCGGGCACTTGGCCTCCGGCGCGGCCCACCACAGGGGGCGCTGGACGCAGCCGGGCAGCCGCAGCGCCCCGAAGTCGGTGTTCTCCAGGACGAACAGGAGATCGAACGGGGTGTCGTCGCCGACGGCCGCCCAGCCGGTCAGGACGTCCGTGAGCGCCACGTCCTGGCGTCGCAGCACCTGCCCGGTGCTGGTCCTCGCGCGGGCGAGGTGCGAGCGCAGGTCCTCACCGAGCACCACGGCCACGGGCAGCAGCACGGTGTTCGCCATCATGCCCACGCTGTTCTCGAACTCGCGTACCGGGCGGTTGGCGACCGGGGCGGCGATGCGCGGGCGGACCAGGCCGGTCACGCCGTACAGGCTCCAGGAGAACACGCACAGCAGCACCTGGAAGCGGGTCAGTCCGAACTCGGCGCAGAGCTGGTCCACCTGGGCCCGGCGTACCACGTCGAGCGAGGTGTGCAGCAGTCGCGCCCGCGGTGCCGGATCCGCGTCCTGGGCGGGCAGTGGTTCCTGGGGCTCCTCCAAGCCCTCGTAATACGCCAGGAGTTCGTCGCGCTGTGCCCGGTAGGCCGCACTCGCGAACCAGCCGGTCTGCCAGGCGGCGAAGTCCAGTGGGTTCGGAGCCGGGGCCGTGTTCCGGCCGGTTTCGGCGTCGGCTTCGGCATTGGCATTGGCATTGGCTTCGACATTGGCCTCGGCCTCGGCTCTGGCCTCGATGGTCTCGGCGTAGTCGGCGGACAGGTCCCGCAGGAGGATGCTCAGCGACCAGCCGTCGACGGCGATGTGGTGCAGGTGCAGCAGAAGCGTGCCGCCGCCGGCACGGGGCAGCCAGCAGGCCCGGAGCATCCGGGGGACGGCGAGGTCGAAGGGCTCGGCGAAGAAGGCGCCGGCGAAACGTTGCGCTTCTTCCTCGTCCCATGCCTGCTCTCTGCCCGGCTCGTGCCAGGGATCGTACGGTTCACCGACTGTCTGCCGGAGTCCCTGCTGCCCGAGGACGAAGCCTGTCCGCAGTGCCGCATGGCGTGCCACCAGGGTCCGCAGCGCCCGCTGGAGGACAGCGGTGTCGACGGGCCCGTCGACACGGAAGGCCTGGTTGACGGAGTACGCCCGGGAGCCCGGCGCCCGGCGCTGCAGGAGCCACAGCCGCTGCTGCTCGCTCGTGGCGGGCGCCGATCGGGCACCGGCGACGACCGGTGCCGGACAGGCGCTTTCCCCGCCGGGGCCGACCGTGGTGACGGCCTGGGCGATTGCGGCCAGGTCGCCGTGGAGGACGGCCGCCTGTGTCAGGTCGCGGCCCCACCGCTGCCGGACGGCGAAGCAGAACCGCAGGGCCTTCAACGAGTCGCCGCCGGCGGCGATCCACCGGTCACCGAGCCCGAGGCCGGTGGTGCCCAGGATCTCCTCGGCCAGCTCGATGACCTCGCGCTCCGTCTGAGTCGGGGCGGGTGCGTCGGAGGGGGTCGGCCGCCAGGGCCGGTCGGCCTGTCCCAACAGCGCGGCCTGGTCGACCTTGCCGTTGGCGTTGAGCGGCAGCTCCGCCACGAGATGGATCTGGTGCGGACGCATGTAGGCGGGCAGGTGAGCCGCGAGGTGACTGTCGAACTCCTCGTAGGACAGCTCCTGTTGCAGGACGACGAACGCCAGCAGTTCGTTCGGCCCCTCCTCGCCGGCGCGGCGTGTGCACACGTGGGCCCGCCGGACCGCCGGGTGGGCGAGAACGTGCCGTTCCACCTCGCCGGGCTCGATCCGGAAGCCACGGACCTTGACCTGGCGGTCGGTTCGTCCGACGTACTCCACCCGGTCCTCGTCGTCGGCCCGTACGAGGTCACCGGTGCGGTAGTACCGCTCCTTGCCGCCGTCGAACCAGGCGAGCCGCACGAAGCGCCGCTCGGTCTCCTCGGGGAGGTTGCGGTACCCGGCCGCGAGTCCGGCGCCGTTCAGCAGGAGTTCGGCGACCTCACCGGGCGCGGCGACCCTCTCCTGGCCCGGCACGACCAGGACGGCACCGGTCCCCGGCAGGGGCCGGCCGATCGGCACCACGTCACCGTCGAAGTCCCGCGGGACCGGATGGCACAGGGCGAAGGTGCTGGACTCCGTCGGCCCGTAGATGTTGAACAGCCGGGTGCCGCTGTCGGCGTTGTCCCGGTACCAGCGGCGCATCACCCGGGGGTTGAGCTGCTCACCGCCCACGAGCACCTCGCCGGCCGCGGCGAAGCAGTCCGGTACGGCCGTGACCGTCGCGTTGAACAGCGCGGTGGTGATGAAGACGGTGTCCACGCGCTCGCGCCGCAGTGCCGCGGCGAGCCGCTCGGGGCTCTGCACGTCCCCGTCGCGCAGGACCACGCAGCAACCACCGGTCAGCAGGGGTGCCCAGACCTCGAAGTTCAGCGCGTCGAACGCCGGATTCGCCATGCAGGCATAGCGCAGGCCGGGCTCGACACGGATGTAGCCGGGTCGTGCGAGCCGCACGACTCCGGCGTCGCGGACCTCGACGCCCTTGGGCCGGCCTGTTGTTCCGGACGTGTAGAAGAGGAAGGACACCTCGCCGGCGGCGGCCGGCGCCTGCACGGCGGGCGCGGCGGACGGGAGTTCGGGCAGCAGAGTGTCCACGGCTATCGCCTTGATGCCGTGCGGTAGCTCGGTGGCGCTCCCGGGGGCGGCGTACACCAGGGCGGCCGCTGCGGAATCCCGCAGGATGAAGAGGCGGCGTTCGGCGGGGCTCTGGGTGTCCAGCGGCACCACTTGGGCGCCCAGCCGCAGAATGCCCAGCATGACGCAGACCAGCCGCCATGAGCGCGGCAGCGCCACTGCCACGGCCTGCCCGGCGGTCACGCCCTGGTGGCCCAGGGCCTGGGCCACGGCGGCGGCCGCGGCGTTCAGCGTCGCGTAGTCGAGCCGTACGTCGCCGTCGGCGACCGCGTCAGCCTGTGGGGAGCGCAGGGCCTGGCGGTGTATCGCGAGGGCGAGCCCGACCGGATCGCTCAGGTCCTCGGCCATGTCGGTGGGGGAAGGTTCGACGCGCGGTTTCATCATGCCTCCGACGTGCCGGAAAGTGTCGTGCGCTCCGTCCCGGTGCCACCCGGGGCGGTTGCAGGCCGGCCCAGTTCGGCGGCGAGGACGGCGGCGACGCGTGGCAGTTCGTCGCTCTCCAACATGTCCCAGTGACCGCAGGCCACCGGTTCGACCACGAAGGGACCGCTGACGCGGCGCCGCCAGAACGCGCGCAGGCGGGCGGCCGCGTTCTCGCCGTCCTCGTCCTCCACGGCCGTCGCCTGCATCAGCACGACACGGGCGGGCGATTCGGGTACGGCGTAGTCGCGCGCCGTCTCGCGGTGGTGGTTGTAGACGGTCAGGTACCGGGCCACCTGGTCGTCGTCGATGCCCGGGTACATGCCGTTGAAGCGCACCAGCTTCTCCCGGAACTCCTCCATCCCGACCGGCGCGATCGCGGCACGCTGCCCCGCGTCCTCCGCGCCATGGGTGTCCAGCAGGACCACGCTCACCCGCTCGTGTCCGGCCGCCACCAGGCGGCGGCCCATCTCGTACGCGATCAGGCCGCCGTAGGAGAGCCCGCACAGCACCAGTGCCTCGTCCGGGCGGGGACCGACGAGCCGCAGGTACTCCTGGGCCATCGCCTCGACACCGGGCAGGGTGGCCTCGCCGGGGTTGATGCCGGGCGCCTGAAGTCCCACCACGCCGACGTCGTCGGGCAGTTCCGTGGACAGCGGCAGATAGCAGAACGCGGTGCCACCGGCGGGGTGCACGCACACCACGCGCTGTCCGCCGCTGCCGGCGCGGAACTCCACCAGGCTGCTGGGCCCGGCGGACGGCGAAGCCTCGGCGCCGTTGCCGCGCACCCGCTCGGCGAGCGCCTCGATGGTGGGGTGCAGCAGGACGTCCCGGACCGGCAGCGTCACGCCGAGTTGCTCCTGGACGGCGGACGCCATCTTGATCGCCGAGATCGACGTGCCGCCGAGCTCGAAGAAGTTGTCGCCGATTCCGATGTCCGGGTGCAGCAGCACCTGCCGCCAGATCCGGTACAGCGCCATCTCGACGTGGTCGCGGGGCGCGGCCGTGTTGACCCGCTCCGAGCGGGCTCCCGCCACGGCGCGCAGCACTGCCGTCCGGTCCACCTTGCCGCTGCGGTTCAACGGCAGCCGCGGGAACTCGGCCACCACGACGGGGATCATGTAGTCCGGCAGGCGGTCGCTGAGAGCCGCGCGCCACTCGTACGCCGTCCGCGTGGCTTCGGCGTCACATCCCACGCCGGCGACCAGGTGGGGGCCGCCCGGTGTGTCGCGGTCGGCCAGCACCACGGCCTCCCGCACGCCGGGTACCGCCAGCAGCGCTGCCTCGACCTCGCCGGGTTCGATGCGGAAGCCGCGCAGCTTGAGCTGGTCGTCCTGGCGGCCGACGTACTCGGCGTTGCCGTCCGGCAGCCAGCGCGCCAGGTCGCCGGTGCGGTAGACGCGTTCGCCGGGCAGGAACGGGTCGGGCAGGAAACGCTCGTCGGTGAGGTCGGACCGGTTCAGATATCCGCGGGCCAGGCTCGCTCCGCCGAGGTAGACCTCACCGGGAACGCCCACCGGTACCGGGCGCATGCGGTCGTCGAGCAGGTACAGGCGTGTGCCGCGCAGCGGGCGCCCGATGGGGCACGACCGCTCGTACGGCTGGGGGTCGGTGTAGGCGGTGGCGTAGAGCGTCGCCTCGGTCGGGCCGTAGCCGAAGCAGATGCGCAGGCCTGGCAGCAGCTCGCGCATGCGGTGCAGGGCGCTCTCGGGCAGGGACTCCACTCCGGTGAGGAGCTGACGCAGGCTCAGCCCGGCCAGGCGGGTGGCCGGATCCTCGTCGATCCACAGGACGTAGGACGGCGGCAGGAACGCCTGGGTGACCTTGCGTTCGCGCAGCCAGCCCAGCAGCGCTCCCGGGTCGCCCCGAAGTCCGTCGGGGACCATGTGGAGCACCGCCCCGGTGGTCAACGGCATGAGGAGTTCGTGGACCGACGCGTCGAAGCCGATGCTCGACCAGGCCGATGACGCCTCGCCGGGGGCGTCTCCCATGAGTTCACGCCAGTGGTCGAAGAGATTGACGACGCTGGCGTGCGTCACCGCCACTCCCTTGGGGCGGCCGGTCGATCCCGAGGTGTAGATGACGTAGGCGAGCCGGGTGGGGTCCGCGTCGATGCCCGGTGTTTCGTCGTGCGTTCCCTCGGCCTCGACCTTCGCCAGGTTCTCCCACAGCCGCCGGTCGTCGCCCGCGGTGTCCGCCTGGTCGGTCAGCACGAGTACCGGTGCGGCGTCGCTCACCATGGCGGTGAGCCGTTCCGAGGGCTGTCCGGGGTCGAGGGGCAGGTAGGCGGCCCCGGCCTTGAGGATGCCGAGCACACCGACGACGAGTTCGGCCGTGCGTCCGGCGTGCAGGCCCACCACACGGTCGGGCCCGGCACCGCGGGCGATCAGCGCGTCGGCGAGCCGGTTGGCCCGGCGGTCCAGCGTGGCGTAGTCCAGTTCCGCGTCATCGGCCACCACGGCGGGCTGCCGCGGCCGTTCGCGCACCTGCGCCGCGAACCGCTCCAGCAGGCCCGGTGTCGGTACGGCCGCGGCGGGCCCGGCGCTGAAGGAGGCGAGGAGTTCGCGCTGTTCGTCCTCGTCCAGCAACGTCAGGTCGGCGATCTCGGCCTGAGGCCGTTCGGTCATCAGGCGCAGCACGCGGAGGAACTGACGTATGTACCGTTCGACGGTCGCCCGGTCGAAGAGCGCCGCCGCGTAGTCGATCTCCCCGGTGAGGTGCCGGCCCTCGTCGGCCAGGGCCAGGACCAGGTCGAACTTCGCGGGGACGTGGGCGGCGTCCTGTCGTAACTCGACCTTCAGGTGCGGGAGTTCGAGCTCCTTACGCATGGAGGGGACCCAGGCGAACATGGTCTGGAACAGTGCCGTGTAGGCAGGGCTCCGCGGCGGGTTGACCACTTCCACGACCCGCTCGAAGGGCAGGTCCACGTGGGTGAGGGCGTCGCGGATCCGCTGGTTCACCCGCTTCATGACGTCGCTGACGCTGGGCGAGCCGGAGAGGTCCGCGCGCAGGGCGAGGGTGTTGACGAAGAAGCCGATCAGGCCCTCGACGTCCCCGCGACGGCGGTTCGACGTAGGGGCGCCGACCACGATGTCGTCCTGCCCGGAGAGCAGGGACAGCAGCACCGACCAGCCGGTCAGAACGGTCGCGTACAGGGAGACATCGTTGTCTGCGGCGAGGTCGCGCAGGGCCTGCGTCAGGTCCTCGTCCACGGTGACGGGCGACCGGTCGCCATGGAAGGCCTGCTCGGGCGGGCGAGGCCGGTCGGTGGGCACGGAGAGCACGGCCGGGGCGTCGGCCAGCGCGGCGGTCCAGTAGTCGGCGTGCGCGGCAGGCTCCTCCCCCGACATCCAGTCCCACTGCCAGCGGGTGTAGTCGCTGTACTGCCACGTCAGTTCCGGCAGCGACGCGTCCTGCCCCTGCTGGAGCGCGGCGTACACCAGACCCAGTTCGCGCAGCAGCAGGGAGCGGGACCAGCCGTCGAAGATGATGTGATGGGCCGTCAGAAGCAGTACGTGGTGGTCGGGTTCGAGCGCCACCAGGCAGCCGCGCACCATGGGCTCCGCGCCCAGGCGGAACGGGGTGCCTTCCACCTCCTGCCGGGTCCGTGCGAACCGCTCGGCCGCGTCGGGCAGTCCCGTGAGGTCCTCGAAGGTCACCGGAAAACCGGTCTCCGGCGGATCGACGACCTGGAGTGCCGACCCGCCGGAGGGCACCAGTCGGGTGCGCAGGGCCTCGTGCCGGGCCGCGAGCAGGTGCAGCGTCCGGATGAGCAGGTCCCGGTCCAGCGGCCCCCGGATGTCGAAGGGCATCGGCTCGTTGTAGGCGGCGCTGGCGTCTCCGTCCATGCGCGCCATGACCCACAGCCGCTCCTGCGCCAGCGACAGGGGCACGGGAGAGGTTTCCTTGTCCGAGTGATGGGTGATGGTGATTCGTGGGGAAGACACGGATTACCCTTCACGAGAAGAGAACGCGGCGGAAATCGGATCCCGCGTTCCCGAAGGATCAATGGTTCACGCACATCGCGTGCGAGTATGCCCGGCATGGCCAATTTCGAGCGGTTCAGCCCGACGTCTGGAATGCGCACTTCGAGGGCAATGTGCCCACTAGAGGCCCTTCGATGGGACCGCAACAGGGCGATCCGCGATCCGGCGTGGTCAATTCTCTTGCGGAGCCGATGCACGAACAGCACGGCGGGCCACACCGGGCCTCGGACCGATATCCTCACGGGTTCAGCGGCGCTTCGCGCAATCTCCTGAGTGTCGCCTTTCCTTTGCCAGAACTCCATGAAATTGCGTCAGATGCATACGGAGGAGTGGTTGAGGAAGTGTCCGTTTTCCGGCCACCCCTGCGGTGGCTCATTTCCGCCGATATTAAATGGTTACCGATTAGGTGGTCAACAGTGACCCACGCCACACTCTTTCGGTGACAGGACATCCTGACCGGTCGGTGGACGACATTAAAGGCCTGCCCGAAAACAGCCCGACCGCAATGCGCTATTGACAAAAAATTTGGGTATACTCAGCGCCCGAACAGGCGTCAGCCCTCGGTTTCGCAAACGTTTGTGCAGGAGTGCGGCTTTTCGCTGTCCGTCTGACGGACGTGAGGCTCTGCAGACCTCTATGGTGCGGCGTATCCGGACACGGAAGGCCATCGCAGGGTCAGCACCACGGAGTCGTCCTCGGCGGTCCAGGAGTGATCCACTCCCTGGCCCCAGACGACGTAGTCGCCTTGTTCCTCCAGCAGCACGCTACGACCGGGGAACTCCACTCGGAAGCGGCCCGAGACGAGAACCAGGAGAGCCGTCCGCAGCTCGCCCTTCACCCACTGAACTCGTTGCTCACCACGTGGGTGGACACCCCACTTGACCTCGACGGCGTCGCTGTGGCGAGGATCGCCGGGCTCCTTGAAGTGCCCGAGCAGCCATCCCCGGTCCACCGTCGCGTCCTTGCCCGCATTGCCCACGTACACGCCGTCTTCCATGCGCCCGAACGCTAGCAGTCGGCCACTGCGCCGGTCGCAGCGCGATCAGCACTTCTGAACAGGGCGATGTCCATGCTCATGCCGAAGCCCCGGCCGGATTCACCTCGCCCCGACCGAGGCTTCTTCCCGCCGAGGCGGCCTCGCTTACCGGAGCGCTTCGACCAGCAGGCTCGCGGCCACCTCCGCCCCGTCGGTACGGATCCGGCCTCCCAGTGCCTGTGCCCGCGCCCGGGTCTCGGGTGACAGGGCCGTCTTGAACGCGACGCCCAGGGATTCGACGGTCGGAGGCGGACCGTCGAGTGCCGCACCGATGTCCAGGTCCGCCACCCGGCCGGCCCAGTACGGGTTGTCCGACAGCTGGAGAGGTATCACCACCTGTGGCGTGCCCGCCCGTGCGGCCGTCAACGTCGTTCCCGCGCCGCCGTGGTGCACCACGGCGGCCACCCTGCCGAACAGACGCTGGTGGTTGGCCTCGCCGACGGCGAAGCAGTCGTCCCGCTCGTCGGCCAGATCCAGGTCCGCCCAGCCACGGGACACCAGCACGCGGTGCCCCTGTGCGCGGATCGCCTCGACGGCCATGCGGCCGATGTCCGGCGACGGGCGCATGCTGCCGAAGCCCACGTAGACCGGCGGCGCGCCCGCGTCGAGGAACGTCACCAAGTCGGCCGGCAGCGGGCGTTCGTCCGCCAGGTTCCATGCACCTGTCTGTACGACGTCGAGGCCCGGAGTCTCCCGCCACGGCCCAAGGACCGGGTCCGCCGCCAGCCACGGCCGGTCGGTGAGGACGTGGTCGCGGACGTTGTCCACCGGTGGCAGACCGATCGCCGCCCGGTGGCCGTTGAGCGCCTCGCTGAACTGCGCGTTCACGTTGTGGGCGTCCAGCGCCCACAGGGTCCGGTTGTCGTTCTCCTCCGGCTCCGGCCAGCCCGGCCGTGGTGGTGGCGCGTGGTGCGGCGACGGCAGGTGGACCGCCGCATAGCTTGCGTACACGTAGCGGATGCCCGCGGCCTCGGCCACAGACCGCGCGGCAACCTGCGCCAGGCCGGCCGCCACCAGCGCGTCACATCCGTCGACCGCCGCGGGGAACGCGTCGAACTGTGCCCCGACCATCTCCGTCCGGTACCGGGACAGATCCGCCGCCGACGGCAGTGTCGTCCCGCGCATCAACTCCCGCACCGGTGGCCCGACCGGCACCAGTTGCACCCCGATACCCGCAAGCCGCTCGGCGAACTCCTCGTCCGGCGGCGCGCACATCCGCACCCCCACGCCGAGCGCCCGCAACCGCACCGCGAGTGCCACCAGCGGTTCGACATCGCCACGCGTCCCGTATGTGGACAACAGCACCCGCATTCCGCATCCTCCTTCGTCGTGCCTTCCATGCGTTTCAGCCCGTTTCCGCCCAGGCTTCGAGCGCTGCCCATTAACGCGGCACGTCGGTCGTCACGGGTATGCGGGAGCAGTGTAGGTCGCGTGGTGCTGAACACGGCGGTGGGTCAACTGGTCCATTCAGGCGCGCATTTATGTCTCTGAGGGCAGCGGCGAGGGTCCGTCGGGTCACGTCGCGGACGGTCTGGTCGATCAACGCCGCGTTTCTCGCATAGGGGCCGTCCTCAGTGACTACCGTGAGCGCCAGCGTGCCTCGGGGGCGGACGGTGCGGCGTCGGCCCGCTTCGGGTTGCCCGGGCCCGGAGAGATGCGCAAGGTCCCGGATCGTCCACACCACCGGAGAGCTACTCGATGCATAGTTCGTCCGTGCCCGTCCCTGATGTTTCGGTCATCTTGCCCTGCGCTGGATTCGGAACACGTTTCGGGGCGTCCTACCCGAAGGAACTGCACTGTCTGGCTCCTGGGGTCACCGTGCTGGACCGCAGTCTGGAATCCGTTGTCGAACTGGCCAAAAGCGGACTCAACGTGCGTCTGGTCGTCGTGTTCGGGACGCACAAGCTGGACACGGTGAGCTATCTCGCGCGCTACGCCGAGACCTTTCACATGGTCTTCGTCTTACAGGACGAGTCGTTCGGAGCAGGCCTCGACGGAGCGATCCGGTCCGCCCTGCCGATGACGCACGGGCCGGTGGCCCTTGTCCTTCCTGACATCGTTGTTACGGGCTCGGACACGGCCGGCAAGCTCCTTGCCGCATTGCGGCACACAGAGGGGACGGGTTGGAGCGTGGTGGCCACCGAAGAGCGGGATCCCGACACGCTGCGGCAGATGGGCGCGCTGGAGGTGGCCGAGGCGGGCGGCGTCCTGACCGTGGGGGCGGCTGCCGACAAGCCGACGGACCCTTCGGGCTTCAACGCGTTCTGGGGCATGGTGGCAGTCAGCGAGGGCGCGGCGCACCGACTGCCCGACGTCGTGGCGAAGGGGACGGCCAGCCCTCTGGCCGGTGCGGTCGCCGTCATGGTGGACGGAATCGTCAACTACAACACCCCCTCGGGCTGACGGCGGCCGGTGTCGCCACGGCGACCGCGAGATCCTGGCCGCGATCGTGCTCGTAGCCACATCGGACGGCATGTGGATTCAACTGCCGCCCGGTTTCGGGCCGTCCGGTGTGACCACCTGCCGCCGATTCACCAAGTGGTCGCAAGTCCGGGTGCGGGCCAAGCTGCACCGCCTGGTCCTGGACGAACCGGACGCCTGCGGCGAGCCGAGCCGGTTGCGGTGCGCGATCGGCTCGGTCAGCATCCGCGCCCTCAATGAGGGAGATCGAGGGGACCGAACCCGACCGACCGCGGCAAGAACGGATCGCCCCTGGCCCAGGGCATACCCCCGATCCGCTCTCGCCACGGACCCGCGCAGCCGTACGCCGCCCTGGGGTGGGCGGCGTACAGGTGGGCACCGGTCGGGTGGGCACCGGTCGGGTGATGATCAACCGCACGTCACGGTGACCGGCGCGTGCGGGCTCCGCGGCGGCAGTGTGACGGTCAGGGTGCGGGTCGTGCTGTCGAAGTGGTAGGCGTGGGGGGAGAGTCGGGCTCCTTGCACTCGGACGGTGGTCGGGGCGGTGACGCCGAGGAGGGAGACGGTCCACTGCCGGTTTCTGACCTGGCCGTGGAAGGTCCCGGTCGCGGGGGCGATCGTCAGCGTGCGCCGGGCGTTGTTCTCCCGGTACCGGATCTTCGTGATGGCGCTGTGGCCGGGGCCCGTGCCGGTTCCGTCGTCCTCGTAGAGGGAGTAGGAGCCGGAGGCGCCCGCGGCGACGGTGAGCGTGACCTTGGTCAGCGGGGCCTTGTCGTTGCCGGTGACGTTGTTCGTGCGGGTCGGGACGACTGCGCCGGCTCTGACGAACACCGGCATGCTGTCGAGGCCGGTGGCGATGTTCTGGGTGGTGCCGCCGGCGTAGGTCTGCCCGGTGAAGTAGTCGGTCCACTGGCTGCCGGGCGGGAACCACACCGAGGTCGTCGCCGTGGCACCGGGCGTCGTGACGGGGGCGACGAGCATGTCGGGGCCGTAGAAGTACTCGCTGCCCGAAGTGGCGTACGCCTGCGGCTCGTCGGGGTATTCGAGGTACATCGGGCGGGTGACGGGGACGCCGGTGGTATTGGCCTGCCGTGCGAGTGAGTAGGTGTAGGGCACCAGGTTCTCGCGCAGGTTGAGGAACTTGTCCGCGGAGGCGCGGGCCGCGGTGCCGTACTGCCAGGGCAGCCGGTCGCTGTGGTTGCTGTGCAGCCGGTCGATGGGCTGGAAGGTGCCGAGCTGGACCCAGCGCGCGTACATGTCGTCGGGGAGTCTGTGCGTGGTGTGGGTCGTGCCGTCGGCGGTGTAGGTCTCTGAACCGGTCAGGTTCGTGGTGTCGTTGTGGCCGCCGATGTCGTGGCTGATCGCCGACAGGCCGGTGGCGGCCGCTTCGCCCGGCGTGTAGCCGACCTCCGCCTTCAGGGTGCCCCAGGTGGAGGAGGTGTCGCCGGTGAAGTGGACGGTGGTGCGCTTGTCGGCCCACGGCCCGGTGGGCAGCCCCTGCTGGCCGCTGTAACCGCCCGCCTGGAGGGAGCCGTAGGCGCGGGAGACGACGAATCCGCGGCCGACGGTCTTGTCGGCGTCGGTGGCGTACTGCTGGTTGATCCACGCGTCGGGAGTGACGCCGGGCAGCGAGGACTGGGAGTTGTCGCAGCACCAGTCCGGCCACCAGAAGTCGTTGCCCTGCTGGTCCATGGTCTGATGCAGGTCCATGTACGCCTTGAGCTGGTCGGGGTCGCCCCAGTCGAAGGTGTAGCAGTCCCCCGGGCCGCTGCTCGCGGCGGGAGCGCAACCGCCCTTGTGCAGCTTGCCCTTGGCGGTGGCCTGGGCCCGGGCGAACTGCGGGTCGCCGCTGAGGATGCTCGGATGGGTGTTGAGGGTGTTGTGCAGACCCTGGGCGGCGGCCCAGTCGAAGAACCCCTTCGGATCGGGGAACTTGGACGTGTCGATCTCCCAACCGCTCCAGGTGTTGGGCGACTTGAAGTCCGTGTCGGTCACCAGGACGTCCAGGGGCACGCCCTCGGCGCGGAAGGCGGGCAGGATCGTGTTCTCGTAGTCGGCGGCGGTGCGGTCGATGTACTCCGAGTACCAGACGCCGTAGGCCCATTGGGGAAGCAGTTGGGGCGGACCGGTGAGAGTGGCCAGGTCGGTGAGGGCCCGCTTGTAGTCGTGGCCGTAGCCGAAGACGTAGCCGTCCTGGTACGGCGCGCCGCCGTGGGAAGGGCGTTGGGTGACCTGGTGGGTACCGGTGTCGTAGAGGGCCGAGGTCGTGTCGTCGAGCAGGTACCAGCCGTCCTTGTACAGCAGGCCGGGCGTGGTGGCCGGGGTGCCGTTGTCGCCGTTGACTCCGTCGAGGCTGCGGCGGTAGCCGCCGAGCGCCAGGTGCGGTTGCGGGGGCGGTGAGTTCGCCGCGGTGACGGAGACCGTGTCCAGGTTGACGTGGCAGCTCGCGGTGTCCGGGCAGCCGACGGAGATGTCGTCGGCCCCGGCCTTGAGGGTGACGGGGACCGAGGCGGTCTTCCAGGTGTCCCAGTCGCCGGTGACGGGCAGCGACAGGGTCTGCGTGGTGCCCCCGGCGGACACCGTCGCCGTACGAGTCCGGTAGAGGCCGTCACCGCCGGTGGCGTTGGCGTAGCGCACCTGCAACGCGTAGGTGCCGTCCGCCGGTACGCCGACCACGTGGGCCGACATGCCTGCCCCTTGGTTCAGTTCCCCGACGAAGCCACTGCCGGAGTAGCCGGCGTGGTCGGTGGCCGTGGTCGCCGAGCCCGAGATGCGGTCGGCCTCGGCCTCGCAGTTCACGCCGAACCCGCAGGACGTGATCGCGGTGGTGGACGTCGGCGGAAAACCGCCGCCCTGGTTCACCAGGGCAACGCTGTCGATGTTGACGTCCCCGGAGTCCACGGCGGTCCTCGCCAGGGTGATGGTGTGGTGGCCGGCGCCGAGTTGCACCGCGCTGCTCGCCAGGCCCCAGGTGTCCCAGTTCGCGGTGGCGGGCAGGCTCACCGACCGGTTCGCTCCGCCGTCCACCGACAACGTGAGGGTGCGCGTCGTGTTCTGGCCGTCGCCGCCGAGGGAGTTGGCGTAGCGGGTGTCGAACCGGTAGGTCCCCGACGTGGCGACGTCGACGTCGGCCGACAGGGAGTTGCCCGTCCCCTCGAAGCCGGCCAGGAATCCGGAGCCGGTGTAACCGGTGTGGTCCGAGGCGACACCGACCCCGCCGTGGGACAGCTGCTCGGCCTCGCACAGGGCGCCCAAGGCACACGTGAGCCGATGCCACGGCGTGGCACTGACCGGTGACCCGCCGGCCGACAGCCGCACGGAGAGGTTCTGGGCGTCGAAGGGCCCGGAACCCTCCTGATATCGAAGGGTGAGCGCGCTCGTGCTGATGGTCAGCCAGCCGTCGGACGTACTGGAGGTGTAGGAGGTCGGCGCGAACGCGGTGCGGCCGACCGCGTTGAACGTCGCGCTGTCGGTGAACTTCCCGTCCTGCGCGTACTCCGTACGGATCAGGGTCGGGGACAGGACCTGGAAACGGGCGTTGCCGGACGTCACCGACGCAATACGGTGGCCCTTCGGCACGTCCGCCGACGCCTCTCCGGCACCGGTCACGATCATGGCCGCCAGACTGCTGGCGAGGGCGACGACCGTGACATGTCTTCGCAGGAAGCGCGTCGCGCGTAACGCTGGTCTTCTTCTCATGGGCAGCTCCGTCCTGAAGCGGGCCGGTGGGGCCCGTGGTGAAGGTGTGCCGGTCCCTGTTCGCGCCTGGGGAATGTGCCGCCGTCCGACATCGTTGTCAAGCCCCGCCGCCGATGCCCGTCGGCTCTTCTTGGAGGGGCCCCCTCGCCCGGTGCACGTCCGGCAGACGGGTGCGCTCTGTGCGGTTCAGTCAGGACGAGGACCTTCGCCGTCGTGTCCGGCACCGTCTCGAAGCGCAGAGGCCGTCCGCCTTCGTAGCCCCGCGCTGTCTGGCGCCGATGTTCTGTCCGCCTGGCGCCCTGGTTCAAGCCTGTGCCGGGCCGATCTTCCTAGGGTTCGAGACAGGGCCAACCGCCCGCTCCCGCACGGCAGATACACCAGCAGACGCACAGGAGGAGAGCCTCGTGAGCCAACCGTATTCCGGCCGCTCGGCTGTCGGCACGAGGGGCGTCATACCGCTTGCGCCAGGCGCGTGCAGTGCGCAGGGGCGGTTCTCGGCAGGACCGGGCGGAGCGCGCGCACTGTCCGCGCGTGAAGTCGCGCGGGCGACACCACCAGGTAATACATGAGGAGTTGGAGATTCTCTATGGCTGAGGACACGTTCACGGGCAAGGTCGTCATCGTCACCGGCGGCGGATCGGGCATCGGCGCGGCCACCGCTCACCGCTTCGCCGCCGAGGGCGCCACGGTGGTCATCATCGGTCGGACGCAGGCAAAGCTGGACAAGGTGATGGCCGACGCGCCAACGGGATCGACGCTGATCGCCCGGGTCGGTGACGTCTCGGACGAGGAGGAGATCACCGGGCTGGTGGACGCCGTGGCCCAGGACCACGGCCGGTTGGACACTCTGGTCAACAATGCCGCGACCTGCGAGCCGTTGGGCACCGTGTCCGACATCGACGCGACGGGCTGGCGACGCGTCATGTCCACCGATGTCGACGGAGTCTTCTTCGCCTCCAGGGCCGCACTTCCGCACCTGCGTGCCGTGGGCGGCAGCATCGTCAATGTCGGTTCGGCATCCGGGCTCGGCGGTGACTGGGGCCTGGCCGCCTACGACGCCGCCAAGGGCGCGGTGACCAACCTGACCAACGCGATGGCGCTCGACCACGGCGCGGAAGGCGTCCGGGTCAACGCCGTCCACCCCAGCATGATCTCCAGTGACATGACCGCGGGATTCCTGCAGAACGACGCGATCGTCGCCGCCGCGCTCAACCGTGTCCCCATGCAGCGCTTCGGCGAGCCTGCCGAGGCGGCTTCCGTCATCACGTTCCTGGCGAGTCCGGCGGCGAGTTACGTGAACGGGGCCCATATCCGCGTCGACGGCGGACTCGGCGCATCGAACGGCAACCCGCACATCGCATGACTCGGTGACATGCGAGGCGGATCGCCGCAGTCGGGGGTGCTGGTCCATGGACCTGCTGATAATCACCTTCGTGACCTGTGCGTCCGGCCGAGTCCCTGACGATCAGCGGTCATGGGCTCACCTCCCGAGTGACGGGCGGCGCGAGACCCGGCCGTCGCCGGCCGCGACTGACTGCCGTGGGATCCGGAGCTCGCCCGCCCCACGGTGCGTCCCGACGCGGAAAAGTTCGCTGCCGAGGAAACCTTCTTCCGACGGCTCAGGCCTCGACCCGGAGGTCGGGAAACCGACGGAAGCGGCGTGCCCGCAACGGCCTTGACCAGCAAGCGAGTTGAGGATGTCGATGTACCGAACCCACCCTGCGGCCCCGCGGACAGGGTCTGTTCGGCCGCCAGACGTCGGGGGCGGTGAAGGCGGCGATGTCGTGGTGGGACGAGGACGAGACCGCCTCAAGCTCTTGCGACACCTTCGCGCGCGCCGACCCACCGGACTGACGCTGCGCCAGGTGGCGACTCTGAACGGGAGTCCCGACGCTCTCGCGCCTGGCGGACCGGAAGCGTCAGCCCTCGCCCGGCCAGATCCTCGACGCCGTGTGCAGTTGCGGTCGCTATAACGCCACTGTCAGGGTAAGTGGACTGGCGATCTGCCCTTTGCCACACGGGACTCCCCCTGCCAAACCTGCCCGAACGAAAGGAAGTTGCGTGTCTGCGTTCCTCGGCGACCTGCAGAAGGCGATCTCCACGCACGATCTCGAAGCGCTCGTCTCCTGCTTCACGGAGGACTACCGCTGCGACATGCCGACCCACCCGGCGCGCAGTTTCGTGGGACAGGACGTAGTACGTGAGAACTGGGCCGGCCTCTTCACCCGCGTGCCGGACATCGAAGCGCGCGTACTGCGGTCCGTCCGGGACGGCGATGTCATCTGGAGCGAGTGGGAGATGACCGGTACCACGGTCGAGGGCACACCCCAGCTGCTGCGGGGTGTGGTCATCGTGCGCGTCGAGGGTGACCGGGCCGCGCAGGCGAACTTCTACCTGGATCCCGTCGAGTAGGACATCGGAGTCTCCCAGGGCACCGTTCAGGCCGGACGCCGGGCAGGTCAGGGCGAGATGGAGGGATGGAGCCCATGGCAATGGGCGGTGCCGCTGCCACGGAACGTCCGCGTCGGCCGACCGGCGCCCGCCCAGATGCCGGCCGACGTGCGAAGCCGCGTTCTCGCCAACCTCGTCGGTAAGCGCTCTTGGGGCCGCGGTTCAGACCGCATCGTTCACGCCGTGTCGGGCGGCGGGCTCCTGCCCGTCTCCCCCAGCGGGTCCGGCAGGTTGTTCCCCAAACAGCACGTGTTCGGCCTGCTCGGCCGGTCCCGGTGCCGTCTGCAACCGTCACGTTGCCGAGAACACCCTACTGATGTGGGCCCATGGCGATGCTCCACAGCATCGACCTCAGGAGCGCCTGCTGGGCATCCGGGATGGCTGCCAGCCGCTGCTGGATCGCCTCATCGCGCGCCGCGGCCACCTTGTCGTGCAGGGTGAGCCCGGCGGCGGTCGCCTCCGGGATGCGGACCCGGCGATCACGTGCGGAGAAGGTGCGGACGATCAGTCCCTCCCGCTCCAGTCGGTCCAGCAGGGAGACCAGCGTCGTCTTGTCGATGCCGAGCTGGGCGCCGATCTCCGACTGAGTGCGCTGGCCCGCCTCGCCCACCAGTGCGAGGACCAGCCAGTCCCGCATGTCCGCGAGGCCCGCCTCCCGGCACACCGCGTCGAAGACGTCACCGAGCGCGGCTGCCGCCCGGTGCGTCAGCCAGGTGAGATCCGCGGTCGAAGGGTCATCGGTGAGCGCACACGCCTCATCCGGCACTGTCCGCCGATCGGTGGGGGCCACGCGTCACCATCCTGAGATCCCTGGGTCGTCCATCCACCATAATATGATCCAGAACAGGATCTTCTTGTTTCGGATCGTCTTGCTTCGGATGATCCCAGGTCGTATGTTTGGCCGCGCAAGGCGTCCACCAGGCGCACCCTCACGCAAGGAACGGCCATGACTTCCGACCTCGAATCCCGTATCCGCCGGCTCGAAGACCGCACCGCGATCAGTGACACCGTCATCCGCTACGCCGTCGCGATCGACCGCGCGGACTGGGACCTGTACGCCACCTGCTTCACCGACCCGGTGCACATCGACTTCTCCGCCGCGGGCATGCCGGCGAACGACTTCGCCCGCGACGACTTCGTCCACTTCGCCCGCGGCGGCCTCTCCGGATTCACGGCCCGTCAGCACCTGAGCCCGAACCACGTCATCGAGTTCGACGAGAACGACCCCGACCGCGCCGTCTGCCACTCGTACATGTACGCCCAGCACTACCTGGAGGGGGCCGAAGGCGGGGACTTCTTCCTCATGCGCGGCACCTACACGAACCACATGCGCCGCACCGCACAGGGCTGGCGCATCGAGCGCCTCGTCCAGGGCATCGGCTGGTCCGAAGGCAACCTGAACGCCCCCACCGAGGCAGCCGCCCGCTACGCGGCGGCCGACACGAGCGCGGCCTGACCGTCGGTGGAAGAAGCCGCCCTCTTCGCCAAGGACAGAAGGACAGACAGATGACAGCGCACGGTTCCCCGGTCGTCGCTCCGCGCGCCGAAGGCCCGGCATCGGGCATGGACGGTTTCTTCCACCGGTACGCCGACGTGAACGGCACACGCCTGCACTACGTGGTCGGCGGCGAGGGACCACCGGTCGTTCTCCTGCACGGCTGGCCGTACACCTGGGCGGTGTGGCGCCGTCTGATGCCGCTCCTCGCCACAGCCGGTTTCACCGTCGTCGCTCCCGACCTGCGCGGCACCGGCGATTCCGGCAAGCCCGACAGCGGCTACGCCAAGAACGACGTCGCCGAGGATCTCCACCAGCTCGTGAGAACGCTCGACCCGGCAGGCACCGGCCGCAACGACACCGGCCCCACCGGCATCAACCTGGTCGGCATGGACATCGGCGCCATGGTCGCTCACGCCTATGCCACCGCCCACCCCCGCGAGGTCCGCCGACTCGTCCTCTCCGAGTCGGTACTGCCAGGCTTCGGACTCGAAGAACTCATGAACCCGGCCACCGGCGGCTACTGGCATTTCGGCTTCCACATGCAACTCGACATCGCCGAACTGCTCACCGCCGGCAAGGAAGCCGCGTACCTCACCCCCGCCTGGGCCATGGGCTCCCCCGCCGGGGGCCTCACCGACGTCGACCGCGCCGAGTTCCTCCGGCACTACACCGCCCCCGGCGGCATGCGCGGCGGATTCCAGCACTACGCCACCCTGCTGGAGGACGGCCGAGCCATCCGCGCGGCCACCACCACCAGACTGCCCATGCCCGTCCTCGTCCTCAACGCCGCCCTGGGCCTGCCCCAAACACCGCTCCTCGAAGGCGTCCGCCAGGTCGCCGACGACGTCCGCGCCGACCTCGTCCCCGACAGCGGCCACGCCTACGCCGCCGACAACCCCGCCTGGACCGCGCACAGGCTCACCGCCTTCTTCGCCACCCCAGCGGCCTGAGCACCAACCGCACCTCCACGGCACCCGACGGATCCACAACACGCACCAGGACCCACGCCGGCACCCTTCCCGCCTCCCGCCGCTCACATCGGGCGGCCTGCGCGACAAGGGACACCGACGCCGATCGGGGTGAGCGGAGCGACAACGCGGGGAGCAGCGGGGGCGGCCGATCAGTCGTAGCTTCGTCAATCGGCGGGGCGGTGATGCGGCAGAAGGAGTACAGGGCCACGCTCTGTTCAGACAGCTGCGAGACCGGGCAGGGCGAGTGCCTCTCCGGTTGCAGTGCCTCCGGTTGCAGTGCCCCGGTTCGGGTTCTTTACTAGTAGGTACAAATCTCGATGAACCGTGCGGCGTCACAAGGTGGACGGGCATGGGTTGCCACGTGTCGGCGTGCTGTGCTCTCTGCAGGTCTCCGGGTGAGCCACGTCGTGGAAGAAGTGGACGTCCTGGGACAGCTTGACGGCAAGGTCAGTTCGGTGGCTGCTCGACCGGGATCGGTCCGGCCGTAGCCCGTCGGTTCGTCGCCGGGGGCTCCACCGTGCACCTCACGGGCCGGAGCAGAACCGAGCCGGATTCCGTCGTGGAAACCCTCGGAGCCCGGGCCGTCGGCATCCGAAGCGATGTCTCGCCTTTCGAGGAAGCGACGAAGCAAGGAGTCGTGTCCCATGCTCGCCATCCACCTCACCCAGTTCGGGGAGCCGGAGAAGAGCCTGAAGGTCGTGGACGTGCCCGAGCCCCCGGCTCCCACCGCCGGACAGGCGCTGGTCCAGGTCGAGTACGCCCCGCTCGACCACCACGACCTTCTCCTGGCGCAAGGCATCTACCCCGTACGCCCTGAGCTGCCCACGGCTATCGGAAACGAGGGAGTCGGGACGGTCGTGTCCGTAGGGCCCGGCGTCACGGAGGTCAGTCCCGGCGAGAGGGTCCTGCTTCCCTTCGGCGTCTTTTCCTGGTCCGAGCGGGTGGTGGCCGAGGCAGCAGACCTGACCGTCGTGGACAAGTCCATCAGTCTTGAACAGGCAGCGATGCTCACCATCAATCCCGTCAGCGCGGGGCTCCTGGTCGGCCTGCGTGACCTGCCGGCCGGTTCCTGGGTGGTGCAGAACGCGGCCAACAGCGGGGTGGGCCGGTCTGTCATCGTGTTCGCCAAGGAACGAGGGCTGCGCACGATCAACGTCGTGCGCCGCACGGAACTCGTGAGCGAACTCCGTGATCTCGGCGCCGACATCGTGGTCGTCGACTCGGCGGACGCCGGCGCGCGCGTGCGGGAAGCCATCGGCTCCGATCCGGTGCTGCTCGGCCTTGACGGTGTCAGCGGTACGGCGACTGCACTGTTGCTGGACGTACTGACCGACGGCGCCCTGCTGGCGATCTACGGGTATCTGAGCGGCCGGCCGTTCACGCCCGATCCTGACGTGCTGAGGACGAAGAACATCACCACGACGGAATTCTGGATGTACCAGGACGAGTTTCTTCCCCGGCTTCCGGCTCTGAACGCGGAGTCCGCGCGGCTGGTCGCCGAGGAACGACTCGTCCTGCCCTCCGCGCCCGTCTACCAGGCAGCGGATTTTCCCGAGGCGCTCGCGTATTTCCGGGAGCAGGGCAAGGTCCTCCTGGACTTCAACCCGCATCGCACGTAGGCGCCGGCACGACCGCCGACACACGATCAAGGATGGGCAGCATGGCCGCACAGAGCACTATCGGCATTCTCGGCGCGGGAGAGATCGGCCGGGCCGTCGCCGACAAGGCCGTCCGTCACGGACATGAGGTACTCGTCGGCAACAGCCGGGGCCCGGAGACACTCAAGGCAGTCGTGGAGCAGTTGGGGCCGAAGGCCCACGCGGTGACGGCCGAGGAGGCGGCGCAGCCGGACCTCGTCTTCCTCGCGGTGCCGTTCTCCGCGGTGCCGGACCTGACCAGCCTCACCGACTGGTCCGGGAAGACGGTCGTCGACACGACGAACCAGTTCGCGGCGGCCAACCCCTGGAGGGGCCGGTACGACGTCGGTGACCTCACGGGCAGCGAGTGGGTCGCCGAGCGCCTGCCCGGCGCGCGGATCGTGAAGGCGTTCAACAGCCTGTTCGCCGCTTTCATCGCCGCGGACCCCCAGCACGAGGATGGCCGTCAGGTGGTCTTCTACGCGGGCGACGACGCCGCCGCGAAGGCGACCGTGGCTGCTTTGCTGGATCAGTTCGGGTTCGCGGGCCTGGACCTTGGAGGTCTGCGGGAGGGCGGGCGGCTGATGCAACTCGACGGCCCTCTCAGCGCACGGCACTTCCTCCTTCAGGATGCCGGCTGACGAACCAGACCTGGCTCACCCCCGGGCACGCACGCGGAGCACACACAGGAGGAGCGTCATGAGCCGTCGTGTCGTCTACACCCGCGGCGGGTCGCCCGTCGACGTCCTGACCGTCATCGAGGAGCCGGAGCCGGGAGCACCGCAGACCGGTCAAGTACTCGTCCGTGCCACCGCGTTCCCGGTGCACCCTGGTGATCTCCAGGCCGTCGAGGCGTATCCAGGAGACAGCGGACAACCGGTCCCGGCCGGTGTCGAGGCCACCGGCGTGGTGGAGGCCATCGGCCCGGGTACCCCGGTGGCACCGGGGGTCGAACCCGGCGCGCGAGTGACGGTCTTCCCGCACCCGGGCGCCTGGTCCCAGTGGATCATGGCGGCCGCCCGGGCGGTGGTCGCCGTACCGGCAGGGGTGCCGGACGAGGTCGCCGCGCAGATGCTGGTGAACCCGATCACCGCCGTCATGCTGCGCCGCGAGGCCGAGGCGCACGCGTCCATCGGGTACGACGGGGTGCTGCTGCAGACCGCCGCAGGCTCGTCGGTCGGCCGGCTGCTGACGGCCGTGAGCCTGGCCCACGACATCTCGCTCGTCAACGTCGTCCGCAGCGAACGCGGTGCCGCGGAACTGCGGCGTCGCTTTCCGGACGTGCCGGTGGTGGCGACGGAGCATGCAGGGTGGGCCGATGACGTCCGCGGCGCGGTCGGCGACCGCCCGCTGAGCGTGGCGCTCGATCCGATCGGCGGGAAACTCGCCGAGAGCCTTGTGGACCTGCTGACGCCGGGCGGAACACTCGTCTGCTACGGGCAGATGGCCGCAGAACCGATCTCGCTGCCCGCGTCGACTCTGCTGCACAAGTCGCTGACGCTGCGCGGCAGGAGCATCGGCTACTGGATGTCGGACACCCCGCTCGACAGGCAGGTATCCGATGTCGCCGCCGCGAAGATGATCGCGACAGCGGCCAAGGACCAGTTCGACGTAGCCGCCACCTATGGTCTCGGTGACCTGGCTCAGGCCGTGGAACACGCGCAACGGCCCGGCAAGGTCGGCACCGTCCTCATCCGCCCCTGGTATTGATGGACCCGGAACGGGTCACGGCGCTGAGCGGCCCTTCAGCCGATCCGGCGCCGGCTCGTTCGTGGACACGCGGGGAAGAAGGGCCAAGGCCTGCTCGGCAGCCCCGATGACAACCTCCGCCGCGGCTCCCGCCCTGCCCAGGGCCTCCAGTCCCCGCAGCACAGCGAGGAGCAGGCTTGCGAGCCCGTCCGTGTCCGCACCGGCATCCAGCGAGCCCTCCTCCTGGGCCCGGGCAAGGCAGTCCGACAGCTCGCTGTGCATTCCGCGGACGGTGGCAGCAGTCCGCTCGGCGACGGTCTTGTCGACCGCGGCGAGTTCCGTGGCGCTCCTGGCCATCATGCAGCCGCGCCGCTCCACGTCCCTGCTGATCGCTTCGGAGACGTCGCGTACGAGGCGTTCCAGCTGCGGGAGGGCCGGTCCCGGACCGCGCAGAGCCGAACGCCAGGCTCCGATCGCGTCACTGTTGTAGCTGTCCAGAGCCTGCAGGAACAGGGCGTGTTTGTCTCCGAAGGCCCCGTACAGGCTTCCGCGCCCCAAGCCCGTGACGGCGCTCAGATCGTCGATGGAGGTTCGGTCGTAACCGTGGGACCAGAACTGGTCGCGAGCAGCCCGAACAACCTCCTCGTCGTCAAACTGCCGAGGCCGGGACATGAGAAAACTGTACGCCGCGTACGGGGCATTGCGGGACGAAGACAGGACAGTACGGGCCTGTTTCGCCGCCTTCGACGCGGGCTCTCCCGAACGGCCGCACTCGTGCTGCCCGCCCCGCGGTCGCCATAGAAAACCCCATTGAAAAACCTCCGCCGGCCGGCGGGCCAAGCCGACTTCCCGTCCCTCTGCGCGGCTACGCCGACATACGGCGACCGTATTCAGACCTGGACAAGACCGCCGTCGACGAAGAGTTCGGCTCCCGTGGTGAAGGAGCTCTGGTCAGACGCGAGAAAGACGGCCGTGGCGGCGACTTCGTCGGGGCGTCCTATCCTGCCGAGGGGAATCTCGTCCGCGAGACGGTCCGCCAGTTGCTGTTCGCCCTTTGCCGGGCTGCCCAGACTGCGGATGCCCGGGGTCTCTATCGGTCCCGGGCTGAGGGCGTTGACCCGGATGCCGCGCCCCGCGAGTTCGGCGGCCCAGGTGCGGGCCAGGTTGCGGATGGCCGCCTTGGTGGCACTGTAGACCGTCATGGCCTGGACGCCCATCGACGCGTTGGTGGACGAGAGCACGATGACCGAGGCCCCGTCCGGCAGCAACGGGAGTGCCTTCTGGACTGTGAAGATCGTCCCCTTGACGTTGATGTCGAAGGTCGAGCGGTACTGCTCCTCGGTGATCTCCCCCAGCCGCGCCAGCTCGCCGCCACCGGCGTTGGCGACAACGACATCCAGGCGTCCGCTGCCGCCCTGGATCGTCGCGAACAGGTGATCCAGGGCGTCGAGATCCGAAACATCACTCTGTATGCCGATGGTCCGTCCCCCGAGGGTTTCCACAGCCGCATCGAGTTCGGTTTTGCGCCGGCCTGTGAGGTACACGGTGGCGCCCTCGGCGACGAACCGACGGGCTATGGCCAGACCGATCCCGGTCGAGCCGCCAGTCACCAGGCTGATCTTGCCATCAAGCTGTCCCATGATGTCCACATCTCCCTTGCGGCAACTCGCCCAGAGACCGGCTGAAGGCCCAACGCGCCGGCACGCGGCAACTACACCCTCACGGACGGCGGAGACCTCAGGCGTCCTACCTCACGGACCGCACGGTTTAGACAGATTTGTACCTATCAGTAAAGAACCCTGAGTGGAGCGCTGCAACCGGAGGGCCCCGGGAACCTGGTTCATCCAGGTGCAACCCGAGGTGGCCACGAAGGTGATCGCGGCCGGCACCTCGCGGTCCCCTCGCCGACGATGTCCTCCGCCCTGCGGGCGTTCCGGAGCCGGCGAAGCCACCCGCTGGAACAACTCCCACAGACCTTCCGGCGCCAACCGTTCGACAAGCGCACGGTCATCACCCCGGGCTGCCGCAAGATCACGCCAACTGAAATGACGTCTAGTCCGTCGGACCGATCAGGTAGCTGGACGGTGCCAGGGTGCGCAGGACATCGAACTCGTTGCCCTCAGGGTCGGCCATGACCACCCAACTCCGGGCGGGGTCCTGGCCCGCTTCCACCTTGGCGGCGCCGAGGCCGAGCAGCCTGGCCACCTCGTCGTCCGTACTGGCGTCGATCGGACTCACGTCGAGGTGGAGCCGGTTCTTCACAGACTTGCCCTCGGGCACCCGGATGAACACCAGAGTGGGCGGCATCTGGCCGGCCCGGACCTCCTCGACGGTCGGCTCCCAGGAACCGATCTCGACCTTGCCCGCGCTCCGGTCGATCACCTTGAAGTCCAGGACCTCGCACCAGAAGGCCGCGAGCAGCTCCGGATCATGGCAGTCGACAACCAATTCGGTGAACCTACTGGTCATGACTCCTCCAGGTCGGTGACGGTGAAGGCAGGAGTGCTGATGATGCCGGCGAACGCGTCGAGGACCGGTGGTGTGGCAGTGCGGTTGTGCCGGCGTATGAAACGCAGTGGGTCCCCGAGTCCAACGGGGATCGCTGCTGCGAGGCGGGCAGAAAGGTCGTCATCCGCTCCCTGCCCTGGGCCCAGGCGCCGAGGAGGAAGCCTTCGCTGCAGCCGTACTCGAAGGCCAGGACGGTGAAGCCGCAGCGTTCGACCAGGAACCGTAGGATGCGCCGGCTCATCAGGGCGAACGGCGTGTGGTCGGTTGCAGCAGGCATGCTGGTGGCCCTTCCGCGAGGGGAACTCTGGGGGCACGCGATGGATCACCCGTGCGGGAGCGTGGGTGCCGCGTTCTGCAGTTCGTCGACGCTGCCGGACATGATCGTCCGTACGTGTTCGGTGATGTGCTCGACGGGCCAGTCCCACCACGCCAACGCCAGAAGCCGGGAGATGTCCTCGTCGTTGTAGCGGGATCGGATGATGCGGGCGGGGTTGCCGCCGACGATCGCGTAGTCGGGAACGTCGCCGGTGACCACGGCGCCGGCGGCGATGATCGCGCCGTGCCCGATCCGTACGCCGGGCATGACCGTCGCGCCGTGGCCGAACCAGACGTCGTTGCCGACGACGGTGTCCCCGCGGTTGGGGAGGTCGGTGAGCAGGTCGAAGTGCTCCGACCAGGAACCGCCCATGGTGGGAAAGGGGAAGGTCGAGGGGCCGTCCATACGGTGGTTGGCGCCGTTCATGAGGAACCGCACGCCCGTGCCGAGCGCGCAGAACTTGCCGATGACCAGCTTCTCGGGTCCGTAGTGGTAGAGCACGTTGCGTGTCTCGAAGGCGGTCGCATCGTCCGGGTCGTCGTAGTAGGAGTACGCGCCGACCTCGATCAGCGGGGACTTCACCAGGGGTTTGAGCAGCACCACCCGCGGCTGTTCGGGCATCGGGTGGAGGACGGTCGGGTCGGCAGGCACAGGCACGGGGAGATTCCTCATCGATCGCGGGTCGTCAGTGTGTGGCCGGTGGCCGGTCGCTGGTCTACTACCTCGCCCGCAGGCGGGTGTCCGAACCAGGTCGAGAGTGCTTCTCGCAGTGTGCTGCCGGTTGACCTCGATCTTTCGATCTCAGCGGAGCCTGACGGATTGCATTCTGTCTCGCTGAAGGTTGAGTACGCGGTTCAGGGCCGCGGCAACGTACGCCGACAACACCGAGCTGGTGGTCACTGCTTCCGCTCTCCAGCCGTGAAGGGGCCGGTCGCGGGGGCTACACACTTGTCGACCACGGTCTTCTCGCCGGCTGCCGAGCCCTCCAAGCACAGCCGTCCACCCTTGTCACGCAGGTCAAGGAAGAACCGCGTGGTCGCACCGGACTGCTTGAGGTCGTGGATGCGCTCGTCGACATAGCCGAGGTCGTTCAGGATCGCCCTGACCTTGGTGGGGGTGGGTTCCTCCAGCCCCCAGACCGCCTGGGTGATGCGCACCTCATGAAGGTTGCCCGCGCACCAGTCGCGAGCGTTCAACTCCACTTCCGGACCCGCCGTGGGGGCGACGGGCTCGATCGCGTCGCTCGGCGGTGTCTCCACCCCATCGGACAGTGTTTGCGCCGGACCGGTCGGCAGCGCCTCTGGCGGACCGCTCGGCAGCGCCTCTGGCGGGGCGCTCGGGGGACACGACTGCGCGATCTTGTCCAGCATCGCTGTGAAGGCCGCGTCGGGCCGGCTTCCGACGGCCTCTGCGGGCTTGGTCTGCTCTCCGCCGGCGTTCGTCCTCTCGGTGCCGCACGCGCCAAGTGTCAGCGCAGCAAGTGCTGTTATCACGAGGGTGAGCCGCGGGCGGCGCGCAGAGCGGGCGAACATGCTGGTCAAAGCAGATATTCGTCTCATGCGCACAGTCTCCGGTCAAGCCTCCCCGTGCACGTGAGTACGCATACTCATGTGGGTGGGCGTACTCGCTCAAACCTTGAGGACACGTGACCAGACTTCAGTGAGACAGGACAAGCTCTCGCAGGACTCGCAGTGATACGTCGGTGCCCCCTAGCCGAGCTTCTGCAGCACCGAGGCGATGCTGGCCCGGTAGGTCCGCAGGGCCCGCAGCCCGGCGGCGTAGCGGTCGCGGTGCCGTGTGATGTCCACGGCCTGCTGCTCCGCCCGTGCAGCGTGCCAGAGCTCGGCCGTATGGTGGCGGCGCTTGCAGGTCACGTCCGCGACGGCGGTGGCCCGCTCCCGCTGCGTATGCCGGGTGTTGCCGTCACTGCCCCGTTGCCAGGCGGTGTCCGTGTACGCCGCGACGGGGTCGGAATAGCGCTTGAATCCTTGTGCTGCCACACAGCGGGACCACACGTCCCAAGCCGCGCGGAGGCGCGGGTCGCGCTTGACCGCCTTGTCGACCTCGACCGCCCGTGTAATTGCGTAGAGCCAGTCCCGCTTGACGTCGATGCCGCGCAGCAGCCGCCGGCTCGCCTCGGCGTTGCAGGCGGCGAAGTCCGCGTACTCGGCGTTGGTCATCCGGCGGCCCTTCGGCCGGAAGGCCAGGGACTTGGCCGGATCCCAGCCGTAACCCCAGCGGCGGGCGGTGGCGAGATCCAGGACGCCGTAGTCGGTGCTGACCGCGGTGGCGACGATGGGGTCGCTGGGATAGCGCGGGTCGAGCGGGAAGTCCCGGTGGCCGCGCTCCGCCATGCACTGCCGGACCAGCAACGCCGATGCCCGCTGCGATCGCTGGTAGTCCTGCGACGTGTAGTCGTAGCGGTCGGCCGGTAGCGGGCCGAGGTCCGACACCGCACGGATGACCTCCGGGCCCCCGGGACCGGAGACACAGACCGCCGCCAGCACCGCCACGGCACCCAGTCGCCACCCCCGCCTCGTCATGCGAAGGGATGCTAGCGGGCCGCGTGCAGCGGTCGGACGTGGCCCCCAGCACTCATCCACGCACGCCAGGTCTTCAAGTGACAGAAAGCTCGATGAGGCGACACCTACCGAGCAGCTCTCCAGACCGACGTACCGCGATCCCGGGGGAAACTCCCCACTCCTTCGCGGGACTCCCACTCCGCCCGAGCCACGGTTCAGCAGGTCCACGAATCCGGGTCTTGCGGGGGCAGGAAGAAAAGCAGATGCTGACGCGTCCGGCAGTCCGCGATACTCCGATGGTGCTTGGTAGGCATCGAGCGCCGCGCGAAGCGGGGCGCGTACCGTGACCGGCCTCGCTCTGCCGCCCGCCCTGCTGGCGTGGGTGTCCGAGACGACAGGAGCGCGTCTTGAGCGCTGCACCATGGATCCCATGCCCGGCGGCGCGGTGTCCGGCCTGGTGGAGCGGATCACGCTGCACCTGGCCGGCGGAGAGCGCATCCAGGAGGTCCAGGTGGTGCGCAAGCGCGCCTACCCGCATGAGGCGGGCGGGCTGGAAGCGGTGCAGGCGATCCGGCCCGCCGCAACCGCCGTTCCGGAGTTGATCGCCTGGGGCGAGAGCGCGGAGGGGACATGGCTCATCAGCCCCTTCCTGCAGGGCTCGCCCCTGCCAGACCGGGACGCCCCGGTGCCCGCCAACCTCTTCGATTCGCTGGCACGCTTGCATGCCCACTTCCACGGTGCGACGAACGTGCCGGCCGGCATGCCCCGCGTGGATTCCCAGTGGTGGCAGCAGTTGTGCCACGACTGGGTCCTGCCGCAGATTGACCGCCATCGCGGCAGGCATCCCGCGAGCACCATCACGCGGGCCGGCGTGCTGATCAACCATGTTGCCGATCATCCGGCCGTGGGGCGCACTCTCCCTCGGCTGACTCCCACGTTGCTGCATGGTGACGTCCACCCCGGCAACGTGCTCATCGACGGCCAACACGCCTGGCTGATCGACTGGGGTAGCTGCCGGGTCGGCCCGGCCATGCTTGACCTGGCCAACCTGGTGTCCCTCGACTCCGACGGGTTCGCCGTTTACCGTCAGACCTGGGAAGTGGTCACCGGGAGCTCCCTGGACGCCGATTCGGCCGAACTCGGCTACCGGTGGGCCGCCCTGCAGATCCCGGTCCAGTACCTTCCCTGGATGATCGGTAACCTGTCGGCTACCGACGTCGAGGCTGCACTTGACCGCGCCGATCAGGCCCTCGCCGCACTGTGAAGCCCGCCGCGTCGTCGGTGCCTTGGTCCCAGGTGACGCAATCCAGTTCGAGGCGACGGATCTCGTCGACGCGGCAGCCGCCGAACAGCCAGACGCCGACCATCGCGCGGACCATCTCGACGGGGTAGTAGGTGGCCTTCCAGCCGGCTTCGCGGGCCCGGCCGGAACCGTAGGGCTTGAGGTCCTCGGCGTTCAAGGTCAGCCTGGCGCCATGAGCTTGGCGCATGATGCGTCTTCGATGAGCCTGGGGTTCGGTCCCATCTGTGCGCGCCGGGGCAAGGGCATGGTCATCACGCAGCGCGGGTCGAAGCGCAGTTTGATCCATTCCCATTCGATGAGGTCTCAGTCGAACCCGCGGATGCTGTCGATCCGTGCCGCCCGGCCCGTCGGTGACGTGGGCCTTCCGTTACGGAAGGCGCTCATCAGAATGCTGGTCAGTGGTCACCCGGACAAGCAGATAGCCAAGCGGCTCGGGCTGTCGATGCGGAGCACGGCGGAACATGTGGCCAGTCTCAAGTCGGATCTCGGTGCCAAGAACCGCACTGAGATGGGGTATCTGCTGGCCGGGAGGGAGCTCGCCAACGGTCTGGTCCGGCCGTCGGCAGCCGCATCCGCCTGACGTGACGGTCCGGCCCTCTGGAGCCGGAGGCCGGACCGCCGGCCGTCAACTCCGGCTCGTGACGCGAAGGAAGTACCCGTCCGGGTCATGGACGCGGAAATCTGTGAGCCCCCAGGGCTGTTGCCGGAGTGCGTCGGTGACGGGCCAGCCCGCTTCCAACACCCGGGCGTGGTCAGCAAGGACATCGTCGACCTCCAGCACGATCTCGACCCCGGTGGGCACCGTGCGGGCGTCCCGGTCGACGGCCTTCCACGGTCGTACCGCGCCGATACGGACCCCGTCCCTGGTCACAGCCACGTAAGGCCAGTCGGTGCTTCGGCGGTCGTCGGTGACGGTGAAGCCCAGCACACGGCAGTAGAAGTCCGCGAAGCGGTCGAGGTCGTCGACAAACAACTCAATCCGAAGCGATGCCGGCACGGAGTACGTCTTCCTTCCCATGCGACCCGCCCGTCCGGAAGGAACTGCCCGGGCCGCTCTTCGAACGTGCGGTGGGAGCTACACCGGTACGGCGTAGACGGAACCATCGTAGGAGGACGCCGGAAAGCGCCCGGTATGGGCGTCGTAGCGCATGGACGAGCTACCGGCGGTGGTGGGCTTGTCCACGTACGTCCACTCGCCCGAGTCGGTGCTGTACACGGCGACCATTCCCGCGTAGGAGCCCGTGGCCACCAGGGTCCCGTAGGCGGAGGCTGCCACGCACTTGATCGAGTGGTCGTGCGGAGTTGCGATCACGGTGCCTCCGTCCCCTGCCAGAGGCGTAGGCGGAGATCACGGTTCACGCTGACGAATCGTGCGCCGGGCAGCGGGGGCGCAGCCGTTGGCGATGCGCTGGAAAACGTATGGGCAGATGCGGGCTCTGCCCACAGCAGAAGCCTCTTGGCGTGATCGGGCCGCGCTGATTGAGTTCCGCCATGGAGCGCATGGAGATCCTGGTTCTCGGCGGTACGGCTTGGCTGGGGCGTGAAGTGTCCCGGCAGGCCCTCGACCGCGGCCACCACGTGACGTGCCTGGCTCGTGGCGACAGCGGGCCCGTGGCGGAAGGCGCGCGCCTGGTAGCCGCGGATCGGCACGACCCCGCCGCGTACGCGTCCCTGCCCAGCCGGGAATGGGACGCTGTGCTTGAGGTGTCCTGGCAACCCGGCTTCGTACGGAACGCAGTTGCGGCCCTGGGCTCGCGGGCACGTCACTGGATCTACGTCTCCTCGGTCAGCGCATACGCCTCCCACGGCGAGCCCGGCGCGGGCGAGTCCGCCGCCCTGCTGCCCGCCACGGACGATGAAGAGGTCGACCATGACCGGTACGGCGAGGCCAAGTCCGCCTGCGAAACCCTCACCCAGACGGTCCTGGCCGACCGCCTCCTGATCGCGCGCGCCGGACTCATCGGCGGGCCCGGCGACCACAGCGACCGCTCCGGCTATTGGGTCGCCCGTGCCGCCCGTGCCCCCGAGGCGCCGCTGCTCGTCCCCGACATCCCGAAGGCCCCGACGCAGACCATCGACGTGCGCAACCTGGCGTCCTGGCTCCTCGACACTGCGGAACACCGAACCACGGGCACATACAACGCGGTTGGCCCGGTCATGCCCTTCGCCGAGTGGATCGAGCTGTCCCGCAGCGTCGGCGGACACACCGGAGCAGTCATCACGGTGGCGTCCCAGCAGCTCCTCGAGCACGGAGTGGCCCAGTACATGGGCGCCGACTCACTGCCCATGTGGGTGGTCGAACCAGGATGGGAGGGCTGGGCAGCGCGCGACGGATCTGCCGCCACTACCGCGGGCCTGCGCCACCGCTCCCGCATCGACCTCCTTGCCGACACACTGCGCTGGGAACGCGAGCAGGGACTGCATCGGCCACGCCGCGCGGGACTCGCCCCGGACAGAGAGCGTGAACTCTTGGCGTCCTTCGGATAGCTGATCGTTTCAGAATGAGATCGGTGTGTCGGCGGGCAGTCGGTGATCCTCGTTGGCAGGGTCTGCGCGGTGTCCGATGCTCTTGTCCCTGATGACCTGTGGGAGCACATGGCCCCGCTGCCGCCGCCGCAGCCCAAGCGAAGGCACCGGCGCCCAGGCCGACTTTGGGTGCGAGATCGTGTCGCGCTGGCGGGCATTGTCTACGTGCTGCGCAAAGGGTGTCCTGGCGGGACGTCCCTGCTGGTGTGGTGGGCTGCTCGGACGTGACCGCCTGGCGCCGTCTACGGGACTGGACCGAAGCCGGTGTCCGGCCCCGGCTACACGCGGAGCTCCTTGCCGAACTGCGCAAGACCGCCCTGCTCGAGATGGACGACTGTGCGATCGACGGCTCCCATGTCAGAGTCCTCAAGGGGGGATCACGTCGGGCCTTCGGCGGTCGACCGCTCCCGCCCCGGCTCCGAACCCCACCTGATCGTCGACAGCCGTGGAACCCCGCTGGCCGTGTCCGTGACCGGCGGGAACGAAGAGCCGACCTCCACGAAGCCTTCCTGGTCGACGGTGCCCGCCACCAGCTCGACCTGATCACTGCCGAGTCCATCCGGCGCGGCGTCACGCTCCACGTGCGCCCAGCCCTCGAACTTCGCGAAGAACGCGCGGGACAGGAGGACGTCGCCCGCCCGCTGCGCGCGCAGCATGAAGCCGAGTTCGTCTGATGCCGCGTCGCCCTCGACGGACAGCGTGGGGCTCATGCCACGCTCGGTCACATAGTCGAAAACCTGCTCGGTGAGCTCGGACGGCACCTGTCCGACCAACCCGAGGCTGTCCAGTCGGACCTGCGGACCGCACAAGGCGTCGACGGCCACGCACGTCAGGAGGTCAGGGACCCGGTAGTACACCGTGACAGCGGTCGACCATCCCGGTGCTGCCGCCGCTCGGAAGTCGGCCCGCCGCGTCAGGGCGCCGTGCCTCGTCTCGCTCTGGAGCACAGTGCAGATGAACCCCTGGGCTTCCATAGCCACGGCCGCCTGCTCGTGGCTCATATCGAAACGCAGCGGTCCCACGCTCACGAACGGCGTGTAGTCCCACCGCGCACGGTCGGCCTCGTCGACAACCGGCCACACCCGGCATCAGCCCCTTCGTCCCAAACCCCTTGTCGTTGCGAAAGATCAGCACCCTACAGCTCGCAACGCCATGTGCTGCACAACCCCAGCTTCACTCGGAACGAACCGCACCCTTTTCGCTTCCCCGGTCCCGGTCTGTCGCGGGGAGGGCGTTGTCGATGAGGACGGCGGCGATGGCGGCGGCGGCGGGGAAGGATTCGGCGTTGAGGACTCGGGTGCGGGCCGAGGCGCCATCGAGGAGCAGCGCCAGTTGTTCGCCGAGCTGTTCGGGGTTGGTGGCGCCGGCTTCGCGGGCCGTTTCGGCGAGCCGCGCGGCGATGGCGAGCTTGTAGTCGCGTGCGTACTGGGACGCGGGGTGTTCGGGGTCGTGGATTTCGACGGTCGCCGCGATGTAGGGGCACAGGGGAGTGAGCTCCTCTGTGCCGGATGTGGGGACCTCGAAGGCGGCGAGGAGTCGTTCGCGGGGCGTGAGGTCGGTGCGGTCGAACACTCCGGCCATGATGTCGGGATCGAATCGGCGCAGGTATTCGGCGACCAGGTCGTCCTTGCTGGTGAAGTGCTGGTAGGCCGTGCGCTTCGAGACCTGGGCCACTGCGCAGAGTTGGTCCATGCCGGTGCGGTTGATGCCCTGAGCGCGGAACAGTTGCTGCGATGCGCTGAGGATGCGCTCGCGTGCACCCCTGCCGCGGCGCCGGCCCTGGGGGCCCTTCTCCAGCTTCGTCATGACTCCATCGTAGCCCAGCGCGGTACCGCTCGGTGTACATAGCTTGCGTTCCCGCTTGGTCGTCGCCTACGTTAAGTACACAGCTCGGTTTACAAAGGAGTGATCGTGGGAAAGCTCGATGGCAAGGTTGCGGTGATCACGGGCGGGTCGACCGGCATGGCGCTGGCCGGCGCGAAGCTGTTCGCCGAGGAAGGGGCTCATGTCTTCATCACGGGCCGGCGGCAGGAGGCGCTGGATGACGCCGTCAAGGTGATCGGCCGGAACGTGACCGCCGTGCAGGGTGATGCGGCCGACCTGGACGACCTGGACCGTTTGTACGAGACGGTCCGGCGGGACAAGGGCTCGATCGACGTGCTGTGGGCGAGTGCCGGTATGGGTGAGCAGGGCAAGCTCGGCGAGATCACCGAGGAGCAGTTCCATCGCGCGTTCTCGCTGAACGCGCGCGGCACGCTGTTCACGGTGCAGAAGGCGCTGCCGCTGCTCAACGACGGCGGCTCGATCTTCATGACCGGCTCGAACGCTTCACTCAGGGGCTTCCCCGGGTGGAGTGTGTATGCGGGGAGCAAGGCCGTACAGCAGGCCTGGGCCCGTGTGTGGCTGAACGAGCTGAGGGACAGGCGGATCCGGGTGAACGTGCTGACCCCCGGCCAGGTCGCCACGGCCAAGCAGGAGGAGTTGTTCGACGAGGAGACGAAGCGGCAGTTCGAGTCCCTGATCCCGCGGGGCACGATGGGCCGCCCCGAGGAGATCGCGACGGTCGCGCTGTTCCTCGCCTCGGACGACTCAAGCTATGTGAACGGGCTGGAACTGACCACCGACGGCGGCACCACGGTGATCTGAACGGACACACCAGGTGACCACGGTGGCGCCCGCTGCCGTCCGCCGTCGAGATGCAGGGGCACCTTGCGCATGTCCTCGGCATGCAGCCCCGGGAACTGCGCACGAACGGGGAGTAACGATCATGGATGGCCTCGCCCCACGTCTGTGACCTCCTTGACCTCCTTGGAACAGGTCATCGAGGGGCAGGTTCACACATCCCGACCTACCGGCGGAATAGCGGTATATCAGCCGGCACCGAGCTCTGCGGCTCACCCAGTTGGGTTACTCGGCACAAATGAAACAAAGCGGAAGTTCGAGAACGAGGAAGAGAGCACACCTCATGAGCAGCATCAGCATCATCGGCACGGGGAACATGGCCCGTACCATCGGCGCGCTGGCGGTAGCGGGCGGCAACACCGTCGAGGTCATGGGCCGCGATCACGCCAAGTCCGCTGACCTGGCCAAGGCTCTCGGCGGCGGCGCCACGACGGGAGAGTGGGGCGCCGTCCCGGCCGGGGACATCGTCATCGTGGCCCTGTTGTTCGACGGTGTCGTTCCGACCGTCGCGCACTACGGGGACGCCCTCGCGGGCAAGGTCATCGTCGACATCAGCAACCCCTTCAATTCCACGGTCGACGGTCTGGCCCACCGCGAGGTCACCTCGATCGCGCAGGAAGTCGCCAAGGTGGCCCCGGCCGGTGCCAGCGTGGTGAAGGGATTCAACACCGTCTTCCGTCATGTCCTGGAGAACGGCCGGCCCGACGTCTTCATCGCCGGCGACGACGCGCAGGCCAAGGCGGGCGTGGAGGCGTTCATCAAGAGCCTCGGGATGCGCCCGATGGACGCCGGTGGCCTGGAAATGGCGCACTGGCTGGAAGGAGCGGGTGTGCTCACGATGGGCCTCGCCCGCCACGGGGTGGGGGGCTGGGACTTCGCCCTCGGCGTCACGGAACTTCCCGCCTGAGCTGCACCGGAGGAGATACTCGCGATGAAGCTCGGAGCTGCTTCGGCGACGTCGCCGATATGGCGACGTACCTCAGTTGGCGATTGAGCGCGTCGGGGCAATGGCTTGACCGGAGCAGGGTGGCTGTGGGACCTCGTGACACGCCCGGCAAAGGTGCGTCACGATGATCACTATGACCGACGGAATCGCATGGCTTGCCGCTCCCCAGTCGATCGCCTTCGGTGGCTACAGCGTGGTGCTCGCTCGGGGGTTGGACGCCGAAGAGCTGGTGTCTCGGCTCACCGCGACAGTGTTCGGGCCGACGCGCACGGCGCGTAGTCTGGCCCACCTCACCAGCAAGGACCTGATCGATGTCGTGGAAGACGGCCTCTGGGCCCCCTACCCCACGATAGGTCTGCGTTATGGAGAGATCGGCGAATGGGTCTTCGTGGTCAAGTACGGTGGCTGGCAGGCGGAGTTCGGCTCACAGCCACCTGTTTCTCGGGGTGGTGCACACGTCTTCCAGCTGGAATTCGAAGAGGAGAACGGCAAGCCGGTACCGCCTCAGTTCTCCTATCTCCATGATGATCGTCTCATGTGTGCCTTCAATCTCCACCTGGACCGTTCATGGGGATACGACGGCGTGAACGGTGACCGTGAGGTGGCGGGACGCGTCGAGGAGATGCTGGCCGCTGCCGGCCTGCCAGACGCCAACGTGCCTCGCCGCGAAGTGCACCGCACCGCACTGGAGATCATCGAACGATACTTCGGCCTTTCCCTGCCACGCAGGCAAGTCCTGGAGGCCGCGCTTCCCGCTGTGGTCCTGGAGACCGCGTAGCCGACGAATCCTCGAGCTGAAGCGGCTCGTCACATCGAGGTGAGGCTGCGTCGGCAGGGTTGCTGGTCGCCTACTGCTTCCTGGTGAAGCTCCCGGCGAGGACATGGAGCTTGACGAGGCGTTTCAGCTTGGCGCGGGTGCCTTCGATGTTCTTCGGCAGGAGTTCGTGGTGGAGGGCTTCGCAGACGTCACGGGCGCGGAGGGGACCGGTGGCCTCGTTGAAGACGGTGAGGATTCCAGGCCCCCTCTTGGACTTGGAGTGCGTCGAGTATGGGCTGGACGTTCACGGGGGCACCGGCTTCGGGTCGCGCCAGGTGGGAGTGTTCGCGCAGGTGAGCCGGCGGGCCATGACCGGTCTTCGCCCAGTGGACGCGGAAGCCGGAGGAGGCCGGGCGGTGTTCGTAGTCGCGGACCAGGCGCCGGTGCAGTACCAGAATCCCGTAGCTCTGCTCGATCCTCCACCGCTTCGGCTGCGGGACGAACCCCGCCTTCTGCGGGTTGCGTTGGACGGTCTCGACGTCGATGCCCAGGGGGTGCCATGGGTGGCGACCTGGTCGAGCAGGTCGATGCCGACGGCGTTGTCGTGGGTGTTCGCGGAGAGGACGGTGACGGCGATGACCAGGCCCAGTACGTCCACGGCCAGGCCGCGCTTGCGGACCGGCACCCGTTTCGCCGGGTCCCGGCCGGCCGTGGAGGCGGTGACCCCGGCAGCCGCGTGGATGGATGACCTGGTCGGTCCCGTCGTCCCGCCATGCGGCGAAGCAGTAGTACGTCGCGCTCTTCGGCGGCAGTCGTTGGGAAGGTAGGCCCACTGGCAGTCGGTCCGGCCCTGGTAGAGGATCGCGTTCACGATCTCCCGCATCGCATAGGCGCCCTGGTGGCCGCTGACCGATCGGTGCCGGTCCTTCCACGCCGTGATCATCGGCTCGATCAACGACCACTGCCCATCCAATACGTCGCTTAGGATTCCTGACAAAAGTGGTGGGCTTGACCTGGTCGGAGGTCGGTGTCGTGCACGAGGCCGCCCGGGTGGCGGGACGCGGTCAGCCGCGTAATCGCACGCGATAAACCCGGCGACGTCGGCGATCATCCCCGGGATACTGGTCGCCCATGGATGAGGTCAAAGTCGTCGTCGCCCATTCCGAGCGCGCAACCCTGCGCGTCGGCGACGTGTTCCTGAAGGTCGACGCCGATCAGGCGCGCATCGACGTCGAGGTCGAGGCGATGTCCCTCGCGCCGGTCCCGACCCCGGAGGTCCTGTGGCGCAAGCCGCCCGTGCTCGCGATCGCCGCACTCCCGGGGACGGTGCTCGGCCGTCTCGGCGGGCCGTCGACCGGGTCGCCGGCGGCGTGGGCCGCGGCGGGCGCCGCCATCCGGAAGCTGCACGACGCGCCACTGCCGCCCTGGGCCGGCCGGCGCCGCCAGGGTCCCGACGAGTTGGTGGCGGAACTTGACGGCGAGTGCGAGTTGCTCGTGACGAACGGCGTCCTGCCCGCCGACCTGGTCACCCGGAACCGCCAGGTCGCCGAGGCCGCGCTCCGGCCGTGGACTCCGGTGTTCACGCACGGCGACCTGCAGATCGAGCACGTCTTTGTCGACGGCGACGAGGTCACCGGCATCATCGACTGGTCCGAGGCGGGCCGGGGTGATGCCCTGTTCGACCTCGCCACCGTGACGCTCGGACACGAGGAGCACCTCGGCGATGTCGTCGCCGGCTATGGCACCGACGTCGACCTCGACGTGATCCGCGCGTGGTGGTCGTTGCGAAGCCTGCTGGGGGTTCGCTGGCTGGTCGAGCACGGCTTCGACCCGTTCGCGCCGGGCTGTGAGGTCGACGTGCTGAGATCCCGGATGTGAGGCTGCGCGGGCCCGACTGCTACGTAGGCGTTCTAACGGGTCGAGCTGTTGCTTGAGCACGGGGGCGTGGCGACCGACGACTATTCCGGCCATCCCTGGACCCTGCAGGAGATCAAGTCTGGACCATTGAATGACGGCCTGCGCTTCTTCGGCTTTCAGGCCTACCCAGAACTCAACCGCGAGTGAGTACTTTCCTGACTCGATCACC
Organism: Streptomyces sp. NPDC058683; assembly: GCF_042716195.1. NCBI lineage: Bacteria > Bacillati > Actinomycetota > Actinomycetes > Kitasatosporales > Streptomycetaceae > Streptomyces > Streptomyces sp. NPDC058683. The sequence continues at coordinate 210,526 of NZ_JBHXSK010000016.1, forward strand.
ACGCAACCGGCAAGTTCAAAGAAGCGTGTATCAAACGCCCTTCAGAACACGATCAAGTGCCGCCCGGCCTGCAGGTCCCCAGTTCGGCTTGCCGCCGGGAAGACCCCGATCTCCGTTCTGCCCCATGAGCATCAGGAAGAGGCTCTTCGTAGCGGCCAGCCCGCGGGCGCGCCGGATCGCCGCCTCGTCTGCATGCGCGTACCTGTCGAAGAACCGTGAGGCCGTGCCCGCGGGCAGCAGTACCCATGCGGCGGCGAGGTCCCACGCCGGATCGCCGGCGAAAATGTCACCGAAGTCGACGATGCCCGAGAGCGTTCCGTCCGAGACGACGACGTTCGCGGGGTGGAGGTCGCCGTGCACCCACACCGGCGGGCCCTCCCACTCGGGGGCCGCAACGGCGTCGTCCCAGACGGCCCGGACGTCGACAGCGATGTCGTCGGGGGCAACGGCCTGGAAGAGGTTCTCGAAGCCTTCCGTGCAGTTCCGGGGATGGGCTCCGCGGTCCGCAGCGATCGGCGCCTCGGCGGGCGCCTCCACATGGAGCGCCCGGAGGAACCCCGCCAGCGTGTCGGCCGCGTGGTCGCCGCGGCTGATCGAGCCGTGGTCCAGCGGCTCGCCGGGAACCCACGTCATCACGGTCCAGTGCTTGGGAAAGCGCTCGGACGGTTCGCCGAACCGTACCGGGGTCGGCACCGGGAGCGGCAGGCGCGGGGCCAGCACGGGTAGCCACCGCCGCTCATTGAGCTGCGGCTCCGGGGTGGGGTCCATGCGCTGCATGCGCACGGCCAACTCGTCCCCGAGGCGCCACATTTGGTTGCCCCAGCCGCCCACCACCTCGCGGATGGCCAGCCCTGCAAGGTCTGGATGTTGCTCCTGCAGCAGGTCGCGGACCAGGTCTGCGGTGATCTCGATCTCGGTGTCGGTCATGCGAAGTCACAGTACCGAGGCGGCACGTGGAGCGGCTCTCGCTCTCCGGAACATCTCGCTGTGATGCCTCTGGCGTCGCCAATTCGGCTTCAGAGACCTGCAGATCAGAGGCTTGGGGACGGAACGGTCCCAAAGTTCGGAGAAGCCTGCGTTCGTTGCTCGCTCCTCCGGCCGGACCCGGCCCAGCGCGGCCGGTTGGAGGAGATCCGCGACAACCTCGTCGCCCGCATCGCCGAGGCCGAGCGCGAGGGCTGGATCGGCGAGATCGACGGCATCGACCTCACCCTCACCTTCCTCCGCGCCAAGCGCAACGAGACCCAGCGCCGAGCCCAGCGACCACCGGTCGCGCTCGGCATCCCCGCACGCCGCCGTCCGCAGGAGTCGAAATGACCTTTCCCACGCCGATGCCTCAAGGCGACCAAGTATCACCGAAGGATGACGCTTGCGCCCCGTTCCTTGAAGATTTCCAGGAGCAGGTCGAACAGCGAAACGTCGCCATCGTCGGTGGGCACGCGCTCCACCAACCGTGTCCTGGCCTCGGCCGAGGAATCCCAGTGCAAGGTGAACGGATTGGTGGCGCCCCAGCCGCCTCTCAGGCAGTCGTCCAGAGCGTCAAGGTTCCAGCCGAAGTACCCGCCGGGCCCGTTGACGGCTTCCCCGATCGCGCAGTAGAAGCTGTCCCTGTCAACGACGTGCCGGCCGTCCAAGGTGAACAACTGGCCTGCGGGAGCGTCGGGCCTTCCCTGGCGCTGGTACTCCCGGGACCACAGCGCCACCGACAGCCACGCATGTCTGTCCTCGGGCGCGAGGTCGTGCCACATGCCGGTGCGATTCAGGTGACCCGTGCGGACCAGGTCCCACACTCGTTCCGCTCCTGCCAGGGCGTTCTCGCACCACAGCGTCATCGTGAGGTCGACGAGGCCGGCCCCGCAGGTGGAGGGATTGGCATCGACGACGGTGACGTCGTTGACGAAGTAGGACCCTATGGTGGCACCGTCCCCGTCGAGGAGGTCGAACCAGGCATTCCCTGCCACGGCACAAAGGCTGCCGACATGGCCAACGCGCTTCAGTAGGCCACCCTGCGGGAGACAGCCCGCGAGGCGCACTCGGCGTGCACCCTCTTCGTCGGGCAGCGGCGTGAACAACCCCTCGGCCTCGTGAGCAAAGCCCCAGAAGTCGCTGTCGTCCTCGTCCGAGGTCAGCGCGTACTTCTGCTCCTCGCCGCCCCGCCCTGATGTCCGCATCGCACCCCCATGAGAGCGCTGATCCTACCGACGCCCCGTGACTTGCCGGGCGGTCGCCGGCGCAGCCGCCACCACTGACCCCCTCCCACCCATCTCGGAGGCCCGTTGACGGCTCATCGCAGAAGCAGAAGAGGGTGTAGTCGGGGTCTGTCGGTTTTCGAGGTCGCCGCACGAATTTTCACGCTCGGCCGCACTCCTGTCCGGGCGCGACGAGACGTGCGCCGGGGAACGAGCTATGCGCCGTCCTTGCCGTCGCGCAGGGAGTGGATCATGCTCTGCAGGATCCGGAACGCGCCTGACCGCTCGGTCTCGGTCATGCCTGCCAGCATTCTGACCTCGACGGACCGGACCGCTACGGTCGCCTTCTCCAGGCTCTGTCGGCCGCGGGGCGTGAGCCGCGTGGGAAGAACCTTCCCGACGGGTGCCTCCGCAGGCCTGGTCACGTAGCCGTCTCGTTCCAGTGCCTGGAGCAGCACGTTCATCGTCTGCCGTGTCACGAACGCGCCCCGCGCGAGCTCGGAGTTCGACAAGCCCGGTCGTTGGGCCAGCAGCTCAAGGCAGGAGTAGTGCGTCACGCTCATCCCGAGCGGCCGCAGCACCTCCTCCATGGCCGCGCGGAGGACGCTCGACGCCTCTTTCAGCAGGTAGCCCAGTGACGTCTCCAGGTCGACACCGTCTTGATTCATGTCAGCATTCTGACATAGATTTCCTGTGTCAGAAAGCTGACACGAAAACACGAAAAGAGGAGCATCATCATGCCCGCCACCGGCCCCGACTTCATCTCGCTCCAAGCGCGCGACCTCGACGCTTCGCAGGCGTTCTACGAGCAGTACCTCGGCCTCGTCCGCTCGCAGGCCGGACCTCCGCACGCCGTCGTCTTCGAGACGAAGCCGATCGCGTTCGCACTCCGCGACATCGTTCCCGGCACCGATCTCGCATCCGTCGCCCAGCCCGGCATCGGTGCCGCCATCTGGCTCCACGCCACCGACGTCCAGGCCATTCACGATGCTCTCGTCGCCGACGGTCACACCATCGTCTCCGCACCGATCGACGGCCCCTTCGGCCGGACCTTCACCTTCGCCGACCCCGACGGCTACCAGGTCACGCTCCACGACCGCACCTGACCGGCCAGACGCCACCGGACGATCACCGATCCCCGAAGACCGCGGTTGCGCCCCGGGCTCGCGCGTGACGCCACCTTCCGCCCTGCCGACCTGACGACGTTCTGCCGGCTGGACGGCCTCGGTTTGGAAGCGGCCGGCCAACAACTGCGTCCCGACCACGCGGTGTTGTGCCGGTGATGAAGAACGTGACGACCTGGTAGTGCAGTTCGTCGTCACTACGGGCGCCGGTACCGTCGCCGGCGTTCATGAGGTCGCCGAGCAGGCCGCTGTCGTTGGGGCGTGCGCGGGCTGCTGCGATGGCACGTTCGGGGGCCGCTCCATCCCTGTTGGACGGTGCATCGGACCGGCGTGGGGTGGGCGCGGCGGAGCGTGATGGTGTGGGCGGCGCGGACGACGGCGCGGACGACGTCGATGGGAGTGTAGAGGGTCTTGGTGATCCACAGGGCGGACGGATCCGACCGGCCGCGGCCACCCCAGCCGCGTCGACGCCCGATCGAATCACTGCAGGTCATCCCAGCCGAAGCACCCGGACCCAAGAGCTGAGTCAACGGCATTGGGGTTAACAGACGAGCTTACTCGTACCGGTACTTCAGCGAGTCCGCCTCCGCCTGCTCGATGTCGGCGATCGTCAGATCCGGCATCCGCAACTGGGCCAGCGTCACCTCGGCCGAGGTCGGCTGGGCGTCCGTCGGCAGCCACTGCTCCGGCTTCCAGGCACCGCTGCGCAGCAGCGACTTGGGGCAGTGCGGGTAGACCTCCTCGATCCCCACCACCAACGCACTGGCCGGCGGCTTGCCCACGGCGGTCAGCTGCGACAGCAACTCCGAGCGAGTGGAGACGCAGGCCCGGCCGTTCACCCTGAGCGTCGTGGTACGCCCCGGGATGACGAACAGCAGCCCGGCCCGTCCGGTGGCGATGACGTTCTGCAGGGTGTCCAGACGCTTGTTGCCGGTCGCGTCCGGTATCGCCACCGTCCGGGCGTCCAGGACGGCGACGAACCCGGCGGGTCCGCCGCGCGGGGAGACGTCACAGTTGCCCTCGGCGTCCGCGCTGGCGACCAGGACCAGTGATGAGAGTCCGATCAACCGCCGGGTCTGCTCGGTGAGTTCGGTCATCTGCTTGCGCACGGCCGCGTCGCCTGGGCGTTCGTAGACCCGGCGCAGCGTCTCCTGGTCGGGCACGGCGTCGAGGCGAAGCGAATCGAAGGCACTGTCAGCAAGGGGCGTCGTCATACCCTCGACCCTAATCGGCCGCATCTTCGGCCTTCGAAAGATCCAGCGGGCCCGCGAAGTCGATCACGGGATCCGGTCGGGGTGAGGTCGGGGCGGCAATGCCCCGATGGCGCCGGCTCCGGGTTGGGACAGCGCACCACGCAGTTGCCGGTTCTCCACGATCAGCTGGTTGACGGCGCGTACGAGGTGGTCGACGTCGATGCGCAGCTGGACCGGCTCCGTGGCGTCCCGCTGGCGGAGCTCCCCCACTTTGACGACAGCTTTCCAGGGCATGTTCCTGGGCCTGATCATGATGAGGCCCGGAGTCAGACGCCCGCCTGGTGCCGTACACGCGCCGGTGTCCCGGCCACATGCCGGAGGGTTTCGCGTCTCTGGCAGGGTAGGCGTGTGACGCCAGTACCAGGGACTGCCGAGGAGTTCACCTCCCATCGCCCTCGTATGTTCAGCCTCGCCTACCGGCTGCTCGGTTCCGCCGAGGAGGCGGAGGACACCGGGTGCCGCTCGGCTACTACCGAACCAAGCTCGCCGTCGAGAGGCTGATCGAGCAGTCGGAGCTCGGCTGGACCGTGCTGCGTACGACGCAATTCCACGACCTGGTACTGCAACTCCTGCAAGGCTCGGCCAAGCTGCCGGTCATGCTGCTCCCGGCGGGAGTCGCCGACCAGCCGATCGACGCGGCTGAGGTCGCTGCCCGGCTGGCCGAACTCGCAACCGGGGCGCCCGCGGGGCGAGCGCCGGACATGGGCGGCCCTCAGGTTCGTACGGTTCCGGAGCTGGCCCGGGCCTATCTGCGTGCGAGCGGCCGGCGCCGTGCCCTGCTGAACGTGCGCCTGGCCGGCAAGACCTATCGCAGACTCCGGGCGGGCGGGCATCTGACGCCGAAGCGGGCCGTGGGCAAGGTGACGTTCGAGCAGTTCTTGGCGGCCCGTTTTCGGGCGCGAGACTGACGCCTGGATCGGGAATCTGACACTGGTCCAGCGGATGGCGGTAACGGCGCCTCTGTCTCGAGGTCGGTTGATCGGACCGCCGCTGCCCGGGACCTGTCCTGAGCTACATCAGGCCGTCCCCCCGACAAGGGGCCGATCGAACACTTGGTCCAGCCATCGGAGAACCGTCCGATAGGGACGCACTACCGGTATCTCGTACTGACCCCGTGCCCGGGCAGCCGCTCCGCTCACCCGCCTTCCGGTGGTTTCTGGGCGGCCAGTCGATCTCTACGGTTCGCAGTGCCATGTCGCCTGTAGTCCTGGCCTTTGGCGTCTTGGAGGTCACCGACAGCGGGGCCCGGCTGTCCGCGGTCACCACGCCGGCCCTGGTTCCCATGCTCGCGAAACCCGACCGAGGGTTCGGGGCGGGCAGCGGACGCTAGTGTCGGCAAAGTCCGAACTCATCACCACACCTGGGCAGTTGGGGATCGGTTCGATGGCGCCGCTGCCGCAAACGGTGTTGATCTATGTACCTGGCATGTGGATGCTTCATACCGAACGACACACCGAGTACGGAGGTACATCCATGAGACCGACCCGCGCCGCGATGCTGGTCGCCGCGACCGTTCTGACGCCCGCCCTCCTCTTCACCGCACCGGCCTTCGCCGCCGACGCGTCCACGTCGGCCACGCCCGTCGCGTCCACCACGCCCGTCACACCCACGCCTGCCACGGCTTGCCCGGACGTCTCGTCCGACACCGGGACCCCCGTCGACGAGCTGACGGACGACCAAGTCAGGGTCGCGATCCAGGACATCCTCACGGACGACAACGCCGGGACGGGCGTTCTGCGCGAGGCCAACGAGGCGCTGAGCGGTACGGCGGACGACATGCGTGCCTTCCTGGAGACGGGATGCCGCCTCGCCCAGGCCGAGGACGACTCCGTCGCGGTCGCCCATGTCCTCGCCGTGGCCACCCAGAACGGTGACAAGCGGGTGATCAAGGCGGCCAACGCCGCCCTCGACGCCAACACCCCGGAAGCGCTGCGCGCCTTCCTGGAGACGGGGTACGCACAGGCCCAGGTCGAGGACGACTCCGTGGCCGTGGCCCACATCCTCTTCGTGGCCACGCAGAACGGTGACAAGAGGGTGATCAAGGAGGCCAACGCCGCCCTCGATGCCGGTACTGCCGAAGCACTGAGCTACTTCCGGTGGACCGGATACCGGCTCGCACAGGCCGAGGACGACTCCGTGTACATCGTCCATATGCTCACGGACCCGAACATCAGCGACGCCATGTACGACGCGATCCAGGCGGTCCTCGACGACGGCAGCCCAGAAGCCCTCCGATACTTCCGGACGGTCGGCCAGTACGAGGTCGAAGGCTGAGCACAGCCACGGAAACCCAACCGGCCAACCTGTGGCCGGGCCGCACCCGGCCCGGCCACAGG